>NZ_JACHMM010000001.1:5812500-6150000 GCF_014204975.1 Jiangella mangrovi
CGCGAACACCACGAACGGCACCTCGACGACCATCCGCCTGACGATGACGCGGGCCGGCACGCGCGCGACCACGGCGACCGCCGCGAGCAGCAGCGCGTAGACCCCGAAGGCCCAGTACCGCTCCCGCGGCGTCGCGACGGCCACCAGCACGAACGCCAGCAGCGCGAGCACCTTGACGTGCGCGGGCAGCCGGTGCACCGGGGAGTCGCCCGCCCGGTACAGCGAGTGCCCGTGCCCGTGTCCGCCACTCACCGGACGGCGTCCTCCGTCGCCCGCGACGCCGATGCGGTCCGCGACCGGCCGGCGACCAGCTTGAACAGCACCACGCCGAGCACCACGACCACCGCGACGCCGATGATGCCGGCCACGCCGACCGGGATGCCGCCGACCTCGCCGTAGTCGGCCAGCCCGAACCCGCCGAACGCGTGGTCCTGGGCGGTGTCGAGGAAGCCCTCGCCCTCGGCCACGTACTCGAGGCCGTCGGGGTTGCTGCTGGCGAAGAAGCTCACGATGCCGGCCAGCGCCAGCGCCACCACGCCACCGCCGATGAGCAGCGGCTTCGCGCTCCCCCGCGCCGACGCGGCGCCCACCGGCTCGGGTGCGGCCGGAGCCGGGGCCAGCGTGCCGTCGGCCTGCTTGAGCTGCAGCGCCGGCCGCAGGCCGCGGGCGGCGTGGACGAGGTCGGGCCGGACGGCGACGACGGCGCTCACCGTCAGCCCCGTGATGACCGCCTCACCGATGCCGATGAGCGTGTGCCAGCCGAGCATGCTCGCCGTCAGCGCGCCCAGCGAGAGCGACGCCTCGCCGCCGATCGCGAACAGCACGACGAACAGCAGCGCGGCCGCGGGCACGGAGATCAGCGCGCCGACCGCGGCCGCCGGCACCGCCGAGGCCGGCCGCTTCGGCAGCATCACCATGAGCGCGCGCGTTACCGCCCAGCCGACGAACACCGTCGTGATGCCCATGAGCGTGATGTTGGTGCCCAGCGCCGTCAGCCCGCCGTCGGCGAAGAGCAGCCCTTGGACGAGGAGCACCACCGACAGGACCAGCACCCCGGTCCACGGCCCCACCAGAACGGCCGCGAGCGCGCCACCCATGAGGTGCCCGCTGGTCCCGACGCCGACCGGGAAGTTCAGCATCTGCACGGCGAACACGAACGCCGCGGTGAGGCCGGCCAGCGGAGCGGTCCGCTCGTCGAGCTCGCCCTGGGCCTTGCGCAGCGCGATGGCGACCCCGGCGACGGCGACGGCGCCGGTCGCGACCGAGGTGGGGGCGTTCAGGAACCCGTCGGGCACGTGCATGGGTGTCCTCCTCGTGAACGGGAGTGAAATGTCCGATTGCGGACAGTGATTCTGTATCTGAACCGCTGCGACAAGCACGTACGTCTTCGTCCTAAGCATGATGCGACAAAGTCGCACGTAGCGCAAGAGCACAACTAGGCTGTTTCGTTCCCGCATTCTGAGACGCCATCGTCCGTATCACGGGATGTCACCTTGCGGTCCTCCACGAGGCGCCTACGATCACTGGCACTGGTGGTTCGGCCGGCGGGTACCTGATGGGTACGAGCCGGCCGACGCAAGAGGCTCCCGGCGCGGTTGACGTCGACCGGGACGGCCGGCCCCCGACGAACGCCTGTCCGCGCTCGCGAGGAGACACCTTCATGACCCGCACGACCCCCGACCAAGGCACCACTGCGCCCCTCGGCGCCACCGTCCCCGGCTACCCGCGCATCGGCCCGAACCGCGAGCTCAAGCGCGCCCTCGAGTCCTACTGGGCCGGCGAGTCCGGCCGCGAGGAGCTCGACGCCGCCGCCCGCGCCGAACGGGAACGCACCTGGCGCCGGCTCACCGCGCTGGGCCTGGACACCGTCCCGTCGAACACGTTCTCGCTGTACGACCAGGTCCTCGACTCCGCCGTCCTGGCCGGCGCCGTGCCGCCGCGATTCGCCGCGCTGGGCCTGGACGCCCTCGGGACCTACCTCGCCATGGCCCGCGGCACGTCCGGCGCCGCGCCGCTGGAGATGACGAAGTGGTTCGACACCAACTACCACTACCTGGTCCCGGAGATCGCGCCCACGACGCGCTTCCACCTCGACCCCACCAAGCCGGTGTCGGAGTACCGCGAGGCGCTGGCGCTGGGCATCACCACCCGGCCCGTGCTGATCGGACCGGCCAGCCTGCTGCTGCTCGCGAAGCCGGCCGACGACGCGCCGGACGGCTTCCGGCCGTTCGACCGGCTGGACGACCTCGTCGCGGTCTACGCGCTGCTGCTCACGACGCTCGCAGACGAGGGGGTCGCGTGGGTGCAGTTGGACGAGCCGGCCTACGCCGCCGACCGCACGGCTGAGGAGCTGGCCGCGCTGGGCCGGGTCTACGAGCGGCTGGGTGGCCTGGCGGAGCGGCCGGCGATCCTGGTCAGCGCCTACTTCGGCGACCTGGGCGAGGCGCTGCCGGTGCTCGCGTCGTCGCCGGTCGAGGCGATCGGCCTGGACCTGGTGGCGGGTTCGGTTCCCGTCGCGGGTGACGTCCCCGGGCTGGCCACGAAGACCGTCGTCGCCGGGGTCGTGGACGGCCGCAACGTCTGGCGCACCGACCTCGACGCGGCCCTCGCGACGCTGCGCGCCCTGGAACCGCAGGCTGCCGCCGTCGCCGTCGGGACCTCCTGCTCGCTGCTGCACGTCCCCTACGACCTCGACGCCGAGGCCTCTCTGGACCCGCGCTTGAAGGAGTGGCTGGCGTTCGCCGACCAGAAGGTCGCCGAGGTGGTGGCGCTCGCCGCAGCGCTACGGGACGGGCAGCTGACGCCGTCGTTCCAGGAGGCCCGGACGGCGCTGTCCGATCGCGCGTCCGCTCCGGAGGTGATCGACGACGGCGTCAGGTCGCGGCTCGCGGGACTCACCCCCGAGGACGCCCGGCGCACGGCGTTCGCCGAGCGGGCCGACGTCCAGCGCGACCGGCTGGGGCTGCCGCCGTTGCCGACCACGACCATCGGCTCGTTCCCGCAGACCGGCGACATCCGCCGGGCCCGGGCGGCCTACCGCGCCGGCCGGCTGGACCGCGCCGAGTACACGACCCGCATGCGCGCCGAGATCGAGCGGGTGATCCGGCTGCAGGAGAAGCTCGGCCTCGACGTCCTCGTGCACGGCGAGCCGGAGCGCAACGACATGGTGCAGTACTTCGCCGAGCACCTGAACGGCTTCGCCACGACCGAGCACGGCTGGGTGCAGTCGTACGGGTCGCGCTGCGTCCGCCCGCCGATCCTCTACGGCGACGTGTCGCGGCCGGCGCCGATCACGGTCGAGTGGGCGACGTACGCGCAGTCGCTGACCGACCGGCCGGTGAAGGGCATGCTGACCGGTCCGGTCACGATCCTCGCGTGGTCGTTCGTCCGCGACGACCAGCCGCTCGGCGACACCGCCCGGCAGGTCGCGCTGGCGATCCGCGACGAGACCGTCGACCTCGAGGCGACCGGCATCGGGATCGTGCAGGTCGACGAGCCGGCGCTGCGCGAGCTGCTGCCGTTGCGGCGTGTGGACCGGGCGGCGTATCTCGACTGGTCGGTGGGCGCGTTCCGGCTGGCCACGGCCGGGGTGGCCGACGAGACGCAGGTGCACACGCACCTGTGCTATTCGGAGTTCGGCGACGTCGTGGCCGCGATCGACGGCCTGGACGCCGACGTCACCAGCATCGAGGCGGCCCGGTCGCGCATGGAGATCGTGCCCGACGTGGCCGCGTCCGGGTTCGCCCGCGGCATCGGCCCCGGCGTGTACGACATCCACTCGCCGCGGGTGCCGTCGGCCGACGAGGTCGAGGCGCTGCTGCGTCGTGCGCTGGACGCGATCCCCGGCGACCGGCTCTGGGTGAACCCCGACTGCGGCCTCAAGACCCGGACGTACGAGCAGGTCGAGCCCGCGCTGACGGCCCTGGTCGAGGCCGCCTGGCGGGTGCGCCCCGCCGCAGGCTGACGCCGTCGTCGATCAGATCGCGTCGAGGGCCGCGAGGTCGTCCGCCGTCGGCTCCCACGAGCCGGCGGCGACGTTCGCCGCGACCTGCTCCGCCGTCACCGCGCCGGAGATGACGGAGCCGACGGCGGGCTGAGCGGCCAGCCCGCCGATCGCGACGTCGAGGATGCCGACGCCCCGCTCGGCGGCGTAGCGCTCCAGCGCCTCGAGCCGGTCGAAGTCGGCGCCGTCGAGCCGCTTGGCCTGGGTGGGGTCGGCGAGCCGGGACCCCTCGGGCGCGGCCTGGCCGCGGCGGTACTTGCCGGTGAGCAGGCCCCACGCGAGCGGCGAGTAGGGCAGGATGCCGACGCCGGCGTGCTCGGCGGCCGGGATCAGCTCGGCCTCGGCGGACCGGTCGTAGACGGAGTACTTGTTCTGCGCGCTGACGAACGGCGACAGGCCCTCGGTCCGCGCGATCCAGGCGGCCTCCGTCACCTGCCAGGCTGCGAAGTTCGACGAGCCGACGTAGCGGACCAGGCCCTCGCCCACCAGCTCGTCCAGCGCCGCCAGCGTCTCCTCGAGCGGCGTGCGCGGGTCCGGGAAGTGCAGCTGGTACAGGTCGATCCAGTCGGTGCCGAGCCGGCGCAGGCTCGACTCCACCGCCCGCCGGATGTAGCGCCGCGACCCGCGGACGCCCCAGTCCGGCCCGTTGGCGCCCTGCATGTCGCTGCCGAACTTGGTCGCGATGACCACGTCGTCGCGGCGACTGCCGAGCGCGGCGCCGAGCATCCGCTCGCTCTCGCCGAACCCGTACGTGTCGGCGGTGTCGAACAGCGTGACGCCGTGGTCGAGCGCGGCGTGCACGACGGCGGTGGCGGCGGCATCGTCGATGCGGCGCCCGAACGCGTTGCACCCCAGCCCGACGACGGAGACGGTGAGGCCGGACGCGCCCAGCTGGCGGTAGCTCATGTCGGTCACAGTGGCGAGTATCACATATCCAAAGCCGTCATCCGGACGAAACGGTCCCGGAACAACGGGGCCGGAGTCTGCACTGCGCGGGGGCCGCATCGAGACGAGGAGACGACGTGGCACGACGGTGGCGGAACCGACGAGCACGAACGGTGGCGGCGCTACTGGCCGGCACCGCCCTCCTGGCGACGACGGTGGTGCCGGTCGGCGCCGCGCCGGGCCAACGGGCGACGGACGCCGAGATCGCCGACTGGGTCGTCGACCTGGACGCGAACGCCCTGCGCGAGCTGCTGGCGACCGGCGAGGTGACGTCGGTGCAGCTGGTCAAGGCCTACCAGGCGCGCATCGACGCCTACGAGGAGGCGTACGCGGACCAGCCGGGCGTGAACGCCGTCATCACCGAGGACCCGCGCGCCGTCGCGGCGGCCGCTCGCCTCGACAACGAACGGCGGCGCGGCCAGGTGCGCGGCCCGCTGCACGGCATCCCGATCCTCATCAAGGACAACTACGACACCTTCGACCTGCCGACGTCGAACGGATCGCTGGCGCTGGAGCGCTGGCACACCGCCGACGACGCCGAGCAGGTCGCCCGGCTGCGCGCGGCCGGCGCGATCATCGTCGCCAAGACCAACCTGCACGAGTACGCGTCGGGCATCACGACCATCAGCTCGCTGGGCGGGCAGACGCGCAACCCGTACGACCAGACCCGCAACCCGGGCGGCTCCAGCGGCGGCACCGGCGCGGGCATCGCGGCCGGGTTCGGCGCCGTCGGCATGGGCTCGGACACCTGCGGCTCGATCCGCATCCCGGCCGCGCACAACAGCCTGGTCGGGCTGCGGCCGACGCACGGTCTGTCCAGCCGCGACGGCATCGCCCCGATGTCGTACACCCAGGACGTCGGCGGGCCGATCGCCAGGTCCGTCACCGACGTCGCGCTGGTCCTCGACGCGACGGTGGGCTACGACCCGGCGGACCCGTCGACTTCAGCTTCCGTGGGGCGAGTGCCGGCGTCGTACCTGCCGTCGTTGGACGACGACGCGCTCTCCGGCGCGCGGATCGGGGTGCTGACCGACTACCTCGGTTCGTCCGCCGCCGAGCAGCCCACGACGGCGCTGATCCGTGCCGCCGTCGCCGACATGGCCGCCCAGGGCGCCTCGGTGGTGGAGCTGCCCACGCAGGCCGCGTTGCTGTCCGCGGTGGGGGCCTCCGGGGTGATCAACGACGAGTTCGAGCGCGACCTCAACCTGTACCTCGCCGCGCCCGGGTCCCGGTTCCCCGCGACGCTGGCCCGGCTCGAGCCGCCGTTCGACGCCGTCACCATGGACGACATCATCACGTCCGGGAAGGTCACGCCGACGGTGCTGTCCTCGCTGCGGAACCGCCAGGGCGTGTCGACCGGGCCGCAGGACGCCTACCACCAGCGGCTGGCCCGGCGGGCCGAGGCGCAGACGCTGCTGCGGACGCTACTGGAGGCGAACGACCTCGACGCGATCGTCTACCCGACGATCCGCCAGCAGGCCGCCGTCATCGGGCTGTCGCAGCCGGGCAGCAACTGCTCGCTGTCGGCCAACACCGGCTTCCCTGCGCTGACGGTCCCGGCCGGCTTCACTCCTGACGGCATGCCCGTGGGCGTAGAGCTGCTCGGCCTGCCCTTCAGCGAGCCGGCCCTCCTCGGCCTCGGCTACGACTACGAGCAGGCCACCCACCACCGTACGCCCCCGGCCAGCACCCCGCCCCTGCGCTGACCGCCGTCGTCGGGAGGGAGTTCTCCCCGCTATAGCGAGGAGAACTCCCTCCCGACGATGTAAGCATGCTCGATCTGCGCCAGTACTTCTGCCGGGTTCGTGCGCAGCGTTGCCGGTGACACCGGCAGTACGACCCAACCGCGTGCGGCCAGCCTGGCCCGCCGGTTCTCGGTGCGCTCCGGCGCGTCACCGAATCCGTGGAACGAGCGCGAGTCGACCTCGACGATCAGCCGCCGCTCCTCCCAGCATGCGTCCGGCACGATCCCAGGGATGCCCGGGAGCGGCCGGTTCCAGAGTGGCTCCGGCAGGATCCGGCTCATCTGCACGAGATCACGCAGCTCGCACTCCGGCGCGGAACGGCACCCGGCCTCGATGTCCGCCAGCGCCACCCGGACCAGCGCCGATCCCCGTCGCCGCGCCGCCAGCGCCTCGGTCCGCAGCTCGGTCAGACGGGCTTTCCGCCGCTGCACCGCCTCGCACATCAGTGCCCGGACGTTCCGCAGCGCCGCCTGCCGGTGTTCCGGCGACCAGTCGGGCGGCCGCGGCTCCGTGAGCACGATGGCGTCGACGACGGCGCGCGCGGCCGGCACCTTCGGAATGGTCCCGGGCCGGGCCGCGGGAGCCAGCCGGTCGAGGGCGATCTCGGTCGGCGCCGGCACCCGCCCCGCCGTCTCGTCGCGATCGACCCAGAACTGCGCTGCCGGCAGCGGCGACGTCTGGTGCACCCGGACGAAGCCGGTGCCGGACCGATCCACCTCGCGCGCGACCAGCACGTCGACCACATCGCCGACGGGTGGGCCGTAGCGCAGCCCCGACATCCAGCACGCCCACGCGCCCGTGACCAGCGCGCCGTCGCCCACACGCAGGCAGGCCGCACGCAATCGGTGCAGCGGTGTGAGCGGACCGGTGAACGTCGCGTAGACGCCGCGGATCACCCGCTGCCACGGCCCACCGGGCCGCGACGCATGCTCGATGGCCGACGAGGTCAGCCCGGCCGCCAGCGCCTGGGCTCGGGTGATCAGGCCGTCCTGGATCTTGGCCAGCTGTACGACACGCACATGGGACACGACCGACAGCCTGCGTCGCACGGTAACCGGTGCGCCAGGCCCTACGGCGATCTGTGGATAACTCTGGGTTGTGAGGAGGGAGTTTCACCCGCTATAGCGGGGAGAAGTCCCTCCTGACGACTCGCGGATGGTGAGGGCGAACGGGACGTCGATGCGCTCGGCGGGGGCGTCGGGCGTCGCCAGGCGGCGGACGACCAGGCGGACCGCTTCCTCGGCGAGGAAGGGCAGGTCGGGCGCCACTGTGGTGAGCGACGGTGTCGAGTAGCGGCCGTCCTCGATGTCGTCGAAGCCGGCGACGGCGACGTCGTCGGGGACGCGCAGGCCGCGCTCGTGCAGGACCCGCAGCGCGCCCAGCGCCATGAGGTCGTTGAAGCAGAACACGGCGTCGACCGGGCGGCCGCCGTCGAGCAACTCCACCATGGCGCGGGCGCCGCTCTCGCGGTCGAAGTCGACATCGGACACCACGAGGCGGCGGTCGACCGGCAGTCCGGCCGCCCGCAGTGCCGCGCGGTAGCCGCGCGCCCGCAGCCCGCCGGTGCCGGACCCCGACTCCGCACCCACGGCGGCGATGTGCCGCCGGCCCAGCCCGATGAGGTGCTCCGTCACCTGACAGGCGGCGCGGACGTTGTCGACGGCGATGTGGTCGAAGCCGGCGGGGTGGCCGCGCTCGCCGAGCAGCACCATGGGGGTGGACCCGGGGTGCGCGGCGACGTCCTCGGCGGTCATGGCCATGGGGCTGAAGACGACGCCGTCGATGAGCCGGGTGTCCAAGGAGTCCAGCGCCAGCCGCTCGCGCTCGGCCTCGCCGAACGTCTCTTCGATCAGGACCATGAGGCTCTGCTGCTTGGCGACGGCGCCGATCTGTGAGGCCAGCGCGGCGAAGTACGGCGACGTGAGCTCGGGCAGCGCGATGGCCAGGAACCCGGATCGCCCGTGCCGCAGGCTGCGTGCCGATACGTTCGGCCGGTAGCGCAGCTCGGCGACGGCGTCGAGCACCTTCTGGCGGGTCTTCTCGGTGACGTTCGGGTGGTTGTTGATGACGTTCGAGACGGTCTTGAACGACACCCCGGCGAGGTCCGCCACGTCCTTCAGCCGCGTGCCCACGCCTTGCCCCTCTCGTCCGCCCCCGACGACGCCCTCCGAGTGTAGGCAACGCGCCCGCACCCGGCCGACCGATTTTCCCGCGGACCGGACCAGGTCGCCGTCAGCTCTTCCCTTCCTGGTGCTGGCGTCGCACGGCTGGTTCGGAGTCGTCTACTGCATCAGCCAGGACACGCGTGTCTCCTTCTGCCCACCGTTGGTCGTGGAGTCCATCGCTTGTCGGCGCATTACCGCTCGTAGATGGATTGCCCTGCTCACACCCGTGACGCCGAGCTGCATCTGAAGGTCCAGCGTCTTCTCCAATATCCACTCGCCGAATATCTCGGCGTCGATCTTGTTCTTGGGCTCGAAGCCGATGCCGCCGCTGCCGGGCGCCGTGATGAGCAGCCCGTCCTTGGTCTCGCTGACCCCAAGGCGAGTCTCTGCCGGTACTGCGACAGGCGCCCACCATGCCGGGCTCCAAGCACGGAGCTCCAGCGTCGCGGATCGGTCCAATCCGCGGAGCGTCCCGGACATGATGTGGTTCGGCATCATGGCCGTTCGGTCCGCGAGGTGCTCGACGAAAACGCCAACGTGTCCGGAACAGTCGACGCTCGGCTCGCGTCCCATTGGTTCATTCAGGGTCAGTGAGAATCGGGCGCTGAGAATAACCACCGCCGGCACGTCGATAGTGGGAGCGAGCATGCGCAGCAGCTCGGCCCGACTCGCGCTGCGCGTGCCGGTGCCCGAACGATAGGGCACCTCGCGTGTCGCGGTTCCTCCGGACGACTTCACGACGTACGGTGCGCGGTCGGTCTCAAAGGTGAGCACTGTGACCTGCTCGCCGTCCGCCACCGTCACGTTGAAATGGTGGAGCAGCGCCGGCGCCCCGCCATCGAACTGCTTCTCGAGTTGCGCGATCCAGTCGCTGACCTCCACGCCGGGTGGCGCCGCTATGGTCTGCGCCTTCTCGTCGATGCCAATGATCCACGTGATCGGGTCCGGAGTTGCCCGATTGGCCATCGCGGCCAGTTGGCGTGCCTTCCTCACCGGATCTGGCCAGACAGACTTGCACTCGATCAGGTCGTCCTCGACAGCCCCGCTAGTGAGAACCCTGGTGACAGCGTCCTGAACCCTGACCTCGATCTGCGGCTTCGACGGCGGCATACCGCCCATCATGCATCGAGCCCCACTCCTGTCCCATTCGCCACGGCGCGTGACTGCGGTCTTAGGCGGGTGCCCACCAATTTCGCTGCGCCGAGTACTGCCTCCCAACAGAGGCTGAGCCCGTTCCAGGCCAAGAGGATCACCAGGACGTGCAGCCAGCCGGCTCCGCCGCGCTCCAGGAACACTCGGCATACCGAGGCGACGAACAGGCAGCCAACGCCGAGCAGCGCCGAAATCGCCAGACCGATGCTCGCGCGACGTCTCAGCTC
This sequence comes from Jiangella mangrovi, assembly GCF_014204975.1. Lineage (NCBI taxonomy): Bacteria > Bacillati > Actinomycetota > Actinomycetes > Jiangellales > Jiangellaceae > Jiangella > Jiangella mangrovi. The sequence goes on from NZ_JACHMM010000001.1 coordinate 5,822,738, forward strand.
GGTTCGGACTCTCCTGGACGGTGATGGCCGGAGGGCGCGCTCGACGGCTGTCCCTAGATTCCTGATCAGTACGAACACGGCGGCACCTCTCAACGGCTCCCGGTGATCGCTGCAGGAGGAGTTGAGAGGACTCCGAAGGCGGAGTGGGTCGCCGGCTCCAGAACGCCGAACGATGAACATGGCTGCAGCGGTTCATAGTCTACGTGGCGCCGCAGCTGGATCACGAGTTGAGTGGATCGAGCCGGTGCTCTGCTGCAGTGCGGGTACTGCCTGGTCGCGTGGACCAGCGCAAGCACGAGCGTCTCGGAGTGCACGGGCCGCGCGGTTGAAATCGATCCGCTCACGATCGGTCGATGGCATCGGCCCAAGGGGTTCGTCACCGTCGACACCGTGCAGGTCGCGGTAAGCCGCCACCACACGCACGGCGTCGGCCCAAGCCCGGCGTGCCGACAGTTCTTGCGGCGGTCTCCCGCATCGGATGAGCCATGGCTCGCCGTCGGCAACTGCGCCACTCACCTTCCCGTCAACCCGTCGCTCCATGAGTCCTTCGAGTTCGCGGAGAACCGCAGCCATCTCATCGGTCATTGCTCCGAAGGCCTTCGGGACGAGCCCAGCGATGAGCCGCTGGTCGCCTCGAGTTGGTGTTCGCACACGGCCACCGCCCGTCAGTCTCTGGACGCGGTAACGGAGCAGCGTCGTGAGGTCGTCGACCCGCTCCAGGCTGCCCGCGAGGACGGCGTTCCGCACGACCGCAGCCGGATCGAAGCCGTTCGCGGTGGCTCGTCGCAACTCTGCTACCAACGATCCGAATGCGTCATCCCGAACCACCTGATCGAGCTTTCTATCGTCGAGCCCGCCGCCGGCAAGGAGTGTCGCGACGTGTTGCGACTCGGCGTGCTGGGCGATGGTCTCGTACTCGGCCGCAAGCTGCGCGATGCTCGTCCACACCTCGTGCTCGGCCCGGATCGTCTCATGGGCCGACAGAGCGCTGGCGCTGTTGCGGAGCACGGCTTGCAGGACTGACCGGGCCGTGGGGTCGTCGCCGGCGCGCTGATGCTCCTCGAGATGTTCCCGATCCGTGGCGACGTAGGCGACATTGCGGTGACGGCCGCGGGTCATGGCGACGTAGAAGGCCTCCCGCGACATGGCCGGTGAGCGGACGATGACGTGGGACGTGTCGACGGTCGCGCCCTGCGCTCGGTGAGCGGTGATGGCGTAGCCGAGGTCGACGTGTTCACCCACATACCAGGAAGGGAGCGTGACGGATCCGCGCCACCTTCCGTCGGCACGACGCACTGTCAGTGCGCCGTCCAGGTGGTTCGTGGTGACGATCCAACGATCGCCGTTCTTCACCCAGCCGGTGCCGACGGAGAGCCTACGGTCGTTCCGCCGCGTGATCACGATGTCGCCGTTGCTCGCCCGGTTGCCGTCAGCGAGCCGAACACCGCCGTCTGCAACCTCCTCGGCGAGGACGCGGTCGTTTCGAGCCCGCGCGTTGAGCGAGCTGACCGTCTCGGCGTCATCGGCGATCAGCATGGTGGATTTGCCTGCCGCCAGGTCGAGGGCCCAAGCACGGTAGGCCGTGTCGAGCATGAGGTCGGACTCACCGCCGGCAACACGTCCGTTTGCCTCGTACCGGCGGATTACGTCGGGCCGGCCCAGACGAAGCTGGAGCGATGCGTTCTTCTCCCATCCCTCGCTGAACCGGCGGACGTCCGTGAGCTCCGGTGCGTCGTCGCAGGATCGAACGAGCAGCCCGAACGCTCCGCTGGTGTCGACGGCGTCCAACTGCGCCCAGTCCCCTACCAACACCAGCTTCGCGCCGGCTGCCACAACATGACCGGCGATCGCGTCGAGCGCGAACGTGCCGGCCAACGATGCCTCGTCGAGCACGACCAGTTGACCGTGTCGGAGCTGCCATCGGCCCCGTTCGAACTCATGGAGCCACTTGGCCGTTGTCTCCGTCGCGATGCCGAGGTCCTCGGCGAGCACATCGGCCGCCGTCGCAGACGGCGCAAGGCCGACCACGCTGCCGGATCCGTGCTCCGCCTCCCACGCGCGCCGCAACCCGCCGAGCGTCGTCGTCTTCCCCGTACCCGCTGGCCCGACGAGGACGTCGACCACACGGCCCGAAGTGGCGATCTGCTCGATCGTGAGCACCTGGTCGCCGGCCAGGACCATGTCGTGGTCGGCGACGGCATCGAGCTCGACCGTCGGAGCCGCACGATTCTCGGCAAGCTGCAGCAGCCGGTCCTCGGCGTCGAGCACGCTGGCCGAGGAGTAGACGGCGCCGTGCTTGGGCCGGAACACGCTCGAGCCGTCAGCGCGCCGGAACATCGCCGGCGTCGCCACCAGTTCCGGCGGTGTCAGCCGCATCGACGCACCCTCGGCAGCGTCGACGACCATGCCGACGACCGTTTCGCGGTCTGCCGTCGCAGCGAAGCGCAGGTGCATCAGCTGACGGGATGCCTCGGCGTAGAGATTCCAACGCCGCCAGGTCGAACGCTTCTGCTCCACCCGTTCGACGACCGCACGCGCCAGCTCGTCGACGACGGCGACCGGAAGGTCGTCGGCGCGCAGAACCGCACGATCGACGCTCGTGGCGACGAGCTCGCGCGCCCAGACCGCCGGATCCGCATCGAGGATTTGTCCGGCGCGATGCCGCCACTCGGCAGTCAGCTCCGCCAGCGAACGGACCTCCTTCTCCGGCCGCGTCTCGAGCGTGGCCCGCTGGCGCAGTTGCAACACCGTCCGTCGCGATGGGCGTCGCCCATGCGTCTGAACGTACTCGGCGATCAGCCGATCCGTCTGAACCTCGATGTCCGCCGCTCGAGCCGAGAACTCGCGGATGAGATCGTCTCCGACACCGACGATCTCCCAGGACGGATTTCGCTTCTCACCCCGGCTGCGCCGCTCCCACCCCATGCCGAGCACTCGGGTCAGGTGATCGGCCAGGACGGCGTTGTAGTGCTCCGACAACGCGACGACCGCAGCATGCATCGGGCGCCCGTCGAGGGTGCGCCAGCGGCCGTCGCGTCCCTGCACTCGGTTCGCGATGACGACGTGGGTGTGCAGCTGCGGATCCGAGGCCCGGGAGTCGTAGTGGTCGAACGCCGTCGCGGCGACACCACGGGACTCGACCTGTGCGACGCCACCGGTTCCAGTACGGGTCATCGCGACGTCGCGCTCGAGCAAGGCAAGTACATCCGCGACCGCGCCATGGTGCGCCTGCAGAATCAGCGCTTGCGTGCCGACGTCGGCGAGTCCCCACAGTACGGACACCGACTTCGGGACCGAGAAGGTGAAGTCGTAGCCGGCCACGGTCCGGGGCCGCGAGCGCGCGGCCTCTTCCGTCTCGATCTGCCGGATGCTCTCTGCACGTTGCTCGAGGGAGAGTTCCGGACCCAGGCGCGCAACTCGGGCAGCGACGCGCACCGCGTGTGGCTTGAACTGGTAGTACGAGCGCCCTAGGGCGTGTCTCCTTAGTTCGGGCGTGGCGGGCTGGTTTGCTGCGGGTATGTCTCGTGAGCGAGTTCTCAGTGATGCTCAGTGGGAGCGGATCGCGGCGTTGATGCCCTCGAGCGATGGGGTGAAGTCGCGGCCGTTCCGTGATCACCGGCAGGTGGTCGAGGGGGTGATCTACCGGTTCCGTACCGGGATCGCGTGGCGTGACCTGCCGGCGGTGTTCGGGCCGTGGCAGACGGTGTGGAAGCGGCACCACCGGTTCTCGGTCGACGGCACCTGGGACAAGATTCATGCCTGCCTGTTGGCCGAGGCTGACGCGGTCGGGGACATCGACTGGATGGTCAGTGTGGACTCGACCATCAACCGGGCCCACCAGCACGCCACTGTCCCGCGTCAGACTTTGTGGCAGGACCCGCTGTTTGCGGGTTTGACCTGTGAAGGAGTCTGATCGTTCATGGCAAGACCGTCGGCCGTGCCGGCCGAGGAGAAGGTTCGGATCGTGTTGTCGATCCTGGCCGGTGAGGTGAGCGTCGCGGAGGCGGCGCGGCGGGCGAAGGTGTCCGAGCAGTCGGTCGGGAACTGGAAGCGGCAGTTCCTCGAGGCGGGCAAGACCGGCCTGGTCGCCGGTAGGTCGGGTCCGTCGACCCGCGAGCAGCAGCTCGAGGCCGAGGTCGCCGACCTGACCCAGGCGCTCGGCGAGGCGCACCTGGAGGCCCGGGTGTGGAAGAAGTCCGCGGAGGGCCGGGTGGGCCCTTCGAGGACCTCGAGGTGATCCGCGTCGAGGCGGGCATGCCGACCACGAGGTTCTGCACCGTGATTGGCGTGCCCGAGCGCACCTGGCGGCGCTGGCAGTCCCGCGCCCGAGCCGGGGCTCAGGTCCGCGGCCCGTGGCCGCGTCCGGCTCGCGAGAACGTGCGTGAGGCCGCCCGGCGGCACGCGTTGGCGCACCCGGCGTGGGGGCATCGCAAGGTCTGGGCCATGGTGCGCCACGACGGGCACCGCGTCTCTCAGGCGACTGTGCTGCGGCTGCTGCGCGACGAGGGCCTGATCCTGCCGGCCGCCTACCAGCGTGAACGCCGCCAGCTCGCCGCCCGCCGCAAGGCCGCGTTCGCTACCGAGCCCACAGGGCCGAACCAGGTCTGGCAGCTCGACTTCAGCGAGTTCGAGACCACGACCGGCGGCACCTGGCGGATCGCCGGCTGCCGAGACTACTGGTCGAAGTACGAGCACCCGTGGCATGTGTCGCCGACGGCGAACCAGCACGACGCGATCGCGGCGATCGAGCTCGCCCTGGCCGACTACGAGACCATGTTCGCTCGCCCGCTGATCGAGGCGTGCGCCCGTGACGAGGCTGGAAACGTCATCCCCGCGGTGACGATCGCGACCGACAACGGCGGCCCGTTCCGGGCGTTCCGGTTCGAGGCGTTCATCACCGCCCACCCCGAGCTGCGGCACGTGCGCACCCGGGTGCGCACGCCCGGGCAGAACGGGTCACGCGAACGCGGCTTCGGCTCGCTGAAGTACGAACGGCTGTTCCTCGAAGAGATCGACGACGTCCTGCACCTGGTTGCCCACGCCGACGCCTACCGCGCCGACTACAACACCGTGCGCCCGCACGAAGCACTCTCCTGGAACCGGCCGATCGAGGTCCACCTCGGCCTCGCCAGCCCCCTGATCCCCAACTTTCCCAGCCCCGAAAACCTGCCGGCAGCTTGACGCGGGACAGACCTGCTCGATGATCGCGTGAGCGCGGTGGGTCTTGTCCGCGGTCACCGTGTCGGCCTGGTCGGGGTTGGTGGTGGTGAAGAAGGCGTGGAAACGCCAGGTGTCGAACAACGTGGCCTGGCCATCGGTCCGGGTGGGGTTGAGGTCGGGGATGCGGCGGACTACGAGCCGTCCGGGCACCTGCTCGGACTTGGGCTTCTTCGTGAACGCGGTGAACTCGATCTCGGCGACCTCGGCTTGTGAGATCCAGGTCTGGGTGTGTTCGTCGAAGACGGCGTCGGTGTACTCGATCGGGGTCCACGCATCGTCACCGATCGCGGCGATGGCGGCCTTGACCTTGGGGTTGGCCCGGACAGTGACCGAGACGTCGGCACCGGCGCGCAGCGCGGCACCGATGGTGGCGTGGGTGTAGAACGCGGAGTCCGCCCGCACCAAGGGTTTGGCCGCTGGCTGGGTGGACGTGAGGTTGCTGACGGTCTTCAACGCGTCGGCGACCAACCGGGCCGCGCCCCGCGCCGAACCACACGACCCCTTCCGCAGCCGCTGGGCCACGACCACCGGCGCGGACTCCGCGGTGCTGAGAGTGGCGAGCAGCGCGTTGAGTCCGCGCACGCCGGAGTAGCCGTAGCCCGAGCCCTGCTTGGCGTAGCCGTGGACCTCGATGATGGTGTCGTCGATGTCCACCAGCACCCGCCCAGGCACATCCGGTCCGGCTGACTGAGCGATCAACGGGGCCCGGGTCGCCAGCCGGGTCAGGAACCTCGACGCGACCGCGTCGAGCTGGCGGACGTGGCCGAAGGTGAACGCCCGCAGGAACGACCCCAACGTCGAGGGCGCGTAGGCGTTCTTGAACACCCGGCCCATCCCGCCATGACGCAGCAACGCCAGGTCATCGATGCTGTCCGCACCCGCGACCATCCCGGCCACCAGCGAACAGACCTTCAACCCGGCGTTCGCGCCCTTGTCGGTCGGCACACTCAAGTGTTGCTGGGCCAGCTCGTGCAGGCCAGCGGAGCGAGCCAACGCCAGCGTCGGGACCAGCCCGGACGACGACACCAGATTCCGATCATCGAACACCGCCGACGTCGCCGCGAGTCTATGGCAAAGTTGCATCTACGAGATGCCCTTCTTGAACTGGCGATACGGACCTTAGACAAGTCGTATCTTCCCAGCTCAGAAGGGCATTCTCACGCCCCCACGCCCAACCACCACACTCAACCATCGGTGGATCGAGGCTAAGGCGTCGTCTCCCCCATTCGTGGGCGTCATGTTCATCCTCCCTTCCGCGCCATGAGCACGGCGGATGGAGGACACCTCTGTGGGTTATGCAGAAAAGCGGAACGGCTACTACCTCGCTCGCTACAAGGTCAGCGGGAAGTCGATCACCGTCAAGAACAGCCGCGGCGAAACGATCCGTTACGGCACCAAGCGGGCCGCGAAGGCTGCTGCCAACGCAGAGGAGGTCAAGGTCCGAGAACGGACCTGGCGCGACCCGGCCGCCGGCCTGCTTGCGTTCGGAACCTGGGCCAACCGCTGGTATGCCCGGCAGGACCTCGCCCGATCGACGATGCAGAACTACCGGCACCATCTCGAGGAGCACCTCCTGCCGGCCTTCGAGAACACGCCCCTCGCCGACATCTTCGGTGCCGACGTCGACGCCTGGGAGCGAGATGAGCGGGCAGCGGGCTACTCCGTGTCATCAGTTCGGACGTGGCGCACGACCCTGTCCACGATCCTGTCCGACGCCGTCGATGAGGGGCTCATCGCCGCCAACCCCGCACTGAAGCAACGTGGAAGGGGCAGGCGGGCGGGACGATCGAGGCACCGGCGGCCCGAGAAGGCGATCACTGACGCGCTGGGCGCCCTCCTCATCGCCGAGCGAGCCGCCATTCTCACAGGCCGCGACGACGAGTTCGTCATGGTCCTCACGACGTACTGGATGGGGCTGCGCTGGGGTGAGGTGGTCGGGTTGGAATCGACGTTCGTGCGGCCACGGGAGATACGCGTGGAGTGGCAGTTATGGGAGGACGACGCCGGAGTCTTCCATCAGCAACCGCCCAAGGACGACTCCTATCGGGACCTCGATCTGCCTCCGTGGCTCGCGCAGCTCATCGGCAGTCACCTCGCGCACACCAAGCCGGAGCCGTGTGCCTGCCACGGCCGGAGATACGTGTTCCGCGCGCAGCGCAGTGCCCATCCGCGAAGGTCGTCGTTCAGCGACTGGATCTTCGACCCGGCGGCAACCGGATGGTTCCCATCGCGGGGGCGCCGGCTTCCGAAGCGTCCGGTCTCGATCGCGGCGGATCCGTGGCCCGGCCGGGTCCTCCGCGGCCGGGGTAACGCCGAAAGGGCGACCGCCTGCTGGACGCCGATCGCCCCCATGCTCACCCCGCACGGCCTGAGGCACAGCCACAAGACGCTGATGATCGAGCTCCGGACGCCGGAGATCCTCTCCCACGAGCGGCTCGGTCACGAGCTCGGTGGGATCGGAGGGCGATACTCGCACGTCACGAGCGCCATGCGTCAGGAACTGATCGAGACCCTCACCGAGCAGTGGTTCGCCGCACTCGACGAGCGCCTCGCGATGCACCCGCGCTCCCCCGTCCAGGCCCTTGACCAATTGCTGAGCGAGCGGAGTGGTAGCAGGCAGCCGCCCGCCCCAAGACCGGTGATGCTGCCTCCTGATGCATCCGACGGCACACCAAGCCTGCGGGCCAAGGCGCCCCGGCAGACCGGGCACGTTGACAGGCGCAGTGCGGGGGCAGTGGCCGACGTCACGAGATCGTTATCGAGGCTTCCCGGGCCACGCCGGAGATGAGAATCTCAAGATCGTCCCACAGGTGGCCCACAGAACAAGATCGAGGGCTTGGCTGTGATGATCGAGATGGGGGCTGACCTGGGTGGGCGATACTGGGATCGAACCAGTGACCTCTTCGGTGTGAACGAAGCGCTCTCCCGCTGAGCTAATCGCCCGGGCGCGACCTGAACCATACCGCACCCCCGGCCCCAGCAGAAACCACCGCCAGAGTTTCGCGTTGCGCGATGTCCGGAATGGGCTGACACTACTGGCCATGACCGCGTCGACCATCTCCTACCCCTTGGCTCTGCGCCTGCTCGACGAGGGCGACGCGGAGCGGTACATCCAGGCGGAGCTGCGCTACTCCGCGGCCGACCCGCTGGCGGTCACGGCGGTGTTCGACACCACAGCGCGCGAGCCGGTGCCGTGGGTGTTCGCCCGCGATCTGCTGAGTGCGGGGCTCGACCAACCCAGCGGCAAGGGCGACATCAACATCTGGCCGGCGCTCGACTCGCACGGCATGCCGACGGTCCGGATCCGGTTGCGCTCACCCGAGGGCGATGCCGTCCTGGAGGCGCCGTCGAGCGCCGTCGAGGACTTCCTGATCCAGACGTGGACGCTGGTGCCCACGGGCATCGAGGGGCGGCTGCTCAGCATCGACGCCGTCCTCGACTCCCTACTGGACCGTACCTGACCCCACCACGTTCCACGTCGCTGTTGTGCCCTGCGCACCGGTCGATTACGGTCATCTCCACTTGAGACCCCGGAATCCGAGGTAAGGGCAGGCACGTGACCTTCAGCCACGACACCGAACACGCTCTCGAGGCTGTCGTCGACCTGGTGAACAGCGATCCCAACGCCGGCGGCGCCGAGGGCCTGCCCGACGTCGGCGCGCTGCGGGCGTTCATCGATCTCTACAAGATCAGCGACCTGCCCACGGTCACCGAGGCCGACCTGCAGGCGGTCCGGGCGCTGCGCCCGCGGCTGCGCGAGGTCTTCGAGGCCAGCGACACCGCGACGGCCGCCGACCTGGTGAACGACCTCCTCACCGGCTCGCGGGTCTGCCCGCGACTGACGAACCACGACGGCTACGACTGGCACATCCACTACTTCGCGCCCGGTTCCGCGCCGGCCGAGCACCTGCTCATCGACGCGGGCATGGCGCTGTCGTTCGTGGTGGTCGCGGGCGAGCAGGAGCGGCTGCAGGTCTGCTCCGCGCCGGACTGCTCGCGCGTGCTGGTCGACCTCTCGCGCAACCGCTCCAAGCGCTACTGCGACAGCCGCACCTGCGGCAACCGTCTGCACGTCGCTGCCTATCGTGAGCGGCAGCGCGCCGCCGCCGTCTGATCCATCCTGATCGACGACGGCGTCAGCTCACCGTCCGCGGGGGGTCAGGGCTCGGGGTCGGCCGCTGCGCGCTCGGCGAACGTCGCCGCCGCGCGCGCCGTCACCGGGCCAGGAGCCGCCAGCTCACGCCGTCTGCCGTCGTCCCACACGACCGCCGTGACCGCCTGCACGTCGCGGGTCGTGGAGGTGAGGAAGATCTCTTCGGCGGTCTCGAGGACGCTGAGGTCGACGTCGGCCTGGGCGGCGCCGCACCACTCGACGACGAGGCCGCGGGTGACCCCGGCGAGGCAGCCGGTCGCCGTCGTCGGGGTGATCAGCTTGCCGCCGACCACGACGAACACGTTGCTGCCGGTGCCCTCGCAGAGCCGCCCGCGCGTGTCGGCGCACAGCGCCTCGGTGGCGCCCAGCTCGGCCGCCCGGGCCAGCGCGACGACGTTCTCCGCATACGAGGTGGTCTTCAGGCCCGCCAGGGCGCCGCGCTCGTTGCGCGGCCAGGGCGCCACGGACACCGTCGTCGTCGGGGGCTGCGGGGCGGCCGGCGCGATCGCGATGATCAGCGTGGGCCCGGAGTCGCCGCGCCCGGAGCCCATGGGCGCGATGCCGCCGGTGTAGGTGATGCGCAGCCGGTGGATGCCGGGGCCGGTCCCCTGGCCCGCGACCTGCTCGCACGCCTTGGCGAGCTCGACGCCGTCGGGCACGGGCAGCCCCAGCCCGGCGGCCGAGCGGCCCAGCCTGGCGAGGTGCCGGCCCAGCGCGAAGGACACGCCGTCGACGACCTTGACGGTCTCGAAGACGCCGTCGCCCACCGTGAGGCCGTGGTCGAAGACGCTGACGGTCGCCTGGGACTCGTCGAGCAGCTCACCGTTCACCCATGTCAGCACGAGGCCAAGCCTACGAGGCGCTCCGCCTTTAGCTCCGTCTCGGCCCACTCGCGTTCCGGGTCCGAGCCCCAGGTGATGCCCGCGCCGGTCCCGAACCGCAGCACGCCGTCGCGCGCCCAGAACGTGCGGATGCCGACGGCCAGCTCGCCCTCGCCCGTGTCGGCGTCGACCCAGCCGACGGCGCCGCAGTACGGCCCGCGCGGGACCGGCTCGAGCTCCTCGATGGCGCGCAGGGCGGTCGACTTCGGCGCGCCGGAGACCGAGCCGGGCGGGAACGTCGCCTCGAACAGGTCCCTCCAGCCCGTGCCGGGCCGGAGCCGGCCGCTCACCGTCGACACCAGGTGGACGAGGCCGGGATGCTTCTCGACGCTCAGCAGTTCGTCGACGGCGATGCTGCCGGTGACGCAGACCCGCGAGAGGTCGTTGCGGACGAGATCGACGATCATCACGTTCTCGGCGCCGTCCTTCGCCGTCAGGTCGGCCGCCGTCCGCCCCGTCCCCTTGATCGGCGACGACGTGACCCTGTCGCCGTCGCGGCGCAGGAACAGCTCGGGCGAGGCGGAGACGACCTGCAGGTCCGGGAGCGCGACGAGGCCCGCGAACGGCGCGTCGTGGCGCTCACCGAGGATGTTCGCCAGGGGCAGAAGATCATCGGCGTCGTCCGGGAGCGGGGCTTCGAGGACCCGGCAGACGTTGACCTGGTACACCGTCCCGGCGGCGATGCGTTCGCGCACGTCACGGACGGCGGCGATGTAGCCGTCGCGATCCAGCGACGACGTCCAGTCGGTTGCTCGGGGACCGTTCCACGGGTGTTCAGCCCGCGGTAACGGGGCTGCGGTCCACTGGTCGAAGCGGGCGCAGACGACCTCGCCCTCGAACGTGACGACCACTGCCCACCGCCCCGACCCGTCGAGGACCCGCAGGTCGGACGAGGTCTCGGCCAGGCCCGCGGCCAGCATGCCCCCAAGATGCGCCAGGGGTCTCGGCGGCACGTCCACAACACGCGACGCTATCGCGTTTGGCGAGGGCGGCTCGGATGGGTTAATGTTTCACCCGCACCGCGGTTCCGGGAAACCGGCGCGATGCAGTGCGGACGTAGCGCAGTTGGTAGCGCATCACCTTGCCAAGGTGAGGGTCGCGGGTTCGAGTCCCGTCGTCCGCTCGGAGCGGGGCTTTAGCCCTCATCACGGTGGAGTGGCCGAGAGGCGAGGCAACGGCCTGCAAAGCCGTCTACACGGGTTCAAATCCCGTCTCCACCTCGGTACGAAGACTCGGGCGATTAGCTCAGCGGGAGAGCGCTTCCCTGACACGGAAGAGGTCACTGGTTCAATCCCAGTATCGCCCACCAGTCATGATCGGCCCTGCCGCCTGCTTGCGGCAGGGCCTTTCGCATTCCCGGGTCGTGCGACCACGGCGGGCTATGCTGCCGCACCATGCCGAGGGTTCACCGGTTCCAGAGCGCAGTTCCGAACCGGAGGGGGACGTTTCCCGGCGTCTTCGCCCTCGCCAACGGTCTGGCGACACACGGCATGCTCACCGCCGACGACCACGCGTGGCTGAAGACGGCGAACCGCCGGTCGTACGAACTGCACAGCGACCCGTCGACCACCGACCCCGCCTGCTACAGCCCGGACGTCAACCCCGGTGCGCGAGACTGGGTCCTTCAGCCGGAGGCGCCTGAGTCATCAAGTTCCATGATCATCAAGGATCGCTGGTGTCCTGACGCCGTCGATCCTTGATGATCATCGAAGTGGTGCCGAGGCCGGACGGGCAACGCCGCCCGTCAGATCCGCTTGTCGACGACGATCCAGTTCGTCTCCCAGGTCTCGCCGCCGTCGTCGGAGAATGCCTGCTCGAAGCGCGCCTTGTCCGGTCCCTGCCGGATGATGCGGAAGCGCACCTCGATCGGGCGACCGTCGAGCTGGTCGGAGCCGTAGAACTCGCCCACGCCGTCGCGGAAGCCGCCGTACACGGCCGGCGTGAGCAGACCGTCGCGCATGTTGACGAAGGTCAGGCTCCAGCGGTCGGCCTGGGGCTCGTAGAGCCGCAGGTTGAGCGCCTCGATGCGCCCGGTCGTCCCCCGGACACCCTCGACGTCGAACTCGACGACGTTCGCGCGGCGGTCCATCAGCGGGCGGACGACGCTGGTGCCCTCGAAGGTGAGCCACTGGTCCGCGGACTCCGACAGCGGTTCGGCGAGCACCCGCACGCTCGAGCGCCAGGTGCCGATCTCCCAGTCGAAGCTGCGTTGCCCGTCCGCGACGGCGGCCTCGGCCTGGGACGGGTCCGGTGACGGCGCCGCCTCTCCCGGCGCCGCGCCGGCGGTCAGCGCGAGGAGCGACAGGCACGCGACCAGGATCCGCTTCTGTGGCATGGTGACCTTCGTGTGAGGGTTCATGACCCGAATATCGGAGCGGAGCAGGCCCGTGATCAAGAACGCACTTTCAGGTAACCCCTCGCCGTCGCGCCCCAACCCGATCCCCGGCTGCCCCATGGCCGCGGCCTTCGCCGCGATCGGCGGGAAGTGGAAGCTGACGCTGCTGTACTGGCTCGCCCACGGCGAGTGCCATTTCGCCGGTCTGCGGCGCCGGGGTGCGCCGATCACTCCGAAGGTGCTGGCCGAGCAGCTGCGCGAGCTCGAGGCCGACGGGCTCGTCGAGCGGGTCGAGACGGGGCCAGTCCCGGCTCCGGTCATCTATCGGCTGACCCCGTACGGACGGACGGTGCTCCCCGTCGTCGAGCACGTCCGGGCCTGGGGCGAGGCGCACCTCGAACACACCCACGCCGAGACCGTTCCCGGCGAGGCCATGAGCTGCGCCGCCGCGATCGCCTAAGAGCGTTCCAGCCCGGCGATCCGCCACGTCAGACCGCCGCCCGCGAACGTCTGCCGCAGCCCGCGTGACCGCAGCACCGCCAGCATCGCCTCGGGCGGGTGGACGAACGCGCGGTACTCGCGACCCCGCAGCCGCATCATCAGGTTCGTCAGCCCGACGAACACCCGCCCGCCGACATGCCGCGGCGGGTGGCTGAACACGACCAGCCGCCCGGCGTGGTCGGCGACGGCGGCGAGCAGGCGCTCGTAGTCGGGGTAGCAGCAGACCACCCGGTGCAGGACGACGACGTCAGCGGCGGCCACCCCCGCGGGGTCGGCCGCGATGTCGTGCAGCCGCCGCGTCATCCGGCCGGTCAGACCCGCCTCGGCCGCCAGCCGCATGGCCTCCGCTTCGTACGACGGCGACAGCTCCAGCCCCGTCGTCGACGCCGCGCCGCGCTTGAGCAGCTCGAGCTGGATCTCGCCCACCCCGCCGCCGACCTCGAGCACCGTCGCGCCCTCGATCCCCCGCGACTCCAGGAAGGCGACCATCCGCGCCGCCGTCTTGTCCAGGCCGCGTGACCGGTACCTCCGCGCCGCGTGCCGCGCGAAACCCGGCGAGAACATCCGGTCGCAACCCCGCGGGTCGCAACACCCCCCGCCACTCACAGGGTCACCACCCGCCGGCTGTCGGCGCCGGTCCCGTACTCCGGGTCCCGCCCCCGGATGTGCACCGAGTGCTCCGTCACGCGCGCCCGCCAGAGCCGCAAGCGCTCCGGCGGGTAGAGCCACTCGACGGGGAACGGCTCCGGCCGCTCCGGGAACCGCGACCGGCACGCGATCGGAGCCGCCGCCGCGAGCTCGTCGTCGGGGACCCGCTCGGCCACTGCGAGCAGATAGACGGCGCGGACGTCGCTCCCGACCGGCTGGGTGGAGTCGTAGATCGCCATGCTCACGTTCGGCTGGCGTCCGATGTTCAGCGAGTGGTGCGCCTCGGGCACCGACATCCAGTAGAAGGTGTCGTAGCCGTCGGGCGCGTAGTAGACCGGCGACACCCGCGCCCGGCCGTCGGGGTCGACGGTGCCCAGGCTCATGTACCGCGTGGTGTCGATGACCTGGCGAGCGGTGTCCTCGAGCGTCATGGCGTCCTCGCAACAGTGCGTGCATGCCCGCCCGGTCATCCTTCCCGACGGCGTCAGCCCGCGGCAACCGTCTCCGCCCACGGCACGGCGAGCGACGGCGTCAGCGGCGGTGCCGCCGGGCCTCCAGCTCGGCGACGACGGCGCGCCGGTCACCCGCGCGCCGGGCCTCGCCCCGCGCCGCCTCGCGCCGCAGTTTGCGCCACCGCGCGAGCCGGTCCTCGTCGAGCTCTCCGTCGGCGACGGCGAGCAGCACGGCGCAGCCGGGCTCGGCGACGTGGCCGCAGTCGCGGAACCGGCATCGTCGCGCCAACGTCTCGACGTCCGCGAACGCGCCCGCGACGGCGGCGTCGTCAGCCACCAGCCCGACCGCGCGCAGCCCCGGCGTGTCGATGAGCACCCCGCGCCCGGGCAGGACGACGAGCTCGCGATGCGTCGTCGTGTGCCGGCCGCGGCCGTCGCGGGCCCGCACGGACCCCGTCGGCATGACGTCGACCCCCGCGATCAGGTTGGTGAGCGTCGACTTGCCCGCACCCGACGGTCCCACGAGCGCCAGCGTCCGGCCGTTGCGCACGAGGGCGCCCAGCTCGTCGACGCCGTTGCCGCGCACCGAGCTGACCAGCATGATCTCGACTCCGGGCGCGACCTCGGCGACCTCGTCGCGCATGCCGAGCGGGTCGGGGACGAGGTCGGACTTCGTCAGGACGATCACCGGCTGCGCGCCGCTCCCCCACGCCAGGACCAGCAGCCGCTCGATGCGCCCGAGGTCGGGGTCGGGATCGAGGTGCTCGACGATGACCACCACGTCGACGTTCGCCGCGACGACCTGCCCCTCCGAGGTCCGGTCGGCGCTGTCGCGCACGATCGCCGTCCGCCGCGGCAGCAGCGCCTCGAGCGTGACCCGGTCGTCCGGCCAGTCGCGGACGGCGGTCCAGTCGCCGACGGCGGGCAGCGCCATGCGGTCGTCGGCGACGGCGCGCAGCACCTCGCCGCCGAACGAGGCCCGGACGGCCCCCATGCCGCCGGCCAGGTCGGCCGAGCCGCGGTCGACGCGGCACACCCGGGCGAGCCGGTGGGCGCCCCGGTACGGGTGGAAGGCCCGGCCTATCTCCGGCGTCCAGCCGAGGTCGAGCAGGCGTTGCTGGGAAGCAGACATGTGAGACCTTCTTCTGTGCGGCCTCACGCGCGACGGTGTCAGCCGCGGCGTGCTGGCCTGAGGGTACGGGAGAGAACGGATCCGAACACGGTCATGGCCGCTCACCTCCTCGGTTGTCCACCGGCCAACGCTGCTGCCGAGGTTATCCACAGGTGGCCGATTCGGGCCAGCGAATAACCGGCGGGCCGGTCTACGGTGGGGGCGTGGGAGCGACACACGAGGTCACCAACCAGCCACCGCCGCTGTCGGGCTACGACGTGTTCGGCGCCGACGCCGCGCTCGTCGAGGCGTTCTCGCGCTACGGGAACGCCTCCGACCGCGTCGAGCTGGAGTCGCTGGGCCGGTTGGCGGGCTCGGCCGAGGCGCAGCGGTGGGCGCGCGAGGCCGACACCCACCACCCGGCGCTGCGCACCCACGACCGCTACGGCCATCGCGTCGACGAGGTCGACTTCCACCCGTCGTGGCACCGGCTCATGGCGACCGCCGTCGATCATCGCCTGCACGCCGGACCCTGGGTCGACCTTCCGGGGCGCGCGCATGCGACCCGGGCCGCGAAGTTCCTGGTGTGGAGCCAGGTCGAGGCCGCCCACCTGTGTCCCGTCTCCATGACCTACGCCGCCGTTCCCGCCCTGCGCACCGACCCCGCCATCAGCGAGGTCTGGGAGGGGCGGCTCAGTGCGTTCTACGACCCCGTCCTGCGCCCGCCTGCCGAGAAGGAGGGCTGCCTCGCCGGCATGGCGATGACGGAGAAGCAGGGCGGCTCCGACGTGCGCGCCAACACGACGCGAGCCGACCCCGTCGACGGCTGGTATCGGCTGACGGGGCACAAGTGGTTCTGCTCCGCGCCCATGAACGACGTGTTCCTGGTGCTCGCCCAGGCGCCGGGCGGGCTGACCTGCTTCGTCCTCCCCCGCATCCTCGACGACGGTGCCCGCAACGGCCTGCGACTGCAGCGGCTGAAGGACAAGCTGGGCAACCGCGCCAACGCCTCTGCGGAGGTCGAGTTCGACGGCGCGTTGGCGCAGCGGCTGGGCGCCGAGGGCCGCGGCGTCGCGACGATCATCGAGATGGTCGCCGCCACCCGGCTCGACTGCGTGCTCGGGTCGGCCTCACTGCTGCGCCGGGCCGTCGCCGAGGCGACCTGGCACGCCGCGCACCGGTCCGCGTTCGGCGCCCGGCTGGCCGACTCCGAGCTCATGCGCGCGGTGCTGGCCGACCTCGCGCTGGAGTCCGAGGCGGCGACGGCGCTGGCCATGCGGCTCGCGGCGTCGGTCGACCACGCGGACGATCCTCAGGAGCAGGCGCTGCGGCGCATCGGGCTGCCGCTGGCGAAGTACTGGGTCTGCAAACGCACCCCGGCCGCCGTCGCCGAGGCGCTCGAGTGCCTGGGCGGCAACGGCTACGTCGAGGAGAGCGGGATGCCGCGGCTGTACCGCGAGGCGCCGCTGAACTCGATCTGGGAGGGTGCCGGGAACATCCAGGCGCTCGACCTGCTGCGCGTGCTGGAACGCTCGCCCGAGGTCGCCCTCGCGTGGCGCGCCGAGGTCGAGGCGGCCAAGGGCCAGGACCGCCGCCTCGACGACGCGCTGTCTGCCTTCGACATCGAGGCGGCCGAGCCGGGGCAGGCGCGGGTGCTGGCCGGGCGCATGGCGGTGCTGCTGCAGGCGAGCCTGCTGGTCCGGTACGCGCCGCCCGCCGTCGCCGACGCGTTCTGCACGAGCCGGCTGGACGCGAGGCACGGGGTCTATGGCGCGCTGCCGGCCGGGCTCGACACCGAGGCGATCGTCCGCCGCGCCACCCCGGAGGTGCCGTGATCTGTCCAGCGTGCAGTGACCAGCGGCATCAGGAGTGCCCGGCCCTCTCGAAGGGCCGCTCCTGGTGCGATTGCCAGCATCAGGCGAGTGACCGCCCGGTCGAGCCCGCGACCGGTCACGCGTCGGAATGATCGGTTGGCCGGGTTCGAGGTTCTGCCGGGGTGGTGGGTTGGTTCCCCGTCCCCCTGCTGCCCAGTCTCTTAGCCGCGTGACCGCGCCTCGAGTCCGACGATCGGGCGCTTCGCGCGGAGGGCGGACTTGACCCGCGGTCCCGCGGCCAAGAACCTGGCAGCTATCAGGGGGACGGGGAGACCCTGGGCACACCTCGCCCTTCCGTGCCCGTTTCGTCCCGCTCTAGTGGCCTGTGGACAGCGATGATCATCAACGATCGCGTACATCACGACGATTACCCGAGCCCCAACACGATTGCAGGCGTGTTGAGGCTCGGGTAAGCGTGGTGGGCGGCCCAAGAAACGCGGTCACGAGGCGTCGGGAGGGAGTTCTTCCCGCCATAGCGGGGACAAGTCCCTCCCGACGACCGCAGCCAGGAAGCCACCACCCGCCCGTCGCCAGACTCCCAGCGCAACCACACGAACCCTAGAAACTGACGTTCACGGAGCAGTCGGGGATCTCGTCGATCTGGGCGATCGCCTCGTCGTCCACGAACACGCCCAGCGAACCGGTGCACCCGGAGCTCGACAGCGTCCCGTCGAACTCCGCGCGCACGTCGCGCCCGTCAACGGCCGTCCCCGTGCACGACGCATCGCCCGACAGAGACGTGCCGGAGCGGTTCAGGTCGGTCGAGCAGTCGGGGCCGCTCTCCAGCGTCACCCCCGCGTCGGACAGCTGCCGCGTGACGGCGTCCTCCAACGCCGTCGCGGCGAGGTCGTTCAGGCCTTGGTCGAGCTGTTCGGAGCAGGCGGACAGGGCCAGGACGCCACAGGAGATCAGGACAGCGGGAAGCAGGAATCGTCGCACGGCGGCGACCCTACACAGCCCACATTAAAACCTACTTGATCGCTAGGAAATCTCAGGATGCAAGACACAAGTGCCCAAATCGCGGACAGCCCATTCGCGCCGAACCCCGGGACATGGCACGATGCTCGACATGTTGTCCGTCATTCCTCTGCTGCTGGTGAGTCGGCGTCACGTCGACTACGGCCGCATGGACAGCATGCTCTGTCTGGCGTTCTGACCGCCCCGGACTCATTCAGCCGGGCGCGCGGTCGCGCCGGCGGGCACTCCGGGCACTCCGGACACCCCACACGCCGAAGAACCAGCGCGCACCGTGCGTCCCCGAAACCTCGAGGACTGCACTGCACATGTCTCCCACGCAGACACCGGCCCCCAAGCGCCCCAAGGGCCAGGGGCAGTGGGCCCTCGGCCACCTGGAGCCGCTGAATCCGAACGAGCGGGTCAAGAAGGACGACGACGGCCTCAACGTCCGCAAGCGCATCGAGACGATCTACAGCAAGCGCGGGTTCGCCAGCATCGACCCGCAGGACCTCCGCGGCCGGTTCCGTTGGTGGGGCCTCTACACGCAGCGCCGTCCCGGGATCCCCGGCGGGAAGACCGCCGTCCTCGAGCCGCACGAGCTCGACGACGAGTACTTCATGCTCCGGGTCCGCATCGACGGCGGCGCGCTCAGCCTCGAGCAGCTGCGCACCGTCGCCGAGATCTCGACGACGTACGGGCGCGACACCGCCGACGTCACCGACCGGCAGAACATCCAGCTGCACTGGATCCGCGTCGAGGACATGCCGGTCATCTGGGAGAAGCTCGAGGCCGTCGGCCTGAGCACGACGGAGGCCTGCGGCGACGTCCCGCGTGTCATCCTCGGCTCCCCCGTCGCCGGCATCAGCGCCGCCGAGGTGCTCGACCCGACCTGGGCGATCGACGAGATCCAGCGCCGCTACATCGGCTCCAAGGAGTTCTCGAACCTCCCCCGCAAGTTCAAGTCTGCCATCAGCGGCCTGCCCGACATCGTCCACGAGGCCAACGACATCGCGTTCGTCGGCGTCAACCACCCGGAGCACGGCCCCGGCCTGGACCTGTGGGTCGGCGGCGGCCTGTCGACGAACCCGAAGTTGGCGGTCCGGCTGGGCGCGTGGGTGCCGCTCGACGAGGCGCCCGAGGTCTGGGCCGGCGTCGTCGGCATCTTCCGCGACTACGGCTACCGCCGCCTGCGCCACCGTGCGCGGCTGAAGTTCCTCGTCGACGACTGGGGCACGGAGAAGTTCCGGGAGGTTCTCGAGACCGAGTACCTCGGCCGCAAGCTCATCGACGGCCCGCCGCCGCCCGGGCACGTCGAGCCGATCGACCACGTCGGCGTGCACGAGCAGAAGGACGGCCGGTTCTACGTCGGCGTCGCGCCGCTGGTCGGCCGCGTCTCCGGCTCCATCCTGTCCAAGCTGGCCGACGTCATCGAGGCGCACGGCTCGGGCCGGCTGCGCACCACGCCGCACCAGAAGCTCGTCATCCTCGACGTCGACGGCGACCAGGTCGAGTCGCTGGTCACCGCGCTCGACGCCATCGGGCTGCAGGCCCGGCCGAGCGTGTTCCGTCGCAACACCATGGCCTGCACCGGCCTCGAGTACTGCAAGCTGGCCATCGTCGAGACCAAGCAGCTGGCCGTCGACACCGTCGGCGACCTCGAGCGGCGCCTCGCCGACCTGACCGCCGGCATCGACGTGCCGATCTCGCTGCACATCAACGGCTGCCCGAACTCGTGCGCGCGCATCCAGGTCGCCGACATCGGCCTCAAAGGGCAGATCGTCAAGGGCGAGGAGGGCTTCCAGGTCCACCTCGGCGGCGGCCTCGGCCTCGACGCCGGGTTCGGCCGGAAGCTGCGCGGCCACAAGGTGACGGCGGCCGAGCTGCCGGACTACGTCGAGCGCCTCGTCCGCCGCTTCGTGGACGAGCGCACCGACGGCGAGCGGTTCGCCCAGTGGGTGGCCCGCGCCGACGAAGAAGCACTCCAGTAGAGGGACGGCGAACCAGACATGGCTGAGACCCGGGCCGCGATCATGCACTGCCCGTTCTGTGCGGAGGAGGACCTCCACCCCGTGGAGGAGCCGCACGGCGCGTGGGAGTGCCGGTCCTGTCTGCGGGTCTTCTCGGTGAAACTGCTCGGCCTCTCGACCAGCGGACTCTCGACCAGAAGGAGTGCAGGATGACCCTCTGCCCGACGAACTCCCTCGAGGCTCTCGCGCTGGACGCCGCACGCAACCTGGAGGACGCGCCGGCCGGCGAGATCGTCCGCTGGGCGCACGAGACCTTCGGCGAGCGGTTCGCCATCACCGCCTCCATGGCCGACGGCGTCCTCTCGCACGTCGCGTCGACGGCGGTGCCCGGCATCAAGGTGCTCTTCCTCGACACGGGCTACCACTTCGCCGAGACCATCGGCACCCGCGACGCCGTCGCCGCCACCTACGACGTCGAGGTCGAGACGATCACGCACCCGCTGCGCGTCCCGGAGCACGAGGCCGAGTACGGCAAGCTCTACGAGATCGACTCCGACCTGTGCTGCGCCATCCGCAAGGTCTGGCCGCTGGACCGCGCGCTGAAGCCGTACGACGCCTGGGCCGGCGGCGTCCGCCGCTCCGAGTCGCCCAGCCGCGCCGCCACCCCCGTCGTCGCCTGGGACCCCAAGCGCGGCAAGGTGAAGGTCAACCCGCTGGCCACGTGGACCGACGAGCAGGTCGACGCCTACGTCGAGAAGCACAGCATCCTGGTCAACCCGCTGCGCGAGATCGGCTACCTCTCCATCGGCTGCGAGCCGTGCACCCGTCCCGTCGCGGCGGGCGAGGACGCGCGCGCCGGCCGCTGGGCCGGCTCGTCGAAGACCGAGTGCGGGATCCACCTCTGATGTACCCGCTGCAGCTGGACGTCGCCGGGAAACGGGTCGTCGTGGTCGGCGGCGGACCCGTCGCCGCACGCCGCGCGCGACCCCTCGTCGACGCCGGCGCCGAGGTGCACCTGGTCGCGCCGTACCTGTGCGAGCCGCTGGCCGAGCTGGTCGCGGCCGGCCGGGTCACCTGGTCGCCGCGCGACTACGCCCCCGGCGACCTCGACGGCGCGTGGCTGGCGCACACCGCGACCGGCGACCCACGGGTCGACGACGCCGTCGCGGAAGCCGCCGACGCCCAGCGCACCTGGTGCGTCCGCGCCGACGACGCGGCCCGCTCGGCCGCGTGGACCCCGGCGGTGGCCCGGGTCGGCGATGTGCTGGTCGCGGTGACGGCGGGCGGCGACCCGCGGCGCGCGGTCCGGCTGCGGGGCGCCATCCAGACCGCCCTGGAGACCGGCGAGCTCCCGTTGCGCCGCATCCGGCAGGGGGAACGACGGGGACAGGTCGCCCTCGTGGGCGGCGGCCCAGGGCACCCCGGGCTCATCACGACCCGCGGCCGGCAACTGCTGGCCGAAGCCGACGTCGTCGTGGTCGACCGGCTGGCGCCGCGGGCGCTGCTGGCCGAGCTGGACGACGAGGTCGAGGTCATCGACGTCGGCAAGACGCCCGGCCACCACCCGGTCCCCCAGCACGAGATCAACCGGCTCCTCGTCGAGCACGCGCAGGCAGGCAAGCAGGTCGTCCGGCTCAAGGGCGGCGACCCGTTCGTCCTCGGCCGCGGCGGCGAGGAGGCGGCAGCCTGCCGGGCCGCCGGCGTCCCCGTCGAGGTCGTCCCCGGCGTCACCAGCGCCGTCGCCGTCCCCGCGTCCGCCGGCATCCCCGTCACGCACCGCGGGCTGGCCAAGCAGTTCACCGTCGTCTCCGGGCACGAGGGCCTCGACTGGGCCAACCTCGCCGGCACCGAGGGCACCCTCGTCTTCCTCATGGGCGTCAGCCTGCTCGCCGACACCGCCGCCCAGCTCGTCGCGCACGGCATGGACCCGGACACCCCGGCCGCCGTCGTCGAGGACGGCTTCGGCCCCAGGCAGCGGGTCACGACGGCGCCGCTGTCCGGCATCGCCGCGGCGGCCGAGGCGGCCGGTGCACAGCCGCCCGCCGTCATCGTCGTCGGCGACGTCGCCGCCCTCGCGATCGGCTGACACCACCCCGCACCCACCCCACCGCAGCCTGACGCTGTCGGCCGCGGGCGGGTTCGCGCGCCATTCTCCGCGCGCCATTTCGGATCCAATTCCGCGGTCCGATTCGGCCCTTCACCCGGCCCCGGATTTCGCGACCTTGTGGCAACTGCGAACCCGTGACCGAAGCAGCCGTAACCCGTACTTAACAAACGCTCATGACATGCCCGGATCGGCATGAAGAAGTAGCGCTCGCACCCCTTGACGTGAAGATTGGATCCTGTATCTTCAATCGACATACGTCCGGGGTTGCCCTGGTCGTCACAAGCCGGCCGGCTGCGGGCTGAGCGCACTCGTCCGCAGCCGGCCGATTCACACGGTCGACGTCGGCACGACTCACAGGAGCGGTTGATGGCCAAGATCTCTTTCGGTATCCGGGTGCCCAATTCGGGCCCGTTGTCCGGTGTCGAGAACATCGTCCGGACGGCGCAGAAGGCCGAGGAGCTGGGCTTCGACTCGATCTTCGTGCACGACCACGTGGTCTGGAGCACCGAGATGCACCGGCACCACATCTCGTCGGGCGCACACGAGGCACTCGCCGACGACCAGTCGGCTGACTTCTACGAAGCCCTCACCGTCATCGGCTACCTCGCGGCCGTCACCAGCCGGGTCCAGATCGGCGTGGCCTGCCTGGTCATGCCGACCCGCAACCCCATCTACGCGGCCAAGCAGCTGGCCACCCTCGACCACCTCAGCAACGGGCGGCTCATCGCCGGCGTCGGCCTCGGCTCGAAGGCCAGCCAGTCGTCGAACGAGTTCGAGGTGTTCGAGGTCGACTTCAAGAAGCGGGCCAGCCTCACCGACGAGTACATCGACGCCATGCGGGCCATCTGGACGCAGCCGCTCGCGACGTACCACGGCACGCACATCAACTTCGAGGACGCCGAGATCTACCCGAAGCCGTTGCAGCAGCCGAACCCGCCCATCTGGGTCGGCGGCTGGACCGACTTCGCCGCGCGCCGCACCGGCCGCGTCGGCGACGGCTGGGTGCCCGGCTGGCTCTCGCCGAAGGAGATGGCCCGCGGCGCGGAGATCGTCCGTGGCACCGCCACCGAGCACGGCCGCGACCCCGAGGCGATCACGATCGCCGTCGAGAAGCTCGCCGTCATCAAGCGCGACCGCGACGCCGCCCTGGAGCGCGCGATCCCCACGGTCCGCACCAGCAGCACGACCTACGAGCGCGATGTCGACGACATCTCGTTCGCGCTCGACCGGCACATCTTCGGCTCGGTCGACGACGTGAAGCGCCGGGTGGAGGAGTTCGTCGAGGCGGGCGTGACCCACTTCGAGCTCAAGCTCATCTACCCGACCATCGACGATCTCGAGGACCAGATGACCCTCTGGGCCGACGAGATCCTGCCGCTCTACCGGGACTGACACCGTCCGGCGGAGAGACGCGGCAACCCCCAAGAGACCCCGGAGTTCGTTCGTACATCCCAGCTGAAGGATTGGACGAGTTCATGTCCCGAACCACACCCCAGCCGCCACGCCGCCGTCGTGCGGCCGTCGCGGCCGCGCTCGCCGTCGCCGCCCCGCTGATCCTCGCCGCGTGCAGCGACGACACGGCGGCCAGCTCCGACGACGAGGCGTGGGAACCCGACCGCGACATCGAGTGGATCGTGCCGTACACGCCCGGTGGCGGCTTCGACACCTACTCGCGCGGCATCGCCGAGGTCATGCAGGCCGGCCACCTGCCCGACGGTGTCAACATCGTCGTCCGCAACTCTCCCCCGCTGCCCCAGGGCATCGCCTCGATGTTCAACGCCGATCCCGACGGCTACACGATCGGCATCCTGCCGATGCCCGCGGCGATCGCGCAGGAGATCCAGGAGCCCGACCTCGCGCAGTGGACGACCAGCGAGTTCACCGTCCTCGGGCAGGTCGACGAGAACGGCTACGTCGTCTACGTGCCGGACGACTCCGAGTTCGAGACCATCGAGGACCTCATCGCGGCCCAGGACATCCGGGCCATCACCGTCGAGGAGGGCTCGT
Organism: Jiangella mangrovi; assembly: GCF_014204975.1. Classification (NCBI taxonomy): domain Bacteria; kingdom Bacillati; phylum Actinomycetota; class Actinomycetes; order Jiangellales; family Jiangellaceae; genus Jiangella; species Jiangella mangrovi. The sequence goes on from NZ_JACHMM010000001.1 coordinate 5,846,951, forward strand.
CGTCCGCGCTGGCCGGCCTCGCCACCATCCAGGCGCTCGACCTCGACGCCGACGTCACCTACGGCGCCGAGGGCTCGGCCGAGGTCGTGACGGCGGCGCTGCGCGGTGACGCCGACTTCTTCGTCTACGGCAGCACCGACCTCGTCGGGTTCGTCGAGTCCGGCGACATCCGCCCGCTCATGTACCTGGGCACCGAGGACCAGCTGCCCGACAACGTCGACTGGCTGCAGGACGTGCCGACCGCCGAGGAGGCCGGCTTCCCGGACCTCGCCGGCGCCGTCACCGAGCTGCGTGTCATCGTCGCCCCGCCGGACCTTCCGGAGCCCGTCGCCGAGTACCTGCGCACCGCGCTCGCCGAGACCATGGCCGACGAGGAGTTCGTCACCTGGGCCGAGGAGGCCGGCCGGCCGATCGTTCCGCGGACCGCCGAGGAGACCGAGGCGAACATCGCGGATCAGATCGAGCAGATGGAAGAGCTCGTCCCGCAACTGGCCGACGGCTGACGGATCGGGCCGCGCTCCGGCGCGCCTGACAGGAGGTTTGGCTCGTGGATTTCGGTTCTGGCCTGGTCGAAGCCCTGCAGCAGATGACGACGTGGTCGTTCCTGTTGTGGTTCTTCATCGGCGTTCTGAACGGAACGATCTTCGGACTGCTGCCGGGGCTGAGCGGGTCGGTGGGCATCGCCCTCATGATCCCGTTCACCTTCGACATGGAGCCCATGCAGGCGATGGGCCTGTTCGTGGCGGCCCTCGCGGGCCAGAACTTCGCCGGATCCATCACGGCGATCCTCATCAACACGCCGGGGTCGTCGGTGAACGCGGCGACGACCTACGACGGCTACCCCTTGTCGAGACAGGGGCGCGGCGGCTTCGCCATCGGTGTGTCGGCGATGGCGTCGTTCCTCGGCTCGCTCATCGGCATCGCGATCATCATCGCGCTGTTTCCGCTGACCCGCAGCATCCTGCTCTCGTTCTCCTTCCCGGAGCTGACGATGCTCGGGGTGCTCGGGTTGGCGGTCATCGCGGTGGCGTCGCGCGGCTCGATGATCAAGGGCCTGATCGCGGGCATGGTCGGCCTGCTGATCTCGTTCGTCGGCTTCGCGCCCATCGGCGGTGACGTCCGGTACGTCTTCGGCCAGGCGGAGCTGTACGACGGCATCGGCGCGGTCATCGTGCTGATCGGCCTGTTCGCCGTCACCGAGGCGCTCAGCCTGATCGTGCACAACCAGAAGGTGGCGGCGGGTACCCGCACCGCACGCCTGGGCCGCTCGCAGGTCTGGGAGGGCGCCCGCTACGTCTTCACCAAGCCGTTCCTGCTGCTGCGCAGCTCGGTGCTCGGCACGGGCATCGGCCTCATCCCGGCGGTCGGCGGGACGCTGGCGGCCTTCCTAGCCTACTTCCAGGCCGCGAAGACCGTCCGGAACCCGAAGTTCGGCCAGGGCGACCCGCGCGGCGTCCTGGCTCCCGAGGCCGCCAACGACGCCAAGGACGCCGGCGCGGCGCTGCCCAGCCTCGCGTTCGGCATCCCGGGCAGCGCGGACTGGGCGATCGTCCTGGGCGCGATGGTCATGCACGGCATCACGCCCGGCCCGAACCTCATCCGCGACCAGCCCGACATCGTCTGGATGAGCATCCTGGTGATCATCGGCGCGAGCTTCGTGTCGTCGAGCTTCGGCATCGTGTTCGCGCCGTGGCTGACGAAGGTGACGAAGGTGCGGGCCAGCCTGCTGGCCCCGCTCATCATCGTGCTGGCGGTCACCGGGGCGTACGGCCTGGAGTCGCGGACGACGGACGTCCTGCTGGCCATCGCGTTCGGTCTGCTCGGCTACGCGATGCGGGCCATCGGGATGCCGGTCATCCCGCTGATCCTCGGCCTGGTGCTCGGCCCGATGGTCGAGCGGTCGTACCTGCAGTCGGTCGAGACGTTCGGCGGGCTCAGCGCGTTCGTCACTCGGCCGATCTCGCTGGTGCTGGTGATCCTCACGGTCGCCGTCATCGTCTTCGAGATCGTGTCGAACCGGCGCGCGAAGGTGTCCGCCGAGGCCAAGGAGGAGGGGATCCGGTCGGCGACCCGGCCGTTCACCCTCGCGGTCATCGGCGGGCTGGGCGTCGTGGCGGCCGGCTCGCTGGTGCTGGCGACCGACTTCCGCGAGCAGTCGCGGACGTTCCCGCTGATCATCTCGACGATCATGCTGGCGCTGGTGCTGCTCTACCTGGCCATCGCGGCCGTGCCGGTGCTGCGGCGCCGGTTCGGCGGGGTCATCGCCGACGGGCACGGCATGGAGCAGATGATGCAGGTGCCCGAGGGGCTGCTCGACCACCTCGACGAGCCCGGGGCGGCCGACGGCGACGGTGACGGCACGCAGCCGGCCCGGCAGGTGGCGACGAAGGTCGAGACGACGACGGCTCCGGCGGCGTCGGCGGCCGAGGTCGACGAGGAGGCCGAGAAGGCCGACATCGCCGCCCGGATGCGCAACTCGGTCATCCTGCTGATCGCGTTCGCCGCCGGGACCTGGCTGGTCGGCCTGGCGATCACGGTGCCGGTCGTGCTCTTCCTGCTCATGCGCTACGTCGGGCGCGAGAGCTGGCGGGTGTCGGCGATCACCACCGTCGTCACCTCGGTGGCGCTGTACTTCACGTTCGTGTCCATCCTGAGAATGCCACTCGAAGGCGGCCTGCTGCTGACCTTCTGACCGCCGTCGCGCGGGCCGGTGCGTACCCGTCACCACCGGCCCGCGCGACGTGCTGCTGTGACCCGAGTCGGTTCGAGAAAGGGAGTGGCCCGCCCATGGCGGATGGCGCGAAGGGCGCAGGCGGCGTCTCGCCGGGGATGGTGATCGCGGTCGCGAGCCTGTCCTCGGCGATCGTCACGTCCGGCATGCAGGGCATCGCGCCCGCGCTGCCGGCGATCCAGGACCAGTTCGACCTGAGCTCGGCCGAAGTCGCACTCATCACCAGCGTCTACCTGCTGCCGAGCGTGCTGTCGGCGCTGGTCGGCGGCATGCTGGCCGACCGCATCGGGACCCGGCCGGTCATCGCCGGGTCGCTGCTGCTCTTCGGTCTCGGCGGCGGGTTGCTCCTGCTCGAGATGCCGTTCTGGGGGCTGCTGGCGGTCCGGTTCGTGCAGGGTGCGGCGTTCGGCGCGGTGCTGTCGCTGACGGTGGCGGTGATCGGCGACGTGGTGTCGTCCGGGCCCGCGGCCGCCCGGGGACAGAGCAGACGGATCATCATGATGGCGATCGCCGAGGCGGTCCTGCCGATCATCGCCGGGCTGCTGCTCGCCTGGCACCTGGGCTGGTCGTCGCCGTTCGCGCTGCAGCTCCTGGCGCTGCCACTGGCGCTCATGGCCTGGCGGGTGCTGCCGCCCCTGGTCCGGGCTCCCGCGGGAGCCGAGGCCGACGCCGTCGGGACCCCCGATGCTCCGGCCGATCCGAAGCAGAGCGGGATGCGTGCGGTGCTGAGGGCGCCCGCCGTCGTCGGCGTGCAGATCCTGGCCGCGATGCGGTTCGTGTTCAAGTTCCCCGTCATCACGTTCTTCCCGCTGCTCGCGACCGACGAGCTCGGACTGTCCCCTGCGACCGTCGGCGTCGTCATGGGCGTCTCGGCCGCGATCTCCGCCGGCACCGCGGCCCTGACCGAGAAGCTGGCCGGGCGCTGGACGTCGGCGCAGCTCATCGGCGGCAGCCTGGTGGTCGCGGCGCTGGCCGTGGGCGGCATGGCGGCCGGCGAGTGGGTCGCGCTGGCGATCGTCGCGATGTTCCTGTTCGGCGCACAGGACGGCGTCTACGGCGTCGCGCACAACGTGCTGGTGACCGAGCTGGCACCGCCGGGGCTGCGGTCGACCTACGTCGGGCTGACCGGCATGGTCCGCAACGTCGGCAAGTTCGCCGCGCCCGCACTGTTCGGCGCCGCGACGCTGGTGCTGTCGATCACGCAGACGTTCCTGGTGCTGGGCGCCGTCGGCCTGGCGTCGGTCGGCGTGGCGCGACGGGTGGCGGCGGTCCAGTCGCGACTGGGACCGCCGCCGTCGTCGTAACTGGGTGGTTCTCCCGGTGCTAGAGGACGCCCGCGACGGTACCGCGGTGCACGTAGTGCTCCCAGACCTTGTTGGGACGATGCCGGCTGCGGCTGTAGCTCTGGCCGATCTCGGCGCACTCGTCGGCGCTGAGCGGCCGGAGCTCGCCCCCGCCCGCCGTCAGCTGCGTCGCGACGAGCAGCGTGCGCGCGTTCTCCTCGAGGTCGAGGCAGTCCATGAACAGTTCCTGGATGGTCGGCGCCACGAGGACGGTGCCGTGGGCGCGCAGCAGGCAGGCGCTGTCGTCGCCGAGGGTCTTCGCGACGGCGTCGCCCTGCTCGCGCGTGGTGATGTGGGTGGCGTCGGGGTGGACGGCGAGGCCTACGGGATGCTTGTAGGCGAAGTGGCGCATCGGCAGGAACGTCCGGTCGGTCATGCTCCACGTCGTCGACAGCGTCGGGTGGCCGTGGCAGACGAGCGCCGCGTCCGGGCGGTTGCGGTAGACGCCGGTGTGGATCGCCGTCTCGGCCGGCGGCGGGATCTCGCCCTCGACGAGGTTGCCGTTCAGGTCGACGACCAGCATGTCGTCCGCGGTCAGAGCCGCGCGGCTGGCGTCGCGCGGCTGGATGAGGACGGTGTCGGTGCCGGGGATCCGCGCGCTCAGATGACCGCTGTAGTCGAGGATGTCGGCCATCACCAGCAGCCGGGTACACGTGACGAGGTCGCGCTTCAACTGTTCGATGTCGGGGTCGCTCATGTGGCCTCCAGGTCGGGATGGATTTAAGATAATCGATGCGGAGGCGCGACAATAGAGCTCCGGCCATGCGAGATCGGGGGGCATCGCGGGCCGGCAGGAGTCCTGGCCCGGCGCACTTGGGGGGTCGCCGGGCCAGGTCCCCGCCTCCCCTCCGCCCCGGGCCACGTTGATCTTGGAGAATCCGCGGGATCAATCGGACATCTCACCCGGCGACTGCGCGGTTACTCCAAGATCAACTCTTGGTGGGGACGCGCGGGGCGGGGTCGGTGAAGAGGCGGTCGACCTCGGCGGCGCGGTGCGGGACGGCCCGCAGGCGGGCGAGCACCAGGCGCTCGACCAGCTCGTTCAGGGCGGACTCGACGACGGCGAGGTCCTGCGGTCCGAGGGTCCGGGCGCGACCGGCCAGCCGGGTCAGCTCGCGGCCGATGATCGCGTCGCCGCGCAGGCGCAGCCGCTCCACCGTCGGCGCCACGTCCGCGTCAGTGGCCATGGCCGCCTCCCTGCGCGCCCGGCAGTTCGCTGACGCCGTCGTACCGGAGCCGCAGCATCATGCCCTGGTCGGCGTGCGGCAGGTTGTGGCAGTGGTTCATCCAGACGCCCGGGTTGGCGGCCTCGAACGCCACCTCCCAGACCTCGCCGGGGCGGACGTCGAAGGTGTCGACCCAGAGCGGGCTGCCGGTCGTCGGCCGGCCGTCGCGCGCGAGCACGAGGACGCCGTGCCCGTGCAGGTGCCACGGGTGGGTCTCGAGGCCGCGGTTGACGACGGTGAACCGGACGAGGTCGCCGTCGGCCACCACCTGCTCGGGGATCGACGGATGGCCGCGGCCGTTCACCGTCTGCGCGAACGCCGGCCGGCCGTCGACCATCGCCACGCCGCGGTCGAGCACCATGGTGAAGTGCCGGTCGTAGGCGGTGTCGAGGTCGAACGGCACGTCGCCGGGCTCGCCGTAGCCGAGCAGGTCGAGCTCGGGCCACTCCCCTGTCGCCACGTCGCCGTCGCCGCCGCCCACCCGCAGCCGCACCTCGCCGTCGACGGTGAGGGCGACCGGTCCCGCGGGCATGGTGAACACCAGGTCGTAGCGGCCGCCGGCGGGCAGGCGCAGAGCCCGCTCGGACAGCTCGCCCGGTTCGTTGAGATCGCGCCCGTCGACCGCGGCCAGCCGGAACACCGTCCCGGCGAGAGCGAACCGGTGCGGCTCGGAGTCGGTGTTGAGCAGCCTCAGCCGGACGGTGGCGCCCTCGTCCGCCGCCTGCTCGAGCACGCCGTCGTCGTCGCCGATCGCCACGACGCCGTCGAACGTGTGCACCGGCAGCACGAGGTCGACGGCGGCAGCCTCGGCCTCGCGCGGGGTGACGACGAGGGTGCCGTACAGGCCGCGGCGCACGCCGACGTGCGAGACCTGGTGCGTGTGGTACCAGAACGTGCCCGCCTGGTCGGCGCGGAACCGGTAGCGGAACTCGTCCCCGGCCGCGACGACCGCCTGCGTGGTGCCGGGCGCGCCGTCCTCGCCGCACGGGACGTCGTAGCCGTGCCAGTGCAGCGTGACGCCGTCGTCGATGTCCTCGTTGCGCAGCGTCACGTCGAGCAGGTCGCCCTGGACGGCGGTGAGCGGCGGCCCGGGCAGCGCCCCGTCGAACGTCCACGCGTCGATCTCCTGGCCCGACGCGAGCGCGACGGTCGCCGTGCGGGCCGTGACGGTGTAGGGGCGGACGGCGCCGCCCACAGCCGGCGTCGACGGCCCGCGGAGGCCGGTCACCGGCGTGCCACGGGTGGGCGGCTCGACGGCGGCGGCTCCCCCGCCCGCGTCGGCGGACGGCGCGCGGACGAACAACAGGGCCAGGCCGTACACACCGGTGATCGAGACGGCGGCGGTGACCAGCTGGCGCCGCGTGACCTTCCCTCCCGGAGCTGCCTGCGCGGGCGTCGTCGCCCGCGGGGTGACGAGCTGCGCGGTCAGCAGCACGGCGCCGCCCACGCCGGCCACCGTGAGGAGGCCGGCGCTCCAGGTCAGCGGGTAGCCGCCCACGAACGTGACCACGAAGCCGGCCAGCGCGGCGTAGCCGACGGCGAGGAGCGAGACCACTCCCGCCGGCGGCAGCCCGCCCGCGTCCGCACCGGGCCGGGCCACCAGCCGGGGCCCGGCAAGGACCGCGGCCGCCGCCGTCGCCACCACCAGGAGCGGCAGCCCGAGCAGCACCTTCTCCTGCACGAACCACCAGCCACGATCGGCCAGCACCGCGACCAGCGCGAGCCGCCCGGCCACTGCCAGCGCCCCGGCCAGCGCCGCCACCAGCACGCGTGGTCGCGACGAGGCCGCCAGCACGCCCGCCGCCAGCCACAGCGCCGCCGTCAGGACCGCGACGACGTGGTCGAGGAGGACGAGCTGCCCGGTGCTCACGCCGCGCTGACGGAGGGCCGCTCGGTCCGCGCCGCCTTACGAGCCTCCGCGAGGACGTTGCCGGCCAATCCGCCGATCGCCAGCCCGTTCAGCGCGTGCAGGCCGAACACCAGCCGCCCGGCCGTCGTCGACGTGTCGCCGGAGTCGTTCAGGGCGTCGGCCAGCACCCGGATCAGGCTCTGCAGCAGCACGAGGCCGGCGATCGCCGCCGTCATGCCGATCAGCCGGCCGCCCACCCGGGCGATCGCGGCCACGATCGTCGCTAGGACGGCGAGCAGCAGCAACACCATGCCCACGACGGCGTGCGGGCCGAACGCCTCGTCGCGGGGCCGCTCGTCGAACGCGCCGACCGCCGCCAAGTAGAACTGCACCACGACCGCGGCCAGCATGAGCACCGCGAAGCCGAGAAAGACCTTGCGCATGTCGCGCTCCCTCCGGCCGGCACCGGCGCCGGCCTTCGGGAGCGATCATTCGCCCGTGCGGGGGTGCGAGTCGTCCGCTCGGGAACGGCCTCCGCTACGCAGATCTGCGTAGGCCGGCCGGCGCCGCGTACTCCCCCGGGCGTACGCGGTCCAGGACGCGGTTCAGGACACCGTCAGGACGCCTCGAGCCGCGCCCGCTCGGCCTCGATGTCGAAGTCGGCGGGCGGCCACTCGAGCTTCATCGCCTCGAGGTGCTCGACGATCAGGTGCGTCACCGCGAGGTTCCGGTACCACTTGCGGTCGGCCGGGACGACGAACCAGGGCGCGGCATCGGTGTTGCAGCGCTCGAGTGCGACCTCGTAGGCGGCCTGGAAGTCGGGCCAGAGCTTTCGGTCCTCGATGTCGCCGGGGTTGTATTTCCAGTACTTCGCGGGATTGTCCAACCGCTCCGCGAGCCGCGCCTTCTGCTCGTCCGCGGAAATGTGCAACATCACTTTCAGGACGACGCAGCCGGCGTCGGTGAGTTCCCGCTCGAAGTCGTTGATCGCGTCATAGCGCGTTTCGATCACCGCGGGGCGAACGAGTTTGCGCACCCGCGCCGCCAGGACGTCCTCGTAATGGCTGCGGTCGAACACGCCCACGCTGCCGGGACCGGGCAGCGCCTGCCGGATGCGCCACAGGAACCCGCGCCGCCGCTCGTCGGCCGTCGGCGCCTTGAACGACCGGATGGCGACGCCCTGCGGGTCCATGAGGCCGACGGCCTTGCGCAGCGTGCCGCCCTTGCCCGAGGTGTCCATGCCCTGCAGCACCAGCAACAACCGCCGCTCGCCGCCGCTGCGGCCGTGGGCGAACAGTCGCTCCTGCAGGTCGGAGATGGCGGGCTCGAACTCGGCGAGCGCGGCCTCGCCGTCGGCCTTCTTGCCCTTGAAACCGGGCGTCGACCGGGGGTCGACGGCGGCGAGATCGACCGGACCGGAGGGAACCCGCAGCAGCGACGACCACGACGGCTGACTCATCGATTCAGCGTAACGGACGGGGTCGGGCCGGGGGCGACTACAATTGACGATTCGGTCGGCAGGACCGAAACGGCTTCGGAAAGGGAATCTCATCGACGCCGAGAACCGCAGGGCGGAAACGCCTCCACGCGTTCCGTCCGGTGATTCGCGCGACGGCGCGGAACACCTGAAGGCCGCGCCGGCCCAGACTCCGCCGGCCCGGGCCGCCCACGACGACGCCGTCGACGAGGAGCAGCCCTACATCACCCGGCTCTACGAGCGGCTCGACGAGCTGAAGTCACGGCTCACCGCCCGGCTGGCCACGCTCTACCGCGAGCACGGCGGCACCCACGCGTCGGTCTGGGACCGCGAGGCGTTCGTCGCCCGCGATGTCGAGCGGCTCGAGCGCCTCGGCTCCGTCGACCGCGGGCTCTGCTTCGGCCGGCTCGACTTCCACGACGCGCACACGAGCTACATCGGGCGCATGGGGCTGGCCGACGACGACTACGAGCAGCTGCTGGTCGACTGGCGCGCCCCGGCCGCGGAGCCGTTCTACCGGGCCACCGCCGCCGACCCCGGCGACCTCGTCCGCCGCCGGCACATCCAGACCCGCCTGCGCAAGGTGCTCGCCGTCGACGACGAGGTGTTCGACCTCGACGCCATGCCGGCCGGCGGCCAGGGCACGCTCCGCGGCGAGGCGGCGCTGCTCGCGGCGCTGACGGAGGCCCGCACCGGCCGCATGTCCGACATCGTGGCGACCATCCAGGCCGAGCAGGACCGCATCATCCGCTCGCCGCTGGGCGGCGTGCTGGTGGTCCAGGGGGGCCCGGGCACCGGCAAGACGGTCGCGGCGCTGCACCGCGCGGCGTACCTGCTGTACACCCACCGCGACCGCCTGGGCTCCAGCGGCGTGCTGGTGGTCGGCCCCAACCGGACGTTCCTGCACTACATCGACCAGGTGCTGCCGTCGCTGGGCGAGACCGGCGTCGTGCTGTCGACGGTCGGTGAGCTGGTGCCGGGCGTCGAGGCCGCCGCCGACGACCCCGCCGACGTCGCGGTCGTCAAGGGCGACGCCCGCATGGCCGAGGTCGTCGCCGCCGCCGTCCGCGACCGGCAGCGGCTGCTGACCGGCGGCGCGGTGGAGCTGAAGGTCGACCGCGTCGAGCTGACGCTGGCCCCGCCGGCCGTCCGCGCCGCGCGCACCCGCGCCCGCCGCGCCCGCAAGCCGCACAACGTCGCCCGCCGCGTCTTCGTCCGCGAGCTGCTCAACCACCTGGCCGACGAGCAGGCCCGGGTGCTCGGCGAGTCGCTGGACGACGACGACCTCGCCGAGATCCGCGCCGACCTCGCCGGGGAGCCGAGCGTTGCCGCCGTCGTCGACGAGCTGTGGCCCGCGCTGACGCCCGAGCGGCTGCTCGGCGAGCTGTTCGCGTCGCCGTCGCTGCTCGCGACGGCGGCCGGCGACCTGACGGCGGCCGAGCGCTCGCTGCTGGCCCGCGAGCCCGGCGCCGCCTGGTCCACCGCCGACGTGCCGCTGCTCGACGAGGCCGCCGAGCTGCTGGGCGAGATCGACGACCCCGACGAGGCCGCGCGGCTGGCCCGGCAGCGCGAGGAGGCCGAGATCCAGTACGCGCGCGACCTGCTCGACGAGCTGGCGCTCGAGATCCCCGTCGACCCCTCTCTGGTGGCCGAGCGGTACCGCGGCGGCGAGGCGCGCCGATCCGTGGCCGAGCGGGCCGGGCTGGACCGGTCGTGGACGTTCGGGCACGTCATCGTCGACGAGGCGCAGGAGCTGTCGCCCATGGCGTGGCGCATGGTCATGCGGCGCGCGGCGGCCCGGTCCATGACGGTGGTCGGCGACATCGCGCAGACGGGGGCGGCCGCCGGTGCGCGCTCGTGGGCCGACGTACTCGAGCCGCACGTGCCGGGCCGCTGGCGCCAGGAGGCACTGACGGTCAACTACCGCACGCCGAGCGAGGTCATGGACCTGGCTGGGCGGGTGCTGGCGGCGATCGACCCGGCGCTGGAGGTGCCGACGTCGGTGCGCTCGACGGGCGAGGCGCCGCGGGTCGTGCCGGTGTGGTCGTCGCTGGACCTCGTGTCGCAGGTGGCGGCCGAGATCACGGCCGAGCTGCCGGCCCTGGGCGCGGGACGGCTGGCCGTGCTGGTGCCGGCGGGGCGCCTGGATGAGGTGTTCGGCGGGCTCGCCGACGCACTGCCGGTCGCCGTCTCGCGGGCGTCGACGACCGACGCCCTGGACGCCGCGGTGACGGTGCTGACGGTCGGCCAGGCGAAGGGCCTCGAGTTCGACACCGTCGTGGTCGTCGAGCCGGCCGAGCTGCTGGCCGAGTCGGTGCGCGGCGCGACCGACCTCTACGTCGCCGTCACCCGGCCGACGCAGCGGCTGGTCCTCGTCCACGCCGAGCCGCTGCCGCCCATGCTGACCTCCTGAGTCCGACGGGCGCGTGATGGCGGGTGGTTCGGTGGTGCCATGGCGCCACCGAACCACCCGCCATCCAGCCGACGGAGCCGCTGTCAGGCGGGGGCGACCTTGCGCAGCTGCTCCATGAACGCGCCGAACCACTGCGGATGGTCGGGCCAGGCCCGGCCGGTCACCAGGTTGCCGTCGACCACTCCGGCGCCGTCGACGAAGGTGCCGCCGGCGGTCTCGACGTCGACCGCGAGGGCCGGGTAGGCCGACGACCGGCGACCGGACAGGGTCTGGGCGGCCGCCAGCAGCAGCGGGCCGTGGCACAGGGCGGCCGTCGGCGCGCCGCTGTCCATGAAGTGCTTGACGATGCGCTGGGCGTCGGGGTCGTTGCGGATGTACTCGGGCGCGCGGCCACCGGGCACGACGACGGCGACGTAGGCAGACACGTCGACGTCGGCGAACGCGATGTCGGCGGGCCAGCTGTGGCCGGGCTTCTCGGTGTAGGTGTCGAACCCGTCGACGAAGTCGTGCACGACGAACTGCAGTTTCTTCACCGACGGCGCCGCGACGTCGACCTCGTAGCCCTCCTCGAGCAGCCGCTGGTACGGGTAGAAGAATTCCAGATCCTCGGCCGCGTCACCGGTCAGGATGAGCACCTTGGGCATGGGAAGGACCTCCTCGTCACGACGGACTCTCCACTCCGCAGTCTTCGCCGCAACGACGCGCCCGACCAGTGCTCTTATCGCGATTCGAGAGAGGCGGCGCCGTCCCTGCTCAAGGCCGTGAGCCGCGATACCGCCCGGACGTACTTCTTGCGGTAACCGCCGGCCAGCAGCTCCGGCGTGAACAGCCGGTCCAGCGGCACTCCCCCGGCGACGACGGGCACGTCGCGGTCGTACAGCCGGTCGGCCAGGACGACGAGGCGCAGGGCGGCCGACTGGTCGTCGACAGTGTGGACGTCGCGCAGGTGGACACGGCGGACCCCGTCGAGCAGCGGCCCGTAGCGCGACGGATGGACGGTGGCCAGGTGCGCGACCAGCGCGGCGAAATCGTCGAGGGTCACGCCGTCGCCCGCCGCGCTTTCCGTGACGACAGCATCCGGGATCGGCGACGGCGCCGACGGCAGCCCGCGGTGCCGGTAGTCGTCGCCGTCGACCCGCACGACGGTGAACCGGCCGGCCAGCCGCTGGATCTCGCGCAGGAAGTCCGCCGCCGCGAACCGGCCCTCGCCGAGCTGGCCGGGCAGCGTGTTGCTGGTCGCCGCCAGCCGCACGCCCTGCTCGGACAGCCGGCTGAGCAGCGTCGACACGAGCACGGTGTCGCCGGGGTCGTCGAGCTCGAACTCGTCGATGCACACCAGCCGGTGCCCGGACAGCGCCGTCACCGCGGCGCCGAACCCGAGCGCGCCGGCCAGGTTGGTCAGCTCGACGAACGTGCAGAACAGCTTGCGCTCCGGCGGCACCGGCGCGGCGTGCCAGAGCGACGCCAGCAGGTGCGTCTTGCCGACGCCGAACCCGCCGTCGAGATAGATCCCGCTGCCGGCGGCCGGCTCGGGCGCCCGCGAACGGAACCACCCGCGGCGCCGCATGCTGACCCCGTCGTCGATCCCCGCGGCGAACGAACGAGCGGCGGTGACGGCGGCAGCCTGGCTGGGGACGGCGGGATCGGCGCGGTAGCCGTCGAAGCTCACGTCGCGGAACCGCGGTGGCGGGACCATGTCGGCGACGAGCCGCGACGCCGGGACCTCCGGACGGCGGTCGGTGAGGCGGTCCGGCGGCATGCCGACAATCGTAGGGTTCTCCTCGTGCAGCAGCTCTATCCGCCCACGACCGCCCCGGCGTCGGCCGACCTCGCGGCCGCCTACGCCTACCCGCCGCTCGACGACGGCGCCACCTGGCTGCGCGCCAACATGGTGACCAGCATCGACGGTGCCGTGCAGGGTCCGGACGGCCGGTCGGCGACGGTGTCCAGCCCGCCCGACCGCGTGGTGCTGTCGCTGCTGCGCCGCCTGGCCGACGTCATCGTGGCCGGCGCCGGCACCGTCCGGGCGGAGCACTACGGCCCCGTCGACCGGCCCATCGCCGTCGTCAGCCGGTCCCTCGCCCTCGATCCGGCGGACCGGTTGTTCACCGCGGCGACGCACCGGACCATCGTGCTGACCTGCGCCGCGGCGCCCGCCGACCGGCTGGCCGCGCTGAGCGCCGTCGCCGACGTCGTCGTCGCCGGTGAGCACGACCTGGACGTCCCGGCCGCCGTGCGGGCGCTGGCCGAGCGCGGCCTGACCCGGATCCTCTGCGAGGGCGGACCGCACCTGCTGGCGGCGCTCGTCGCGGCCGGCGCGCTGGACGAGCTCTGCTACACGATGACGCCGTCGATGGTGGGCGGCGTGTCGGAGCGCATGCTGGCGACGCCGTCGAACCTGGTCAGCGACTGGTCGATCGGGCATGTCCTCGAGGACCAGGGCACGCTGCTGATGCGCTGGGTGGCGCGCCGGACCTGACCGTTGTCAGCGGCGTGGTACAGACTGGTCGCATGCGACTCCCGGTGCTCCCGCCCGTGCCGCCGATGCTGGCCAAGCCGGTCAAGGCGATCCCCGACGGCGACCTCAGCTTCGAGCCCAAGTGGGACGGCTTCCGGTCCATCATCTTCCGCGACGGCGACGACGTCGAGATCGGCAGCCGCAACGAGAAGCCCATGACCAGGTACTTCCCCGAGCTGGTCGAGGCCGTCAAGGCGAACTTCCCCGAGCGCGCGGTCGTCGACGGAGAGATCGTGCTGGTCGGCCAGGACGGCGACCGCCTCGACTTCGAGATGCTGCAGCAGCGCATCCACCCCGCCGCCAGCCGGGTGAAGATGCTGTCCGAGACCGTGCCGGCCACGTTCGTCGCGTTCGACCTGCTCGCCCTCGGCGACGACGACTACACGCAGCGCCCGTTCCGCGAGCGCCGCGCCGCGCTGCTCGACGCGTTCGCCGCCGCCCAGGCGCCCGTCCACGTCACCAACGCCACCACCGACAAGTCGCTGGCCGAGCAGTGGTTTCACCAGTTCGAGGGCGCCGGGCTCGACGGCGTCATCGCCAAGCCGCTCGACGGGTTCTACGAGCCCGACAAGCGCGTCATGTTCAAGATCAAGCACGAGCGCACGGCCGACTGCGTCGTCGCCGGCTACCGCGTGCACAAGAGCGGTCCCGACCGCATCGGCTCGCTGCTTCTCGGCCTCTACGGCGACGACGGCACCCTGGCCAGTGTCGGCGTCATCGGCGCGTTCCCCATGAAGCGGCGCGAAGAGCTGTTCGAAGAGCTGCAGCCGCTGGTCACGTCGTTCGACGACCACCCCTGGGCGTGGGCCAAGCAGGAAGAGGGCACCCGCACGCCGCGCAACGCCGAGTACAGCCGCTGGAGCAACGGCAAGGACCTCTCGTTCGTCCCGCTGCGCCCCGAGCGCGTCGTCGAGGTCCGCTACGACCACATGGAGGGCGTCCGGTTCCGGCACACCGCCCAGTTCGTCCGCTGGCGCCCCGACCGCGAGCCGTCGTCGTGCACCTACGCGCAGCTGGACGAGCCGGTCAAGTTCGACCTCGCCGATGTCCTTCGCTGATCTGCCACCCCTGAGCGACAATGGAGACGAGGCCGGTATGGTGTGCCACCCAGCCGCATCCGGCCAGGCGCCGACCCGGGGAGGTCGACATGTCGTACAACATCGTGGTGCTCGTGGAAGAACCCGTTGCCGACTGGGATGCGCGCCAGATCGTGGCGCTGCATGCCGACTCACCCGAACCCGTCCGCTACCACGTGCTGATCCCGGTCGAGGACGCCGCCAGCCGGGTCGAGTCGACCATCGGCTCGCTCGCGGCCAGTGAGGTCATGGGCACCGCCGCCATGTACGTTGACGAGGCCGACCTCGAGCGGGTGCACGAGGAGATCCGGGCGGCCAGCAAGCGTTCACTCGCCCAGTCGCTCGAGGCGTTCGCCCACGCGGGCGCCCAGGCCGGCGGCGAGGTCACCGCGACGGATCCGCTCGACCGCCTCTGCGCGCTCTCGACCGAGTGCGGCGCGGCCGAGATCATCATCCTCACCCGCCCGCACGTCATCGCCGAGCTCTTCCACGTCGACTGGACGGCGCGCGCACGGCGCCGGCTGAAGGTGCCAGTCCTGCACCTGCTGGCCAAGGGCGAGCCCGACTGGGAGTCCGAGGTCGAGGCCGAGCACGCCGCCGAGGCGGCGGAACGGGCCCGGCGGGCGACCGGCCAGGAACCCAACGGCGGGCCGGCCGGGACCACGTCGGGGACGGCATGAGGGAAGCGATCGAGCTGGAGGCCGGCGGCCGCATGGTCCGGGTCTCCAGCCCCAGCAAGGTCTACTTCCCCGAGCGCGGTCTCACCAAGCTCGACGTCGTGCAGTACTTCCTCGCCGTCGGCGACGGCATCCTCGGTGCGCTGCGCGAGCGGCCCACCACGCTCGAGCGCTGGCCGGGCGGCGTTTTCGAGGGCGCCAAGCTGTCGACCCGTCAGGACAACCGCGGCGACGCGTTCTACCAGAAGCGCATCCCCAAGGGCGCCCCCGACTACGTCGAGACCGCGACGGTCGCGTTCCCCAGCGGCCGCACCGCCGACGAGGTCTGCCCGACGGAGGTCGCGGTGGTCGCGTGGGCGGCCAACCTCGGCACCCTGACGTTCCACCCGTGGCCGGTCCGCCGGCCCGACGCCGAGCACCCCGACCAGCTGCGCATCGACCTCGACCCGCAGCCCGGCACCGACTACTCCGACGCCGTCGTCGTCGCCCACGAGGCTCGCGCGCTGCTGCAGGAGCTCGGCATGGACGGCTTCCCGAAGACGTCCGGCGGCCGCGGCATGCACCTGTACGTGCCGGTCCGGCCCGAGTGGGACTTCGTCCAGGCCCGCCGCGCCGTCATCGCCTTCGGCCGCGCGCTGGCGAGACGGATGCCCGACCAGGTGACCGTCGACTGGTGGAAGGAGGAGCGGGGCGAGCGCATCTTCATCGACTTCAACCAGATGGCCCGCGACCGCACCATCGCGTCGGCCTACTCCGTCCGGCCCCGCCCGCGGGCGACGGTGTCCGCTCCGCTCGCGTGGGACGAGGTCAACGACGCCCGGCCCGAGGACTTCGACATCACGACCATGCCGGCCCGGTTCGCCGCGGTGGGCGACCTGCACGCCGGGGTCGCCGAGGTGGCGTACTCGCTCGAGCCGCTGCTCGAGCTGGCCGCCCGCGACGAGAAGGACCACGGCCTCGGCGACCTGCCGTATCCGCCGGAGTACCCGAAGATGCCCGGCGAGCCGCTGCGGGTGCAGCCCTCCCGCCGCGCGACCTTCGACTAGGGCGTGGCTGACGGATCAATGGGTCCGCGGCCCCGGATCCGGGTTGATCATGGAAAAAGGCGGGTTTCCAGGGCCGTGGCAGCCGCACTTCTCCATGATCAACAACAGATGGCCACGTCATGCGCGTGCGGAGCACCCCACGCGAGTGAGGACGTCCGCCGATGACAGTCGCCGTTCCGATGATCATGTTCCCTCACGGCGCCACAGCGACCGCGAGGGAACATGATCACGAACAGGTGGGAAGTGCGTGTCGATCCGTCAGACACGCTCCAGGGAACACGGCCATCGTGCAGGGGGTTTTCCAGGTATGAGCTACCAGATCGAGAAGACCGACGCCGAGTGGCGCGCGGAGCTGACGCCCGAGGAGTACCACGTCCTGCGCGAGGCCGGCACGGAGCGCGCCTTCACCAGTCCGCTCGAGCACGCCGACGACCAGCCGTTCGTGTACTCGTGTCGCGCGTGCGGCGCGGAGCTGTTCGAGTCCGCGACGAAGTTCGACGCCCAGTGCGGGTGGCCGTCGTTCTACGCGCCACTGGCCGAGGACCGCGTCGAGTACATCGAGGACCGCAGCTTCGGCACCGTCCGCACCGAGGTCCGCTGCGCCCGCTGCGGCTCGCACCTGGGCCACGTCTTCCAGGGCGAGGGCTTCGCCACCCCCACCGACCTGCGCTACTGCATCAACGGCATCTCGCTGCAGCGCCGGGCCGCCGACCCGGCGAGCTGATCCGGCACACTGGGCCGGTGACCACCGACCTCACGCTGCACGTCGCGTCCTTCGACGAGCTCGACGCGGCGACGCTGTACCGGCTGCTCAAGCTGCGCACCGACGTCTTCGTCGTCGAGCAGAAGGACCCGTACCCCGAGCTGGACGGCCGCGACCTCGAACCGTCGGCCGTCCACCTCTGGCTGGCCCGCGGCGACGAGCCGGTCGGCTACCTGCGCATCCTCGACGACCCCGACGGGACAGCCCGGATCGGACGGGTGGTCGTCGCCGCCGACGCGCGCGGCGCCGGGCTGTCCGGGCGGCTCATGACGGCGGCCCTCGAGCGCATCGGCGGGCGTCGATGCGTGCTCGCCGCGCAGTCCCACCTGGCGAACTTCTACGCCCGCTTCGGCTTCGAGGTCACCGGACCCGAGTTCCTCGACGGCAGCATCCCGCACCTGCCCATGACCCGCCCGGGCACCGTTCGACCCGGGTTGCGAGGTTTGTGACCGGGGCCCTTGTTACCGTGTCGCTATGCAGCACGCCTTCCGAGCCGGCGGCCGCGGCCGGCCGGTGACCATGCTCGGCCCGGCGCCGGGTGCGCCGCTGGAGCTGACGGTGCGGGTGCCCGACGGCGTCGACCGGGATCACCGCGGGCCCATCGGCACGTTCACCGTCGCCAATCCCGGCGACCGGACGGTCGAGGGCCGAAGCGGGCCGGCCGCCTGGGCCTGGGTCGCCCGCGACGGCGTCGTGGTCAGCGAGCCGGGCGCCATGCCCGCTGTCGCCGTGCCGGTCGAGCTCGCGCCCGGCCAGTCGTTCACGTCGGACCTGTACTCGCTGCTCCCCGACGGCGGCGCCGAAGCGCTGCCGCCGGGCCGGTACGAGGTCTATGTGCGCTGGGACCTGCGCGACCACGACGGCACCGAGATCGCGTTGTACGCCGGGCCTACCGGCTTCGAGCTGCGCTGACCCGTCGCCGCGTTCCGAGCCGCACCCCAACCGGATCGCCGTCTCGCTCGTCCTAGGTGGTGAGAGAGGGCGGAGGATCAGGTGGCGAGCTGGGAGCACGTCTTCACCGACCTGGCGCAGAGCCGCGGCCGGGCGCTGCTCCGGTGCGCGTACCTGCTGACCGGCGACGCCGCGGAGGCGGCGGACCTGGTGCAGGAGGCGCTGCTGCGCACGTTCGGCCGGACGACGCGCGGGCTGACGCTGGAGTCGGCCGAGGCGTACGTGCGGCGGACGATCCTCACCGTCCACATCGACGGCCGGCGCCGTTCGGGCCGCTGGACGCGGGTCCGGCACCTGGTCGCCTCGCGCGATGAGGCTCCCGGCCCCGAGGTCTCGGTGGTCGACGGCGCCGACCTGCGCTCCGCCCTGGCGACGCTGTCGCCGCGGCAGCGGGCCTGCGTGGTGCTGCACTACTACGAGGACCTCTCGGTGACGCAGGTCGCCGAGGTGCTCGGCTGCGCCCCCGGCGCGGTCAAGCGCTACCTCAGCGACGCACGCGCCCGCCTCGAACCCCTGCTCAGCGACTCGCGGGAGGGACTGCGATGACTCTGCGTACCCAGCTGTCCGACCTGGCCGCCGACGCGCCGGAGCCCGGTGCGCTCGACCTCGATCTGCTCCGTGGCCGCATCATCCGCCGCCGACGGGGCCGGCTCGCCGCCGCGGGTGGTGCGGTGGTGGCGACGGTGGCAGCCGTCGGCACCGCGGCGGCGACACTGCTGCCCGGCGGCGACGTTCCCGCCGGCCCGCCCGTCGCCACGCCCGCTCCCGTGCAGCAGGCGTTCGAGGCCGGCGCCTGCGGCCAGCCGGTGCGCACCCTCGGCCGCGCCCCAGACGCTCCCCTCGAGCTGACGGTCGACCTGCACGAACCGACGAAGCGAGGCCTCTACGACACCATCGGTACCGCGACCATCACCAACGTCAGCGACGAGGTCGTCATCGGGACCCCGGACATCGCGAGTCCATCGATCACGCGGGACGGAGTCACCGTCCAGGAACAGAACGACCTGCGCGCGCTTATCGGTGTCGACCCGATCGAGCTCCAACCAGGTGAGAGCCTCACCGACGATCTGAGCCCGTTCCTGACGCAGTGCGACCCTGCCCCCATTGACCCGGGGTACCTGCCTGGTGCCCCCTACCCCGAGCCGGTCAACGACCGGCTGCCGCCGGGCAGCTACGAGCTGTACGTCACCTGGACCATGCGCGAGTCCGTGCCGGGCAACAGCGCGGGCAACCCCATCACGCTCTACAGCGGGCCGATCGCCTTCGACCTCGAGTGACCCGTCAGGGCAGAGCGGCGACCAGCTCGGGCAGGGCAAGGCGGCGGCCGGTGTAGAACGGGATCTCCTCGCGGACGTGCCGCCGCGCCGTCGAGCTGCGCAGGTGCCGCATGAGGTCGACGATGCGGTGCAGCTCGTCGGCCTCGAAGGCGAGGATCCACTCGTAGTCGCCGAGCGAGAACGAGGCGACGGTGTTGGCGCGGACGTCGGGGTACTCGCGGGCCAGCTGGCCGTGCTCGGCCAGCATCTGGCGGCGCTCGGCGTCGGGCAGCAGGTACCACTCGTAGGACCGCACGAACGGGTACACCGACACGTACGCGCGCGGCTCCTCGTCGGCGAGGAAGGCCGGGATGTGGCTCTTGTTGAACTCCGCCGGACGGTGCAGCGCCGCCTGCGACCAGACGGGGTCGAGCTGCCGGCCGAGCGCCGTGCCCCGGAACCGCTGGTACGCCGTCTGCAGGTCCTCGATGGCCGGCGCGTGCCACCAGATGAGGAGGTCGGCGTCGGCGCGCAGGCCGGAGACGTCGTAGGTGCCGCGGACGACGACGTCCTTGGCGGCGAGCTCGGCGAACAGCCCGGCCACCTCGTCGGCGAGGTCGGCCCGCGACGTGGCGCCCAGCGGCGAGCGCAACCGGAACACCGACCACATGGTGTAGCGGATGACCTGGTTCAGCTCGCGGGCCTTCGGCTTGGACGCGTCGTCGCTCATGACTCGATCCTGACACGCCCCTCCGACAGCGCCGCGACCACCCTCCGGGCGGCCTCCCGGGCTGACCCGATGCAGGCCGCCACGCCCACACCGTCGTACACGGCACCACAGACCGCGAGGCCGGGGACGGCGTCGACGGCGGCGCGCACACGCGCGACCCGGTCGAGGTGCCCGACGGCGTACTGCGGCAGGGCGCCGCCCCACCGGGTCACCCGCGAGTCGGCGACGGCGCCCGCGTAGCCCGTGGCCGCCCGGACGTCGGCCAGCGCGGCCGCCACCAGCTCGTCGTCGTCGCGCTGCAGGTCCTGGGCCTCGCCGTGCCGGCCCAGCGACGCGCGCAGCAGCACCAGCCCGTCGGTCCCGGCGCGCTCCCCCAGCCACGGCCACTTCACCGACGAGAACGTCACCGCCTTGATCGTGCGCCCGTCGACCGGCGGCACCAGGAACCCGGAGGACGACGGCGGCACCGGGAAGCCGTCGGCAGGCAGCGCGACGGTCACGATCGCCATCGACGCCGCCTCGACGGCGCCGAGCTCCGCGGCCGCCGCCGGAGCCGCCGTCGCCAGCAGCCGGGCCGCCGCCGCCGCCGGCGTCGCCACGACCACCGCATCGGCCTCGAGCACGACCGGCGCCGGGACCGGGCCGGTGACCAGCCGCCAGCCGCCCGCCGTCCGTTCCAGGGACCGCACCGTCACGCCGGTCCGCACGTCCGCCCCGGACGCCGCCGCCACCGCGCCCGGCAGCCGCCCGACGCCGCCGGCCAGCCCGGCGAACACCGGACCCGCGGGCGCCGACGGGCCCGCAGCGGACGCCGTCGCCGCCACCGCCTCGCCCAGCGTCCGCGCCTCGCGCACCGCCGCGCCCAGCGCGGGCACGGTCGCGTCCAGGGACAGCTCGTCCGCCCGTCCCGCGTACACGCCGCCGAGCAGCGGCTCGACCAGCCGGTCGGCCACCGCGTCGCCGTAGCGCGACCGGACCAGCCGCCCGATCGCGACGTCCTCGTCGACGGCCAGCCCCGGCGGGGACGCGTCCCGCGCGATCGCCGCCGCCACCTCACCCGCCGTCAGCACGCCGCCCAGGCCCGCGGGATCGGCGGGCACGCCCATGACCGTCCCGGCCGGCATCGGCACGACATCGCCGCGGCTCCACAGGCCGGCCCCGACGGACGCCGGATGTACGACGTCGTCGCCCAGCCCGGTAGCGCGCGCCAGGTCGACCGCCTCGGGCCGCCGCGCCAGCAGCGACTCCGCGCCCTCGTCGACCGGCAGGCCGGCGACCTCGGAGACGCGCAGGTGTCCCCCGACGACCGGCTGCTTCTCGAGCACGACGATCTGCGCCGACGGCCCGAGCTCCTGCCGCAGGAACCAGGCCGCCGCCAGTCCGCTGATCCCGCCACCGACGACCGCCACCCGAACTCCACTCACGCAGACCAGCATCGCACGACGCGAGATCAACCCGTGACCAGGTCGTGACCAGCGCATTCGCAACCCCGCCGGTCGCGTGACCGTCGAAGCAGACAACGAACCGGTCGACCTCGGGAGGCGTCATGGTGCGGCGACGGACGGTGCTCGGAACGACGACGGTGGCCCTGCTGGCGGCGCTCGCGCTGGCCGGCTGCGGTGGCAGCGGGAGCGACGACTCGGGCAGTTCGGCCGGTGGCGACGGCTCGCTCGAGGCGCCCGCCGCCGAGGCGCCGGCCGAAGGCGGCGGCTCCGGCGACGGCGAGGCGGCCCAGGACGACGCCGGCGACGGCGACGCCGGCCCGCGCTCCGAGGGCGGCGTCCTGGCCGAGGTCGTCTCCGCGGCGGCGAGTGACCGCTCGATCATCTACACCGTCGACCTCACCATCAGCACCGACGACGTCGTGGCCGCCGCGAACCAGGCCGCGGCTGCCGCCGTCACCGCCGGTGGGTACGTCGCCGACGAGCAGGTCTACGGCGACGACAATGCCGTTCTCACGCTCAAGGTGCCGTCGGCGGACCACCAGGACACCGTCGCCGAGCTCGAGACGCTCGGCGAGGTCACCAGCCGCAGCCGCGGCACCGAGGACGTCACCCAAGAGGTCGTCGACGTCGCGTCGCGCATCGAGTCGCAGCGGGCCAGCATTGCCCGCATCCGCGCCCTGCTGGCCGAGGCCACGCAGCTCGCCGACGTCGTCAGCATCGAGTCCGAGCTGGCCGGCCGCGAGGCCGACCTCGACGCGCTGCTCAGCCGGCAGGAGCAGCTGGCCGGGCTGACGGCGATGGCCACCATCACGCTGCAGCTGTTCGAGAACGGCGAGGAGCCGGTCCAGCCGGATGACGACGACGGCGGTTTCCTGGCGGGGCTGTCCGGCGGCTGGGACGCGTTCGTCACCGTCGGCGGCGGGTTCCTGACCGCCCTGGGCGCGGTGCTGCCGTTCGCCGCCGTCGCCGCGCTGGTCGGCATCCCCGCCTGGCAGATCACCAAGCGGCGACGGGGTCAGCGTGCGGCGCCGCCGCTGCCCGACTCCCCCGCCGCCTAGGTGTCGTTCCTTCCCCGTGATCATCCAGGATCGGTGGGGTCATGACACCACCGATCCTGGATGACCACGCCGGCCGGTCGCGGACCGCTGATCCGTCAGACACACCTGAGAACGTGTGGGAAAGTGAGGCGGCATGCCGGAATGACGGGGCGAGGTGGTTGATGCCAGGTCCTGGCGCCCCTGACCAGTCGTGTCGTGTGGCTCGAGGGTGAGAGGTGTGGGATCGCTGCGCCGACGATGTGAGATCGCTGTCGTGGACGCGACAGTGCTGCCGCGGCGTTGGCGCAGTATGGCCACAGCGATCGCTGCACGATGACCCAGAACGGCCCGTCACGCCACGCCAGCGTGTCGCTGGCTCGGCTCGGCCACGGTGTGGTGACACTGCACCCGGTGGGTGGCCGAACTGTCGCCTGGCAACAGCACCCACGTCTGGCAGCAGCGCCACACCGTCGACGCCTCGCCCGCACCGCCGGACACGCCTCAGGCGGCCGCGCCGGCCGCCTGAACCGTCTCGGTGACCCGGGCCAGCACGTCGGGGTTCGTGGTGGGGAGCACGCCGTGGCCGAGGTTGAAGACGTGCGCCGGCGCCCGCCGGCCCTCGGCCACGATGCGGTGCACCTCGCGCTCGACGACCGGCCAGTCGGCCCCGAGCAGCGCGGGGTCGAGGTTGCCCTGCAGCGGCTTGCCCGGGACCCGCAGCGCGGCCTCGTCGAGGGGCAGGCGCCAGTCGACGCCCACGACGTCGGCGCCGGCCGAGGCCATGAGCGGCAGGAACTCCGAGGTGCCCACCCCGAAGTGGATGCGCGGCACGTCGATGACGCTGTCGAGGACCTCGGCGCTGTGCGGGTGGACGTACTTGGCGTAGTCGGCCGCCGACAGCGCGCCGGCCCACGAGTCGAACAGCTGCACCGCGCTGGCGCCGGCGCGCACCTGGACGTCGAGGAACATCGCGGAGATGCCGGCGACCCGGCTCAGCAGCTCGTGCCAGAGCTCGGGGTCGCTGTGCATGAGCGCCTTGGTGACCTCGTGGTTCTTCGACGGGCCGCCCTCGACGAGGTACGAGGCCAGCGTGAACGGCGCGCCGGCGAAGCCGATGAGCGGCGTGGCGCCCAGCTCGCCGACCAGCGTGCGGACGGCCTCGTCGACGAACGCAACGTCGCCGGGCTCCAGCGGGCGCAACTGCTCGAGGTCGGCGCGGGTGCGGATGGGGCTGCCGAGCACCGGGCCCACGCCGGGCTTGACGTCGACGTCCACCCCCACGGCGCGCAGCGGCACCACGATGTCGGAGTAGAAGATGGCGGCGTCGACCCCGTAGCGCCTCACCGGCTGTAACGTGATCTCGGTCACCATGTCGGGACGGGTGCACGACTCCAGCATGGGCACGCCCTCGCGCAGCCGCCGGTACTCCGGCAGCGAGCGCCCGGCCTGGCGCATGAACCACACAGGTGGACGGCTCGTGCGCTCGCCGCGGCAGGCGCGCACGAAGAGGCTTTCGGACGGCCCGGCGGGCGCGGAGGCGTTGTCGTCGTAGGTCACGGTCACATCACTGATGGTCGCATGGCGGGCGTGCCTGCCTGACGCGACCGTCAAACGGGCCTAGTCTGCCAATTGTGGCAAGGGACACCGAGGGTCTCCAGCCGGGGGTACCGGCTGTGTTCGAGCGTGCGGTGCGCTCCCTGACGTCTGCCCAGTTCCGGCCCGAGGTCAGCCTCGAGCAGACGCCCGCGCCGAAGCGGCTGGCCCCGCACACCCATGCACTCAGCGCCGACGTCTTCGTCGACGACGGCGACGAGGACGCCACCGCCACCGGCCGTCTCGTGCTGCTCTACGACCCCGACGGGCAAGAGGCCTGGCACGGCGAGTTCCGCCTGGTCACCTATCTACGAGCCAGCCTCGAACCCGAGATGGGCGCCGACCCTCTGCTGCTCGCCGTCGGCTGGACCTGGATCATCGACTCCCTGGCCGGCCGGTCCGCGCCGTACACCGCCGCCAGCGGCACCGTCACGCGCGTCGCGTCCGAGGGGTTCGGCGGCATGGCCGGCGAACTCGCCAGTGCCGAGATCGAGATCCGCGCGTCCTGGACGCCCCTCGAGTCCGATCTCACCCCGCACGCCCTGGCCTGGGGCGACGCGCTCGCGACGGCGGCCGGCTTGATGCCGCTGCCGGTCGGCGTGGTCGCCATGCCACAGACACGTCGTAGGCGGAGCCGTTGACGGACGACGACGTCTCGACTCCGCTGCTGGAGCCCCGCGACGGCCTTCCGGAGGTCATCACCGACGGTGAGACCCTGAAGGCCGTCATCGCGGCGTTCGCGTCCGCCGACGGGCCGGTCGCCGTCGACGCCGAGCGCGCGTCCGGCTACCGCTACGGCCACCGCGCCTACCTCATCCAGCTGCGCCGCACCGGCGCGGGCACGGCGCTCATCGACCCCATCGCGGTGCCCGACCTCTCCGCGCTCGGCGACGTGCTGGCCGAGTCCGAGTGGGTGCTGCACGCCGCGTCGCAGGACCTCGCCTGCCTCGCCGAGGTCGGCATGAAGCCGGAGCGGCTGTTCGACACCGAGCTGGCCGGGCGGCTGCTCGGACTCCCCCGCGTCGGCCTCGGCCCGCTGGTCGACAGCGTGCTCGGCTACGCGCTCGAGAAGGGGCACTCGGCCGCCGACTGGTCCACGCGGCCGCTGCCCGAGGACTGGCTGCGCTACGCCGCCCTCGACGTCGAACTGCTCATCGAGCTGCGGGACGCCTTGGAGGCGTCGCTCATCGAGACGGGCAAGCTCGACTGGGCGCACGAGGAGTTCGCCGCCATCGCCGCGGCGCCGCAGCAGGAGCCGCGTGCCGACCCGTGGCGGCGCACGTCGGGCCTGCACCGCATCCGCGACCGCCGCCGGCTCGCCGTCGTGCGGCAGCTCTGGTACGCCCGCGACGACCTCGCCCGGCAGCGCGACCTCTCCCCCGGCCGGGTGCTGCCCGACTCCGCCATCATCGAGGCCGCGCTCACCATGCCGACCACGGCCGACGCCATGGCGGCGATGCCGGTCTACCGCGGCCGGTCGCAACGGCGCGAGCTGTCCCGCTGGTTCGGTGCGGTCGCCGACGCCCGGGCCATGACGGACAAGGAGCTGCCGCCGCAGACCGCCCCGTACGACGGCCCGCCGCCGCCGCGCGCCTGGGCGACCCGGCAGCCCGACGCCGCCGCCCGGCTGGCGGCCGCGCGCGCCCGCGTCGTCGAGATCGCCGAGGCCCACGACCTGCCGGTCGAGAACCTGCTGACGCCCGACACCCTGCGCCGGGCCGCCTGGCAGCCGCCGTCGCCGCTGAGCACCGAGGCGATCGCCGACGTGTTCCGCTCGCGCGGGGCGCGGGAGTGGCAGATCGCGCTGACGGCCGAGGCCGTCGCCGACGCGTTCGCGAACCCCGCGCCGCCCGCGGCTGCCGCCGTCGACACTCCACCGCCCGCCGCGGGCTGACGGCGTCAGCTCGCGTACTGCGGGGGCCCGGCCGGCCGGTACACCTGGGCCGTGATGCCGTTCGGGAAGGCGCGGAAGTCGGCCAGCTCGAGCGCACGGTCCGGGCCGTCGTCGGGGAACAGCCGCACGCCCTGGCCGACGACGACGGGGTAGGTGAGCAGCACGATTTCGTCGACCAGCTGCTGGTCGAGCAGCCAACGGAGCAGGGTGCCGCTGCCGTGGACCTGCAGCTCCCCGCCCGGCCGGGCCTTCAGGTCGGCGACGGCGGCCGCGGTGTCGCCGTCGAGCACGGTCGTGCCGGCCCATTGCGGGTCGGTGAGCGTGGTCGACGCGACGAACTTGGGGCGCGTGTTCAGGGCCGTCCAGATGGGGCTGTCGCCCGGGTCGGCCCAGGTGCCCCACGAGCCGGCGAAGATCTCGTAGGTCTGCCGGCCGAACAGGAACGCGTCGGCGCGCTCGTAGACCTGGCCGAGGTACGCCTCGCTCTCGCCGGTGAACAGCGGCAGCGCCCAGCCGCCGCGCTCGAACCCGCCCCTGCGGTCCTCGTCAGCCCCGCCGAGCCCCTGCATGACGCCGTCGACGGAGACATTGGTGACTGTGGTGAGCTTCATGATCGCGGTTCCTTCCTCGGGGGTGCGCCTCGTGGGCGCCTCTCACCCCTGCTACGAACCCCGCTACCCGATTTCGACACCGCGCCCCGAGATTCTTCCCCTCCGCTCATGATCATGTCCCCTCGCGGGCGCTGTGGCGCCGCGAAGGCACATGATCATCCGAACAACGACGGTCATCGGCGGAACCGCGGCCCGCGTCCTCACTCGCGTTTCGCTCACCTCACCCGCTCCAGGGCCGCATCGCAGACCCTGGAGCGGCGATGTTCGGCTCTCAGGCCGAAGGCCACCGACACGATGCGGCCGCAGGGGCGTCCGTCAGACACGCTCCAGGCCGCGTCAGTCTTTGTCGATCATGGAAAAGGGCGGGTTCCGCGGCGCTGGAGACCCGCTTTTCTCCATGATCAAGAAGGATCCGGGGTCGCGGGACCACCCGGGTCGCGCGAACCGTCAGCTGAGGCCGTCGACGTAGCCGGAGCGGGCGAACCGCTCGCGCGCCACCGTCCAGGCGTACCGGTCGAAGCGGCCGTCGTCGCGGATGGCGCCGACGGCGCCGTAGGCCATGAGCAGCGCCTGGTCGATGTTCTCGAGGACGAACAGGCCCTGCCGGCCCAGCGTGACGACGCGGCGGATCATGCGGGCCCAGTTGTCGACGTCGCTGAGGTCGTGCTCGTAGCCCACCCGGTAGATGGGGTACACCTGGCCGATGCGGCGCGACTCGACGTGCACCCGGTTGACCTTGGGCAGCCCGGTGAGGCCCAGGGTCTCGTCGACGAGGTCGGCGAGCGACTCGTCGTCGAGGCCCCACACGTCGTCGGTCATGGAGCACGGGATCTCGGCGCACAGCACGGACCGGTCGGCGGGGTCCGACGGGTTGGCGCGGTAGTTGGCCGGCTCGGAGATGCGGATGACCGGCGTGCGCGGGTCGGGGATGTCGTGGGAGTCGTGCGGACTCCACCGTCCACCCTGGTGCACGACGTAGACCAGCAGCATGGCGCGGTAGCGCAGCCGCGCCGACGACTCGATGGACGTCAGCGACGGCGCCGGGCGGGCGATGCGCGCGAGCACCGGCAGCGGCAGCGTCGAGAACACCAGCCCGCCGGTGATGAGGTCGCCGTCCTGCGTGCTGACCTCGACCTCGTCCTCGGTGACGCGAACGCGGTCGACCTCGGCCTCGCAGCGGATCTCGACCCCGGCCGTGACGGCGGCGTCGGCGAGCGCCTCGACGAGCTGCCCGAACCCGGTGCGCGGGTAGTAGTAGCCGCCACCCGTGGCCGACGCGCCACCGGCGCCGGGCTTGCCGCCCTTGCGGCCGCGGCGCAGTGCCCGGGCGGCGACCCGCCAGGTGCCGAGCCGGTCGGTCTGCCGGCGGGCCTGGTCGGCGCTGATGCGATCGCCCGGCAGACCCCACTGCTTCTCGGCGAGCGGGCCGTAGACCGACTCGTACAGCGCCGGCCCGACGCGCGTGCGCACCAGGCCGCCGTAGGTCTCGGACTCCTCGCGCCGGAACTTCGACACCGCGGAGTCGCGGGCGACCTTCGCGAGGAACGACGGCGGCAGCTTGCGGGCGGCCTCCTCGGCGCGCAGCGGCAGGCCGAGCCACTGGTCGCCGACGCGGATGCGGCTGGACCGCCGTCGCTGCTGGAGGTCGTCGCCGAGCAGGGCGCGGAGGTCGTGCAGGATGGCCGGCGGCGTGTTGGGGTCGAGCCGGTGCGAGCCCTGGTCGACGCGCACCCCGCCCACCTCGAACGACGCGGCCAGGCCGCCCACGTGGTCGGCGCGCTCGAGCAGCGTCACCTTCATGCCCCGCTGGGCAGCGCGCCAGGCGGCGGCGAGGCCCGCGGGCCCCGCGCCGATCACGATGAGATCGTACGAGCCGGTCATGTGAGGACTCAGCCTAACGACACCTGTCCACGCGACACGCCGTCACGCACGCGGAGGAGCGTCACGGTCGCGATCTGTGACGGCCTACCGTTGCGGGCATGACCGCCGCCGTCACCGCTCTCGTCGACGCCGTGCGGACGGCGTTGCGCGCGGCCGCCGACCCCACGGCCGCGGAGCCGATGCGCGCGTACATGAAGTCGGAGATGCCGTTCCTCGGCGTCCCCAAGCCGGCCCGCACGGCCGCACTGAAGCCCGTCTTCGCGACTCATCGGATCGACGACGGCGTGAGCTGGCGGTCCGCGGTGCTCGCCCTGTGGGACGGCGCCGAGTTCCGCGAGGAGCGCTACGCCGCCGTCACGATGGCGCAGCTGAAGCCGTACGCCGTCCACGCCACACAGCCGGAGGCCCTCGACCTCTACGACCACCTGATCGTCACCGGCGCCTGGTGGGACTTCGTCGACGAGGTCGCCATCCGCTCGGTCGGCCCGCTGCTGCGCGCCCATCCGGCGGTCGTCACCCCGCCGGTCCGCGCGTGGGCCTACGACGCCGACCGCTGGCGCCGTCGTACCGCGGTCATCTGTCAGGTCGGCTCGAAGGCCGCGATCGACGTGGACCTGCTGGCCGAGGCGATCGAGGCCAACACCCACGACCCGGACTTCTTCCTGCGCAAGGGCATCGGGTGGGCGCTGCGCCAGCACGCGCGCGTCGACCCCGACTGGGTCCGCGCCTTCGTGGCCGCGCACGAGGCCGACCTGTCGCCGTTGTCACGCCGCGAGGCACTGCGTACCATCGACCCACCGAGTATTGTTACTCGTGGGTAGCTTTCGATCCGAGGAGGGCCACGTGCCACGCTCCACCAGGCCTGTTCGCGACGTGCTGTTCGTCGACGGCGTCCGCACGCCGTTCGGCAAGGCCGGACCCAAGGGCATGTACCACGAGACCCGCGCCGACGATCTCGTCATCAACTGCATCCGCGAGCTGCTGCGCCGCAACCCGGGCCTGCCGCCCGAGCGCGTCGACGACGTCGCCATCGCCGCGACCACGCAGCTCGGCGACCAGGGCCTGACCATCGGACGGACGGCGGCGCTGCTGGCCGGGCTGCCGAAGTCGGTGCCGGGCTACGCCATCGACCGCATGTGCGCCGGCGCCATGACCGCCGTCACCACCACGGCCGGCGGTATCGCGTTCGGCGCCTACGACGTCGTCATCGCCGGCGGCGTCGAGCACATGGGCCGCCACCCCATGGGCGAGGGCGTCGACCCCAACCCGCGCATCCTCGCCGAGAAGCTGGTCGACCCGTCCGCGCTGGTCATGGGCAGCACCGCCGAGAACCTGCACGACCGCTTCCCGCACCTGTCCAAGGAGCGCGCCGACGCGTTCGCCGCCGCCAGCCAGGCCAAGTACGCGGCGGCGCTGGCGGACGGGAAGGTCCAGCCCGACCTCGTCCCCGTCGCCACCCGCTCGGTCGAGCACGGCTGGGGCCTCGCCACGGCCGACGAGCCGCCGCGCCCCGGCACGTCCGTCGACGACCTCGCCGGGCTCAAGACGCCGTTCCGCCCGCACGGCCGGGTCACCGCCGGCAACGCCGCGGGCCTGAACGACGGCGCCACCGCGGCCCTGCTGGTCAGCGACGAGGCGGCCGCCGAGTTCGGGCTGACGCCGAAGATGCGGCTGGTGTCGTACTCCTTCGCCGGCGTCGAGCCCGAGGTCATGGGCGTCGGCCCGGTCCCGGCGACGGAGAAGGCTCTCGCCAAGGCCGGCCTGAACATCGACGACATCGGGCTGTTCGAGATCAACGAGGCGTTCGCCGTCCAGGTGCTGGCCTTCCTCGACCACTTCGGCATCGCCGACGACGACCCCCGCGTCAACCAGTACGGCGGCGCCATCGCCGTCGGCCACCCGCTCGCCTCGTCCGGCGTCCGGCTGATGAACCAGCTGGCCCGCCAGTTCGAGGAGCACCCCGAGGTCCGCTACGGCGTCACCACCATGTGCATCGGCATCGGCATGGGCGGCACCGTCGTCTGGGAGAACCCCCACCACACCGACTACGCGCAGGAGGCCGCGGCCTGATGACCACCGACACCACCGGCCTGGCCACCGTCTTCCCCGACGAGGTCGTCACCACGTCGCACGTGCGGTTCGTCTCGCTGCCACTCGATGCGGGCAAGGCCGCGCTCATCACGCTCGACAACGGCCACGACCACACGAAGCCGAACACGCTCGGCCCCGCCACGCTGCTGGGGCTCGAGCAGGCCATCGACGCCGCGTACGCCGAACCGGGCATCGTCGCCGTCGCCGTCACCGGCAAGCCGTTCATCCTGGCCGCCGGCGCCGACCTCAAGGGCATGGCGCTGGTCACCGAGCGGTCGCAGGCCGTGGCGCTGGGGCAGCTCGGGCACCGCGTGTTCGGCAAGCTCGCCAACGGTCCGGTACCGACGTTCGCGCTGATCAACGGCATGGCGCTGGGCGGCGGGCTCGAGATCGCGCTGCACTGCACCTACCGGACGGTGTCGAAGGCGGCCCAGGGCATCGCGCTGCCCGAGGTCTTCCTCGGCCTGATCCCCGGCTGGGGCGGCGCCTGGCTGCTGCCGAACCTCATCGGCGCCGACCGCGCGGTCACCGTCATCGTCGAGAACGCCCTCAACCAGAACCGCATGCTGCGCGGCCCGCAGGTGGCGTCGCTGGGCATCGCCGACGTCGCGTTCGATGGCGCCGACTTCCTCGAGCGGTCGCTGCACTGGGCGGCGCAGGTGCTCCGTGGCGACGTGGTCGTCTCGCGGCCCGAGGTGGACCGGTCCGAGTCGGCCTGGGACGCCGCCGTCGCGCGCGGCAGGGCGGCCGCCGACGGCCGGCTGCACGGCGCGACCCCGGCCCCGTACCGGGCGCTCGAGCTGATCACCGCCGCGCGCACCGTCACGCGCGAGGAGGGCTTCGCGGCCGAGGACGAGGCGCTCGGCGACCTCGTCATGGGCGACGACCTCCGCTCCGGCGTCTACGCGTTCGACCTCACCCAGCGGCGCGCCAAGCGGCCGGCCGGCGCACCGGACAAGTCCCTGGCCCGGCCGGTGACGAAGGTCGGCATCGTCGGCGCCGGGCTCATGGCCAGTCAGCTCGCGCTGCTGTTCGTGCGGCGGCTCGAGGTCCCGGTGGTGCTCACCGACCTCGACGCCGAGCGTGTGGCCAAGGGCGTCGGCTGGGTGCATGCGGAGATCGACAAGCTCGCGGCCAAGGGCCGGCTCTCCCCCGACGCCCGCAACAAGCTGACGGCGCTGGTCACGGGCTCGACCGACAAGGCCGTCTTCGCCGACGCCGACTTCGTCATCGAGGCCGTGTTCGAGGAGATGAAGGTCAAGCAGCAGGTCTTCGCCGAGCTCGAGGCCGTCGTCTCCCCCGAGTGCGTGCTGGCCACCAACACGTCGTCGCTGTCGGTGTCCGAGATGGCCTCGAAGCTGCAGCACCCCTCGCGGGTGGTGGGCTTCCACTTCTTCAACCCGGTCGCGGTGCTGCCGCTGGTCGAGGTGGTCCGGGCGGCCGCGACGTCCGACGCGACCCTCGCGACGGCGCTGGCGGTCGGCAAGACGCTGAAGAAGTCGTGCGTGCTGGTCAAGGACGCGCCGGCGTTCGTCGTCAACCGCGTCCTCACCCGGTTCATCGGCGAGATCACCCGCGCGGCCGACGAAGGCACCCCGCTCGAGGTCGCCGACAACGCGCTGGCGCCGCTCGGTCTGCCCATGACGCCGTTCGTGCTGCTGCAGCTCGTGGGCCCCGCCGTCGCCCTCCACGTCGCCGAGACCCTGCACGACACCTACCCCGACCGCTTCCCGGTGTCGGAGAACCTGCGCCGCCTGGTCGCGGCCGGCAAGCCCGGCATCTGGTCCTGGAACGAGCAGGGCAAGCCCTACCTCGACGACCAGACGGCGGCGCTGTTCGAGCAGGGCGGCGTGGCACTGACGGCCGACGAGGTGCGCGAACGGGCCCTCGGCGCCGTCGCGCACGAGATCCGCATCATGCTCGACGAGGGCGTCGTGGCGGAGGCGCAGGACATCGACCTGTGCATGCTCCTCGGCGCCGGCTGGCCGTTCCATCTCGGCGGCATCACGCCGTATCTCGACCGCAGCGGCGTGTCCGAGCGGGCCACCGGCGGACGGTTCCTCCCGCCGGGCGTCGCCAGCGTCGTCCACGGCTGACCGCCGCTCACCGACGGCGGGAGTCGGGCGACGGGTGCGCGGCCAGCGGGCTGGCTGCTGCGGTCGTCGGGAGGGACTTTTCCTCGCTATGGCGGGGAGAACTCCCTCCTGACCCGCGCGGCGGAGCTACAGCTAGCTCGACTCCGGCTTCGGCGCCTCCGAGGACCGGCCGATCGGCGCGCCGGCCTTCTCCGCCTCCGACGGATCGGCGGCGAGGGGGCCGATGTCGTGCTCCGGATCGGGTGGGTCGTCGTCCTCGTTCTGCTCCCTGGCCCGGGTGACCCGTCGCCAGGCCAGCACCGCCGCCACGATGGCGCCGGTGACCGGGACCGCGAGGAACAGGCCGACCAGCCCGAAGGCCGCAGCTGCCGCCGTCGTCAGGATGAGGGTGACGACGGGGTGGAAGTTCAGCGCCCGCGACATCAGCAGCGGCGACAGCACGTTGCCCTCGATCTGCTGCACGATCACCACGATGATCAGCGCCCACAGCGCCGTCGAGAACCCGCCCGAGAACAGCGCCACCAGCACGGCCACCGCACCGGCCAGCGTCGCGCCGACCAGCGGGATGTAGGCCATGATGAATGTCAGCGCGCCGATCGGCACGGCCAGCGGCACGTCGAGGATCAGCAGGCCCACGCCGATCAGCACGCCGTCGACCAGGCCGGTCAGCGTCGAGGCGTAGAACCAGTTGCCGGCGGTGCGCATGGACGCCCGGAAGGCGGCGTCGGCGGGGTCGCGGTGCGTCGGGGCCAGCGCGCCCACGAACTGCTTCCACAGCTTGTCGCCGCTGGTCAGCGCGAAGATGGCGAAGAACGTCGCGATGAGGATGACGGTGACGAAGTTGCCGACCAGCGACAGCCCGCCCACCGCGGCGCTGGTGACGCCGCCGAGCAGGTCACCGAGCCGCGACTGCAACTCGCTCAGCAGGTCCTGGACGTTCTGCGTGTCCATGCCGAACGGCCCGCTCTCGAGCCAGTCGCTGACCTCGTTGACCGAGCCGGTGATGGCGTCGACCATGTTCGGCCACGAGTCGACCACCTCGGTGACCACGAACACGAGCAGCCCGGCGAAGAAGGCCAGGAACAGCAGCACGCAGATCAGCGCGGCGAGCACGGCCGGCACCTTGCGGCGGCGCAGCCCGCGAGCCAGCGGCCACAGCAGCGCGACCTCGGCGAAGCCCAGCACGACCGCCGTCGCGATGAACTGCACCTGAAGGACCAGCCACATGGCCGCGGCGACGGCGAGGCCGATGATCAGCAGGCGGCCGGCGATGATCGACTCGGGCCGCAACCAGTCAGGGTCCGGACGGCGTCCGGGAGGCGTCGTGGTCACCGATCGACCGTGGTGGTCCGGTCGTGCGTCACGCTGTCGAGCGCCGCGACCAGCCCGGACACCTCGCGCGCCAGGTCCTGCGCCGTGAGCCCGGCCTCGGCCAGGATCGCGTCGCGCTTGGCGTGGTCGAGGAAGCGTTGCGGCAGCCCGTGGTCGCGCACCGGGACGGTGACCCCGGCGTCGCGCAGCTTCTGGGCCAGCACCGAGCCGACGCCGCCGACCCGGCCGTTGTCCTCGATGGTCACGACCAGCCGGTGCTGCCGGGCGAGGTCGACGAGGACGTCGTCGAGCGGCTTCACCCAGCGCGGGTCGACGACGGTGACGCCGACGCCCTGCGCGTCGAGGCGCTTCGCGGCGTCGACCCCGACCTTGCCCATGGCCCCGACGGCGACCAGCAGCACGTCCTTGGCCTCGGCCCGGGCCAGCACGTCGACCGTGCCCAGGCGCTCGAGCGCCGGGACGTCGGAGCCGACGGCGCCCTTGGGGAAGCGCACGACGGTGGGGGCGTCGTCGACGTCGAGGGCCTCGGTGAACTGCTCGGCCAACTGCTCGCCGTCGCGTGGCGCCGCCAGCCGCAGCCCCGGCACGACCTGCAGGATCGAGAGGTCCCACATGCCGTTGTGCGACGGGCCGTCGTTGCCGGTGACGCCGGCGCGGTCGAGGACGAACGTGACGCCGGCCTTGTGCAGCGCGCAGTCCATGAGCACCTGGTCGAACGCCCTGTTGAGGAACGTGGCATAGACCGCGACGACCGGGTGCAGGCCCATGGCCGCCATGCCGGCCGCCGACGTGGCGGCGTGCTGCTCGGCGATGCCGACGTCGAAGCAGCGGTCGGGGAACGCCCGCGCGAACGGCTCGAGCCCCGTCGGCCCCAGCATGGCCGCGGTGACGGCGACGACGTCGGGTCGCGCGCGCCCGGCTCGGACGATGGTCTCGCTGAACACGTCGGTCCACTCGCGCACGGGCGTGCCCGCGGGGGCGCCGGTGGCGGGGTCGAACGGGCGCGGGCTGTGCATCTGGTCGGCCTCGTCGCGGACGGCGGGGTCGTAGCCGAACCCCTTCTGCGTGAGACAGTGCACCAGCACCGGGCCGCGGAACCGCTTGGCCTGCGTGAGCGCCTGCTCGACCTGCGCGCGGTCGTGGCCGTCGATGGGCCCGATGTACTTGAGGCCGAGGTCCTCGAACATGCCCTGCGGCGCGAACATGTCCTTGAGGCCCTTCTTGACCCCGTGCAGCGCGTCGTAGACCGGCTGCCCGACCAACGCCGTGCGGCCCAGGGTGCGCTTCACGACCTCGAGCGTCTGCTCGTAGCGCGGGTCGGTGCGCAGGCCGCTGAGGTGCGTGGCCAGCCCGCCCACCGTCGGCGAGTAGGAGCGGCCGTTGTCGTTGACGACGATGACCAGCGGGCGGCGGTCGGGGCCCGTCTGCGGCCCGCCGGCGATGTTGTTGATGGCCTCCCAGGCCATGCCGCCGGTGAGGGCGCCGTCGCCGATGAACGCGACGACGGTGCGGTCGCGCTCGCCGCGGACCGCGAACGCCTTGGCCATGCCGTCGGCGTAGGACAGCGCCGTCGACGCGTGCGAGTTCTCGACCCAGTCGTGCTCGCTCTCGGCCCGGCTCGGATAGCCCGACAGGCCGCCGGCCTGCTTGAGCTTGGAGAAGTCGTGCCGGCCGGTCAGCATCTTGTGCACGTAGGCCTGGTGGCCGGTGTCGAAGACGATGGGGTCGCGCGGGGAGTCGAACACCCGGTGCGCGGCGATGGTCAGCTCGACGACGCCGAGGTTGGGCCCGAGGTGCCCGCCGTTCGAGGCGCACGTCGCCACCAGCCGGTCGCGGATCTCCGCGGCCAGCGACTCGAGCTCGTCATCGGACAACGCCCGCAGGTCGCGGGGGTCCTTGATGCGGTCGAGAAGTCCCACGCGTGCCGCCTCCAAGTAGCGTCGGTGCCGGTTGCCGAGTCTAGTGGGCGAATCGCTGTCGATCACGTTCAGGTGTCGTTGTTGAGCGCGTGGCTCGCCGAGCACTACCCTTCCGCTGTGCCTCACGAGGAACGGGCGTGGCACCGGGTGTGGGGACCGGTCAGCCATCTGGGACGCCGCACCACCGGAGCGATAGTCGCCGCCGCCGGCGCGCTGCTGTGCGCGCTGAGCGCCTACGTGGCGTGGTACGGCGACCGCGCGCCCTATGAGCTCCCCATCCGCCACCTTGCTTCGACGGGGGCGCCCGGCGCCGCGTCGGGGTACTGGGCGTCGGTGGCGGCGCCGCTGGCCGTGGTGGCTGCTGCGTGCGCGCTGGGGGCGCTGGTGCGGTTCCGGTTCCTGATGGGGCTGGCCTGGATGATCGGCGTCGCGACGCTGGTGCTGTGGGGGCTGATGCGGGCCATCGGCAACGCGACGGACAGCACCGGCTCCGGTGTGGGCGTCGGGTCCGGCGTGTGGGTGTGCGCCGTGGGGCTGCTGCTGATCCTGGTCGGCATCGTCGTCATGGGGCCGCGGAAGGAAGAGGTCGACGCCCCGCTGTCGATGTTCGGGGACGACAGCTGACGGCGTGCGTGCGATCCTGAGTGGGTAAGCCTTCCTGCGGAGGAGGCGATCCACATGCCCGCACGTCAGCGCATCGGCGGCGCCGTCGTCGCCCTGGTCGGCGCCCTGGGTGTCACCGCCAGCGCCTACCTCACCTGGTACCGCGGCCGCGACGCCACCCAGATCCCGCTCGAGCGGCTCTTCCAGACCTCCATCGGCACCGGCGAGCCGTCGTCCTACTGGAACTCCATGGCGCTCGCGTTGTCGCTGGTGACGGTGCTGGGCGTGGTCGGGGCGCTGCTGCTGTCGCGGTTCGTCCTCGGGCTGGGCTGGCTGATCGGGGTGGCCACGCTGGTGCTCTGGATCGTCATGTCCGCCAACGACTCGCGGCTGTCGGTGTCCGTGGGCGACCTCGGCGCCGGCGTCTGGGTGTGCGCGGCCGGGCTGCTGGTCATGCTGGCCGGCATCATCGGCATGGGCCGCGGCGACCGCACCCGCTCCCCCGTCCACGACGACGGCACCCGCATCGAGCCCGTCCCGCCCCCACCCTGACCCTC
Organism: Jiangella mangrovi; assembly: GCF_014204975.1. Classification (NCBI taxonomy): domain Bacteria; kingdom Bacillati; phylum Actinomycetota; class Actinomycetes; order Jiangellales; family Jiangellaceae; genus Jiangella; species Jiangella mangrovi. The sequence continues at coordinate 5,884,066 of NZ_JACHMM010000001.1, forward strand.
TTCCTGGTTTGGTGTCACGTTCTGGTCTGCCGTAACGCTGCGAGCGTGATTTCAACGCTCCTGCGTGACGCCAGACCAGGACGTGACACCAGACCAGGAGGGGAAGGGCTCCGGGCGCACCGGGCAACGGTGGATCGCCGCCGCGAAACGCGCGGCCAGCTCCCTGCGGTGGTATCGGGCCAGCTCCCAGCCGTAGCGGACCACCTCGAGTCCGGCCGCGCGCAGCTGCCACTCGCGCTCCTGCTGCGCGGCGACCACTCGCCCGGCATCGAGGCGGCCGTCGTACTTCAGCGACCCGTCGGCTTCGAACACCAGCCAGCGATCCGCCAGCAGGTGGTCGACGCGGTAGCTGCGGCCGCCGGCCTCGACCCAGGCGTTCGACTCCGGCACCGGCAGCCCCTTCTCGAGGAACGTCAGCCGGCCGAGGGTCTCCAGCGGGCTCTCCGCAAGCCCGTCGGCGTGGTCGATCACCCAGTCGGCGCCGCGGCTGCCGGGCCAGCCCGCCTGCAGGTCCAACGTTGCTCGAAGGTCAGCGCGGGTGGTGCCCGAGGCCAACACGGCATCGGCGACGACGAGCGCGTCGGCCCGCGGCGCCGTCCGCGCGATGTCGACGACGGTGCGCGCCACGGCGGTCACCCGGCAGCCGTCGTGGAAACGACACTGGTCGGGCGGCAGCGCCGCCACCCGAACGGCGCCGTGGCGGCTGTTCACGGCCGATCCGCCACGTTCCCGCTGGTACACCAGAGGCCGACGAGGCGGAGGGCTGATGGTGGGCAGGCCGTAGGCGGCCACTGCGGACCAGCCGGCCGCGAACGCCAATGGCCCGCAGGCGAGGGTGAATGCGCGGGACTGCAGGCCGAACGCGGTCCACTCATCCGCCGCCGCGTACCCGGCCGCGCTTGCATAGGCGCCCCGCGCGAGGCGCACCAACGCGCCTGCGCGGGCGAGCCGGGCCAGCGGGCGCGGGTGATACCGCGAGCGGCAGCTTCGGCGACGCTGAAGACGCCGTGGCCCTTGCGGAGCAGGAGGGCGACGTCGGCGGGGAGGGCTGGCAGGAGGCTCACGCCGTCGAGCCGATCAGACCGGCACTCGCGCCGCCAGGCCGATTCGCCGAAATGTGGACGACGCGGCGCCGCCGGCCGGCCTGTGGACGACAGGCCGGCCGGCGGTACCTCAGAGCAGGCTGCGCAGCACGAACTGCATGATGCCGCCGTGGCGGTAGTAGTCCGCCTCGCCCGGCGTGTCGATGCGGACCACTGCGTCGAACTCGACGTCCCCGGCCTGAACCCGCACCGTCGCGGGCGTCGAACCGTCGTTCAGCGCCGTCACGCCGGTGATCGAGAAGGTCTCCTCGCCGGTCAGGCCGAGCGACTCCGCCGTCGAACCCTCAGGGAACTGCAGCGGCAGGACGCCCATGCCGATGAGGTTGGAGCGGTGGATGCGCTCGTAGGACTCCGCGATGACCGCCCGCACGCCGAGCAGCGCCGTCCCCTTGGCGGCCCAGTCGCGCGACGACCCCGAGCCGTACTCCTTGCCGGCCAGGATGACCAGCGGCACGCCGGCCGAGGCGTACGCCACCGACGCGTCGTAGATGGTCGTCACCGGGGCGTCCGGAGCCGTGAAGTCGCGCGTGAAGCCGCCCTCGGTGCCCGGCGCGATCTGGTTGCGCAGCCGGATGTTGGCGAACGTCCCGCGGATCATCACCTCGTGGTTGCCGCGCCGCGACCCGTACGAGTTGAAGTCGCGCCGCTCCACCCCGTGCTCGGACAGGTACCTGCCCGCCGGCGAGTCGGCCTTGATGGCGCCTGCCGGGCTGATGTGGTCGGTGGTCACCGAGTCGCCCAGCTTGGCCAGCACCCGCGCGCCCGCGATGTCCTCGACCGGCGACGGCGACGTGCCCATGCCGTCGAAGTACGGGGGCTTGCGCACGTAGGTGGACGAGGCGTCCCACGCGAACGTGTTGCCCGACGGCGTCGGCAGCGACTGCCACTGCTGGTCGCCGGCGAAGACGTCGGCGTAGTCGCGGGTGAACATCTCGCTCGCGATGGCCGACTCGACGACCGCCTCGATCTCGGCCGGCGACGGCCACAGGTCGCGCAGGTAGACGGGCTCGCCGTCGTTCCCGGTGCCCAGCGGCTCGGTGGTGATGTCGATGTCCATGCTGCCGGCCAGGGCGTACGCGACGACCAGCGGCGGCGACGCCAAGTAGTTCATCTTGACGTCGGGGTTGATGCGGCCCTCGAAGTTCCGGTTGCCCGACAGCACCGAGACGACGGCGAGGTCGTTCTGGTCGACGGCGGCCGAGATGGCCTCGGGCAGCGGGCCGGAGTTGCCGATGCACGTGGTGCAGCCGTAGCCGACCAAGTGGAAGCCGAGCTTCTCGAGGTACGGCGTCAGGCCGGCGCGCTCGTAGTAGTCCATGACGACCTTCGAGCCCGGCGCCAGCGTGGTCTTGACCCACGGCTTGCGGTTGAGGCCGCGGTCGACGGCGTTCTTGGCGAGCAGCGCCGCGCCGATCATGACCGACGGGTTCGAGGTGTTGGTGCACGACGTGATGGCGGCGATGACGACGGCGCCGTGGTCGATCTCGCACTCGGTGCCGTCGTCGAGGGTCACGGTGATGGGCGCTGACGGGCGCCCCTCGGCCCCCGTCGCCGCCGAGACCAGCTCGCCGGGCGCGGGCTCGTCCTCGCCGTTGGCGCCGACCGCGATCGGGTCGCTGGCCGGGAACGACTCCTCGACCGCCTCGTCGAGCTTGGTGTGCGGGCCCTCGTCGTGCGACACGTAGTCGCGCAGCGACGTGCGGAACGCCGTCTTGCCGTCGGTCAGCGAGACGCGGTCCTGCGGGCGCTTGGGGCCGGCGATGGATGGGACGACGGAGCCGAGGTCGAGCTCGAGGTACTCGGAGTACGTGGGCTCGCTCGCGGGGTCGTGCCAGAGGCCCTGCTCCTTGGCGTACGCCTCGACCAGCGCGACCTGATCGTCCGTGCGGCCGGTGAGGCGCAGGTAGCGGACGGTCTCGTCGTCGATGGGGAACACCGCGATGGTGGAGCCGTACTCGGGGCTCATGTTGCCGATGGTGGCGCGGTTGGCCAGCGGCACCTCGGCGACACCCGGGCCGTAGAACTCGACGAACTTGCCGACGACGCCGTGCTTGCGCAGCTGCTCGGTGATGGTGAGGACGAGGTCGGTGGCCGTGGCGCCCTCGGGAAGCGAGCCGGACAGCTTGAAGCCGACCACGCGCGGGATGAGCATGCTGACCGGCTGGCCGAGCATGGCCGCCTCGGCCTCGATGCCGCCGACGCCCCAGCCGACCACGCCCAGGCCGTTGACCATGGTGGTGTGGCTGTCGGTGCCCACGCAGGTGTCCGGGTACGCGACGGTGGTGTCGCCCACGGTCTTCGTGTAGATGGTGCGAGCGAGGTGCTCGATGTTCACCTGGTGCACGATGCCGGTGCCCGGCGGGACGACCTTGAAGTCGTCGAACGCACCCTGGCCCCAGCGCAGGAACTGGTAGCGCTCCTTGTTGCGGCCGTACTCGAGCTCGACGTTGCGCACGAACGCGTCGGGCGCGCCGAACACGTCGGCGATGACGGAGTGGTCGATGACCAGCTCGGCCGGCGCCAGCGGGTTGATCTTCGACGGGTCGCCGCCGAGGTCGCTCATGGCCTCGCGCATGGTGGCGAGGTCGACGACGCACGGCACGCCGGTGAAGTCCTGCATGACCACACGCGCCGGGGTGAACTGGATCTCGGTGTTCGGCTGCGCGTCGGCGTCCCAGTCGACCAGCGCGCGGACGTGGTCGGCGGTGATGTTGGCGCCGTCCTCGGTGCGGAGCAGGTTCTCCAGCAGGATCTTCAGGCTGTACGGCAGCCGGCCGACGTCGCCCGCGGCGGCCAGCCGGTACACCTCATAGGAGGCGTCACCGACCTGCAGGGTTCCCTTCGCGCCGAAGCTGTCCTTGCTGGTCACGTCTGATCCCCAACCTCTCGCATCCGTGGCGTTCCCGCACATCGTCGCGCACCGCTGACGGTGGGGCGCGCTGAGGCTCGCCTAACTGAAGTCTCTTGACTTCAAGATATCATGGCCGGATTTTCTTTGGGCCCGCTGTCACATTCGGCCTTCGAAAACCACCCATAGGAAGTGTGAAGAGATGGATGCTGCTGGGTTTGGTGGTCGTGGTGCTGGCCGGCTGCGCGGGTGAGGACGTGCGGCCGGTGGCCGATGTCGTTCGTGAGGCGCCGACGGGGACGCCCGTGGTTCCGGAGCCGCCGCCGCGGGAGGTCGCGGGGGCGGTCTCACCGGGGCGGGCGGTGCTGGTGGGTGCCGACGGCGTCAGCGGGCTGTCGCCGCTGGCGGCCGAGGCGTCACTGGTCACGCCGTCGGTGGTCGTGACGGTGTCAGCTGCGGGTGAATGGGGGCTCGGTCCGCCCGACGGCGACCGGCTCGCGCTGGCCTGGCTGGTCCGGCTCGCCGCTCCCCCGCCGCTCGCGCCGGCGGTGGACGGGTCGCTGCCGGGCGACGACGACCTCGCGCCCCGCGACGCGTCGACCACGCTCTGGCTCGACACCGGGTCCGAACGGTTGCCGGTGACGGCGCCCGACGGCTCCGATCCGACGGTGGCGCGGTGCGACGAGCTGCCCTGCCGTGGGCCCGATCCGGGGACGTTCCTGCTGGTGGCGGAGGTCGAGGCCTCGGCACGGCCGGTACTGGTCGCGACCGTCGACGGGGTCGACCAGCGGCTCGACCTGCACACCGGCGAGGTGACGTCGACGGTGTCGCAGGTCGGCCCCGAGCGGGCGGGTGCCGTGCCGGTGGCCGCGCCGGCCTGGCCGCAGCGGTCGCTGCCAGTGCGCTCGGAGGCGCAGCTCGAGGCCGAGTTCGGCACAGGCGCCGGCGACCTCACCCGCGGCGGTCTCGAGGTCGGCTACGGCGGCCGGGTCGCCGAGGCGTTCCTGTCACCGTTCGACCGCGTCGAGGGCTGGGCGCCGCCGGGCCACGCCTGGCTGGTGCTGCGGGTCGAGGACACCTTCCGCCAGCCGGCGCTGACCTCCTGGCGGGCCGAGCTCGACGCTGCGGCGAGCTGGACCCTCACCCACGACGCCGGGGTGGCAACGCCCGCGTATCCGCCCTCACCCGCGGAGGTCGTCACCTTCCTCATCCCCGACGATGTCCGCTCGGTGACGCTCGCCTACAGGCCCGTGGGCACGGTCGGCCTGCCACCGGACGCCCACCACGAGTTCCGGGCGCCCGAGCCGCTCACGGCCGAGATCACACTCCCATGACCACCTCGATGCTCAGGCCGCCTCGGGCAGGGCGGGGTCGCCCACCGTGTCCGGGCGGCCGCGGGCTCGGGCGTGCGTGGCGGTCCCGGGCTCCAGCCGACCCGGCCCAGGTCCGATGCGGGCGTGTAGACACCGGCGCCAACTGTTGCGCTCAGCGTCTACACCCCACGGGACGGCGCACTGGCACGGGACGGGACGGCGCACCCGAGATCACACCCACCGACCACCCCCGCCGCGGCCACCCCTCCGGCGGCGGGGGTCTCCGCTCCATGATCATGTCCGTTCGCGGCGCGCAGCCGACCGCGAGGGAACACGATCACGCGTGCCGTACCGACGCACCAGCGTCACCACGGCCAGCAGCACGAGGGTCAGCGCCAGCAGCCAGGCCGGCCGGGTCAGCCACCAGGTCGTGCTGCCCGGCGCGGGCGGCTGACAGTCCACCGCGATCAGCACACCGAACCCCGCCACGAGGACCAGGAGGTGCCACAGGTACACCGTCATCGCGACCGCACCGAAGCGGCGCACCACCACCCAGACCGCGGGCCGATCCAGCCAGCCGAGCAGCCGAGGCCGGGCCAGCAGCAGGGCCGCACCCTGGGCCAGGCTCAGCACGACCACGCACACGGTCGGCGGCGACATGTTCGAGAGCTGCCCGGGCAGCCCCACCATGCTGACCGGATACGGTCCCGGGCCAGTCAGCAGCACCAGCGCGGCCACGGTGGTCGCCAGCGTCAGCCACAACCGGCGCCGCGACAGGGCGGCGAACCGGCCGTCGGCGTACCAGACGCCGAGCTGGTGCGCGAACAGCCAGACGAGCGCCAGGTTGGCGAACGGCACGGCGTTCAGGACCGCCGCGGCCGGCCCGTGGGCACCAACCGCGGGGTCGAGGAGTCCGCTGGTCAACCGCACGACGTCCACGGCGATGGCGCCGGCCGCGAGCAGCGCCGGCGTCGCCCGGGGCGCCACCGCATGCCAGCGCGCCAGGAAGGGAGCGACCACGATGATCCCCGTGTAGACGGCCAGGAACCAGAGCGGCTGCACCAGCAGGCCGGCCACCGCGAGGGCATCGCCTGCCGGAAACCCGGCCGCCGGCGCCACCACCGCCACGACCGGCGCCACGGCCAGGAACACGACACCCAGGAACACCGCCGCCGGCCGCCACAGCCGCACGAGCCGCGACCGCACGAAGTCCCGCGGCCCGCAACCGGCTGCGACCGTCCGCCGCCAGACCGTCAGGTTCGCGAACCCGCCGGCCATGAAGAACAGCGGCATCACCTGCAGCACCCAGGTCGCGGGCCGGAGCGCGGCGAGAGACGTCAGGGCGTTCTCCCCCACGATCCGCCCGTCGGACGAGACGGAGACGGAGGCCATCAGCCAGTGCCCCATCACGACGACCGCCAGGCTGCCCGCCCGGACGGCATCGACCAACCGGTCACGCCCGGCCACGACCGAGCCCCCGACTCCGTCCCACGGAGCGGCGACGGCGGTCATCGAAACCGCCGGACGACCGACGGGGCGGCGAGGGCGGCGGCGATGAGGACGCCGGACACCAGGTACGGCCAGACCGCCTCGTCGCCCGGGCTGCCGTAGCCCTGGCGCCACGAATTGAAGCCGACCGCGCCCGCCGTCACGTGAGCCAGCCCCGCGCACCCCGCGCCACCGGACACCGCCGCGCATCGCTCCCGCAGGTCGGCGCCGAACCGGTCGTCGACGGCGTGCCGGGCCCAGGGACCCAGCGTGCCGCCCTTCGCCGTCGCGTAGCGGAGCAGGTCGTACCCGAGGTCGTGCGACCGGCAGGCCGGCCCGAAGTCGTAGGTCGTGCTACCCAGCCAGGAGCAGCCGCCCGACGGGTCGACCAGCCGCGCCGACCCGTCGGCGTCGGTCACGGCGACCGGGCGGTAGCCCGAGACGGCGGCGAAGTCGGCGGGGATCGCCGCGGCCAGCACCGCGGCCGGCGCCGGCCCTGCGGCCGAATCCGACCCCGTGAGCACCCGCACGGCATGGGCGGCGGCCGGATCCTCCACGGTCGCCGGTGACGCGACCTGGCCGGCGCCGGTCACCGCGAACGACGCGGCCACGGCGGCCGCCAGCAGCACGATGCGATTCCACATGCCGCCGAACGCTAGGAACGCGGCCTCGGCGGATCGTCCCGCTACGGAGCCAGGTTCGGCCTACCCCGCTGGTATCCCCTGAGGGACACCCCCGTAGTACGACGCGCCGGCGCGGCCGCCGCCCTAGGGTGAACCGCGTGAACGGGGACCGGCGTACCGCCTGGACGTGGCTGCCGTGGCTCGGCGCCGCGGCGGCGTTCGTCGCGACCCTGCAGACCGCCGACGACGTGCTCGACGTCCCGCTGACCACGACCCCGCTCGTCGCCGCCGCGGCCGCCGTCCCGCTCGGGCTGATCACGACGCTGCCGGCGCTCGGCTGGCTGCTGTCGGCCGGCACGGCGCTCGCGGTGTCGCGCGCGTTCGAGGTCACCGACGGCGACCCCTGGCCGTGGCCCATGGTGCACGGCGTCGTCCTGCTGGCGCTGCTGTTCGCGACGGCGTTCCAGCCGCTCCCCAGAGCCGGGCGGGCCGTCACGAGCATCGCCCTGCCGGTGGTCGCCACCGTCGCCACGGCGTTCCTCTTCGCGTTCTCGGTCCCCGACGACCTGCGGGCCGGCTGGACGGTCGGCGTGGCGGTGATCGGCGCCGCCGGCATCGTCACCGCGCGGCTGCACCTGCTCCCCGCGCTCCCGGCCGGCCCCGCCGTCCCGCCCGGCCCCGCCGTCCCGCCCGGCGAGCTCCCCCGGCTGCTCCGCCGAGCGCTCACCACCACTGTCGCCGACTGGGGACCGCCGCCGGCCGTCAGCGAGCCGAGCGCCGTCGCCCCCTGGGTCCGCCGCTTCGTCCCCTGGCTGGCCGCCTTCGTGATCTTCTGGACGGCCATCGCGACCATCGAGGCGTCGGTCGACATCCACCCGCTGCTGGTTCCGGCCGCCGGCCTGGCCATGGCGCTCCCGGCCGGGCTGGTCGACCGGCACCCGCTCATCGGCTGGCGGCTCGCGACGGTGCTGGGCATCGTCCTCGTCCTGCTCGGCCCGCCGGCGGACGGCGAGTACGACGGCGCCTGGCCGGTGATCTTCCAGTGGGTGTGGCTCGCGACGGTGTTCTTCGTCGCCGTCCGCTACGACCGCTGGACCACGATCTGTGTCTGGGCCGTCACCGTCGCCGCGATGACGACGGGGTCGGGCGACAACGCGGGCACCTCGGTCACGCTGATCATCGCGGCCACTGCCGTCGCCGTCATCGGCGACCTCGTCCGGTCGCGCCGCTCCACCAGCCGCGACCTCGAGCGGCAGACCGAGCTCAGCGAGCTCGAGAAGGCCCGCCGCACGGTCCTCGAGGAGCGCAGCCGGCTCGCCCGCGACCTCCACGACGTCGTCGCCCACCACATGTCGATGGTCGTCGTCCAGGCCGAGACCGCGCCCTACCGGCTCGAGGACCTGCCCGACGACGCCCGCGCCGAGTTCGCCTCGATCAGCGGCTCGGCCCGGCAGGCGCTCGACGAGATCCGCGGGCTGCTCGGCGTGCTCCGCGGCACCGACGAGGCGGTCGCCCTCGCGCCGCAGCCCGGCGTCGAGCAGCTCACCGACCTGGTCGACGGCGCCCGCAGATCGGGTGTCGCGGTCGAGCTCAGCACCACTGGTGAACCGCCGGCCGCCCTCCCGGGCACGACCGGCCTCTCGGCGTACCGGATCGTGCAGGAGTCGCTCGCCAACGCCGTCCGGCACGCGCCCGGCTCCGAGGTCACCGTGGACGTCCGCTACACCGAGACCGCCGTCGAGCTGCGGATCCGCAACTCCCCGCCGGTCGACGACGGCGTCAGCGGTGCGGTCGCCGACGGGGTGAGCCGTGCGGCCGCATCGGGGCACGGCCTGCCGGGCATGCGCGAACGCGCGGCTGTGGTGGGCGGCACGCTGACCGCCGGCCCGACGACGACCGGGGGCTTCGCCGTCACCGCCGTCCTCCCCTACCGGACCACCGAGGAGCACTTCGCATGACCACACGCGTGCTGATCGTCGACGACCAGGCGATGGTGCGGGAGGGGTTCGGTGCGCTGCTCGCGGCGCAGGACGACCTCGAGGTGGTCGGCAGCGCGGCCGACGGCGCCGAGGCGGTGGACGCCGTGCGGAGACACCGGCCCGACGTCGTGCTGATGGACGTACGGATGCCGGTGCTGGACGGGCTCGAAGCGACCCGGCGCATCCTCAAGGCGCCCGGCCTGCAGCACCCGCGCGTCATCATGCTCACCACGTTCGACCTCGACGACTACGTGTACGAGGCGCTCCGGGCCGGCGCCAGCGGCTTCCTGCTCAAGGACGCCCCCGCCGCCGACCTGGTGCACGCGGTCCGGGTCGTCGCGGCGGGCGACGCGCTGCTGGCGCCGTCGATCACCCGCACGCTGATCGCCGACTTCGCCCGCCGCCCCGACCCGAACCGCCCGCGGCCCGAGCGGCTGCGCGTCCTGACCCCGCGCGAGACCGAGGTGCTCAAGCTCATCGCGGCCGGCCGGTCCAACGGCGAGATCGCCGACGCGCTCGTGCTGGCCGAGCAGACCGTCAAGACCCACGTCGGCCGGATCCTCATGAAGCTCGACCTGCGCGACCGCGCCCAGGCCGTCGTCATCGCCTACGAGACCGGCCTGGTGCGACCGGGAGACTAGAGATCCTGCCCGATTCCGGGCAGATTTTTGCCAATCCGACCCCACGCAAGGCATTGTCAAGCGCGTGACGCACACCGCCGCGGACCTCGTCGAGCAGATCGTCCGGACCACGGGCCTCTCCTCCGGCGAGGCGCGACGGGTGGTCGCCGACGTCGCGGCCTACTTCTCCGAGGACGTCGACGAGTACGTGAAGCGGCGGCACCAGGAGCTGCAGCTGCGCGGTGCGAAGAACGACGAGATCTTCGAGCGGATCCGCGCCGAGCTGACCCACCGCCCGGTCCGCGCGCCCGACCTCACCGCCCGGCAACTGCGCCGCATCGTCTACGGCTGACGACCGGCTGACGCGGCCCCCTGGCCGCGCGCCAGGCCCACGAACTAGACACACAGCAACGAGAGGACACGCCACCATGTGCGGAATCGTCGGTTACGTCGGCGCGAAGCCGGCCGCCCCCATCCTGGTCGACGGCCTGGCGCGGCTGGAGTACCGCGGCTACGACTCCGCCGGCGTCGCCGTCCTCGGGCCGAGCGAGATCCGGCTGCACCGCGACGCCGTCCGCGTCCGCGACCTGGAGGCGAGCCTGCCGAGGCGGTTCGGCGGCAGGACCGGCATCGGCCACACCCGCTGGGCCACGCACGGTGTGCCGTCGCAGCGCAACGCCCACCCGCAGCTCAGCGCGGACGGACGGGTCGCCGTCGTGCACAACGGCATCATCGACAACGCCGCCCAGCTGCGGGCGGAGCTGGAGGCCGACGGCGTCACGCTCACCTCCGACACCGACACCGAGGTGCTGGCCCACCTCATCGCCAGGAGCGACGCCGAGAGCCTCGAGCAGGCCGTCCTCGCCACCCTCGGCCGCGTCGACGGCACCTACGGCCTCGCCGTCCTCGACCGCGACCACCCGGACCGCATCGTCGTCGCCCGCAACGGCAGTCCGATCATCATCGGCATCGGCGACCGCGAGATGCACGTCGCCAGCGACACCGCGGCGCTCGTCCGCTACACGAAGCAGGTCGTCCACCTCGACGACGGCGAGCTGGCCACCCTCAGGGCCGACGGCTACCAGACGTTCACCCGCGACGCCCGCACGACGAAGACCGCCGTCACCGTCGACTGGGACACCTCGGACTACGGCACCGACGGCCACGAGCACTTCATGCACAAGGAGATCGCCGAGCAGCCCGACGCCGTCCGCCGCGTCCTCAAGGGCCGCCTCGACGAGCGCTTCCACACGGTGCGGCTCGGCGGCCTCGAGATGGACGCACGCGAGATGCGCGAGTTCCGCCGCGTGAAGATCCTTGGCTGCGGCTCGGCCTACTACGCCGGCCAGGCCGGGGCGCAGTTCATCGAGGAGCTGGCCCGCATCCCCGCCGACGCCGAGCCGGCCTCGGAGTTCCGCTACCGCAACCCCGTCATCGAGAAGGACACGCTCTACGTCGCCGTCAGCCAGTCCGGCGAGACCTACGACACGCTGGTCGCCGTCCAGGAGCTGCGGCGCAAGGGCGGCCGGGTGATCGGCCTGGTCAACGCGGTCGGGTCGAGCATCGCGCGGGAGTGCGACGGCGGCGTCTACCTGCACGCGGGCCCCGAGGTCGCCGTCGCGTCGACGAAGGCCCTCACGAACATGATGGTCGGGTTCGCGCTGCTCGGCGTGCACCTGGGCCGCATCCGCGACGTCTCACCGGCCGACGGCCGCCGCCTCATCACCGCCCTGCAGCGGCTCCCCGAGCAGATCGAGACGATCCTCGAGACCGAGCCGCAGCTCGCCACCGTCGCGAAACGACTCGCCCAAGCGCCGAGCCTGTTCTTCGTCGGCCGCACCCGCGGGTTCCCCGTCGCCCGCGAGGGGGCGCAGAAGTTCAAGGAGATCTCCTACCGGCACGCCGAGGCGTACCAGACGTCGGAGCTGAAGCACGGCCCACTCGCGCTGGTCGGCCCGGACCTGCCGACCGTCGCGATCGTCCCCGACGACGAGCTGCTCGACCGCAACCTCGGCGCGCTGCAGGAGATCACCGCGCGCTCCGGCCCGCTCGTGGTGGTGACGCACGACGGCGTCGACCTCGGCGTGACGCCGGCGCACGTCATCGCCGTGCCGAGGAGTGAGCCGGAGCTGGATCCGCTGCTGCTGACGATCCCGCTCCAGCTCCTCGCCTACCACGCCGCGCTGACGCTCGGCCACGACGTCGACAAGCCCCGCAACCTGGCGAAGTCCGTCACTGTCGAGTGACGGCCCCGACGCGACACGCCTAACCGACGTGCGGGGCGACCTCGGCCGCGATCAACTCGAGGTGGTCGAGGTCGGACAGGTCCAGGATCTGCAGGTAGACCCGGCTGCCGCCCAGCTCGCGGATGGCGTTGATGCCGTCGACGACCTCCTGCGGCGTCCCGGCCAGCCCGTTCTGCCGCACCTCGGAGGGCTCGCGCCCGATGGCGGCCGCCCGGCGGGCGAACTCGGTCTCGTCGGCGCCGACGCAGGCCACCAGCGCGACGGAGTAGACCATGGAGTCGGGGTCGCGGCCGGCCTCCTCGCAGGCCTTGCGGACGGCGAGGAACCGGTCGGCGATGTCGGCCTTGGGCGGGAACGACGTGTTGTACTCAGCGGCGTACTTCGCGGCCAGGGCGGGCGTGCGGCGCGGGCCGTTGCCGCCGACGATGACGGGGACCGGCTGCTGCACCGGCTTCGGCAGGCCGGGCGAGTCGGACACCTGATAGTGCGCGCCGGAGAAGTCGAACGTCGACCCGGCGGGGGTGTTCCAGAGCCCGGTGATGACCGCCAGCTGCTCCTCCAGCAGACCGAACCGCTTCTCGGGGAACGGGATGCCGTAGGCCGCGTGCTCGGCCGCGTACCAGCCGGCGCCCAGGCCCAGCTCGACCCGGCCGCCGGACATCTGGTCGACCTGCGCCACCTGGATGGCCAGCACCCCGGGCTGGCGGAACGTCGCCGACGACACCAGCGTGCCGAGCCGGATGCGCGACGTCTCGCGGGCCAGGCCGGCCAGGGTCGTCCACGCGTCGGTCGGGCCGGGCAGGCCGCTGACCGAGCCCATCTTCAGGTAGTGGTCGGAGCGGAAGAAGGCGTCGAACCCGAGCCGCTCGGTGGCCTGCGCGACGGCGAGAAGGTCGTCATAGCCGGCCCCCTGCTGGGGCTCGGTGAAGATGCGAAGCTGCATGGGGCCAGCCTTTCACGGCCCCGGCCGGCGCCGGCGAGCAGCCGCGCGAACCCCTAGAGCCAGCCCTTGCGCCGGAAGACGACGAACAGCGTGGCGCAGACCATGGCCATGAGCAGCACCGCGAACGGGTAGCCCAGCCCCCAGTGCGTCTCGGGCATGTTGTCGAAGTTCATGCCGTAGATGGTCCCGACCAGCGTCGGCGCGAACAGGATGGCGGCCCAGGCGGAGATCTTCTTGAGCTCCTCGTTCTGCTCGAAGCTGGCCTCCGTCAGCGACTTCATCTCCTCGTTCTGCTGCTGCGTCACCAGCGTGGAGTTGACGGCGAGGATGTCGGACAGCACCTGCCGGAAGCCGTCGACGCGCTCGGTGACCTCCGTGACGTGGTCGGCGACGTCGCGCAGGTAGCGCTGCAGCTCTTCGTCGGTGCCGTACTTCTCGAAGCCCGCCTCGAGCCCGCCGAGCATGCCCGACAGCGGCCGCGTGGCCCGCTGGAACTCGAGCACCTCGCGCGAGAGTTCGTAGATGCGCCGCGACACCTGGGGGTCGCGGCCGAACACCTGGACCTCGATCTCGTCGACGTCGTTGCTGACGCCGTTGACGACGGGCACGTAGCCGTCGACCACGGAGTCGAGAATGGCGTACAGCACCGCCTCGGGGCCGAGCCGGAGCAGGTCGGGGTCGTCCTCCATGCGCCGCCGGACGCCCGACAGGTTCGGCGCCGCGCCGTGGCGGACGGTGATGACGAAGCCGGGCCCGACGAACAGGTGCAGCTCGGCGAAGTCGACCTCTTCGACGGAGTCGAGGTAGCGGGCCGCTCGCAGCACGACGAACAGCGTCTCGCCGTAGCGCTCGAGCTTAGGCCGCTGGTGCGCCTCCATGGCGTCCTCGATGGCCAGCTCGTGCAGGTCGAACTCGTCGGCCAGCGAGATCAGCTCGGCGTCGCTGGGCTTGTAGAGCCCGATCCAGGCCATGGCCTCGGCGTCGGCGCGCAGCTGGCGGTACGTCTCGGCCAGGGAGCTGGGCGTGCTGATGCGCTTGCCGTCGCGGTACAGCGCCGCGTCGACGATGCTCGACACCGGCTCGGTGGCCTCGGGCTCACCGGTGGGATCGTCGGTCACGGTGTTGCCGCGGCCCTGACGGCGCAGAGCCGGCCTGATGACACGCAGTGCACGCTGACGACGAGGTGGCATGACGTCGCTCCCGGGACGGTGAGGCGGACGGAATCGGGTGTCGTGGGACGCAGGACAACCCGGCCGCCAGGCATCAGCTGCCCGTGACCTCGGTGCCCTGCGGCGCATGACTAGGGGGTTCACTGCGCATGGCAGCCTCACCTCCCGATTCGTCGCCGCTGTGCCGCCCTACAGGATAGTCCACCGGGGGCCGGACGGCGATCAGCTCGGCCGGTCCGGCTCCACGATCGCGACGCACTCGACGTGGTGCGTCATGGGGAACAGGTCGAAGGCGCGCAGCGAGGTGAGCCGGTAGCCGTGACCTGCGAAGGTGGCCAGGTCACGGGCCAGCGCGGCCGGGTCGCAGGCGACGTAGGCGACCACGCGCGGCCGGCGGGCGACGATCCGGCGGACGACGGCGGACTTGGCGCCCTCGCGCGGCGGGTCCAGGACGACGATGTCGGCGGCGTCCGGTACCCCGGCCGGCCCGGCCGACGACAGCACCCGGTCGACCCGGCCGGTCGCCAGCCGCACCCACGGGACGTCGTGCAGGTTGCGCCGCGCGTCGGCGACGGCCTGCCGCGACCCCTCGACGCCGAACACCGAGCCCGTCGGCCCGACGACGTCGGCCAGCGCCCCGGCGAACAGCCCGACGCCGCAGTACAGGTCCATGGCCCGCTCGCCCGGCCGGGCGCTGACGCCGTCGAGCACGGCATTGACCAGCGTGTTCGCCGCGCCGGGGTGCACCTGCCAGAACCCGCCGCCGCTGACCCGCCAGGTCCGGCCGGCGGCCTCCTCGGCGACGTGCGCTCGTCCTTCGACGATCTCGCCGTCGACGATGACCTGACGCTCCCCCGTGTTCGCCGCCACGACCTCGACCGTCTCGGCGCCCGGCCACTGGCCGTCCTCGACTCGCGCCGCGCGGACCTCGGGATGCGCGATGCGGCAGAAGTCGATCGGCACGACCTCGTGCGAGCGGTGCTGACGAAGCCCGGCCCGGCCGCCGGCGTCGACGGCGTAGGTGACGCGGGTCCGCCAGTCGAGACCGTCGACGTCGCCAACGACCGGTTCGACGGTCACGGCCACGTCCAGACCCGCCAGCCGCTTCAGCTGCTCCGACACCACGGCGGCCTTCAGCGACCGCTGGGCCGGCAGCAGGACGTGCTGCCAGTCGCAGCCGCCGCACCTCCCCGGCCCGGACCACGGGCAGGGCGGCTCGACGCGGGCCGGCGACGGGGTCAGGACCGCGACGGCGTCGGCGCGCCAGAAGCGGTCCTCGGTGCCGCCCTCGGTGACCCGGATCCGGACCCGCTCGCCGGGCAGCGTGTGCCGGACGAAGACGGCGCGGCCCTCGTGCCGGGCGACGCAGACTCCGCCGTGCGCGACGGCGCCGACCTCGACGACGAGCTCGGTGCCGACGACCGACTCGCCCTTGACGGTGCGGGCCCTGCCGGTCAGTGCGGGCCGCCTCGGCGCACGTCGCCCGGCGCGCGGCGCACGGGCTTGGCCTTCACCGACGCCGCCGACCGCAGCTGCCACGGGACGCTCGTCACCATGACGCCGGGCGTGAACAGCAGCCGGCCCTTGAGCCAGAAGACGCTCTGGTTGTGCAGGATCCGCTCCCACCAGTGCCCCACGACGTACTCCGGCACGTACACCGTCACGACGTCGCGCGGGCTGGCCCGGCGGATGGCCCGCACGTACTCGACGACCGGCCGGGCGATCTCGCGGTACGGGGAGTCCAGGACGCGCAGCGGCACCGGGATGTCGTGCCGGTCCCACTGGTCGAGCAGCGCGTTGGTCGCGGCGGCGTCGACGTCGACGGTGATGGCCTCGAGGATGTCCGGCCGGGCCGCCCGGGCGTAGGCGATGGCCCGCACCGTCGGCTTGTGCAGCCGCGAGACCAGCACGACGGCGTGCACGCGCGACGGCAGCAGCGACTCTGACGGCCAGTCCTCGACCGCGAGTTCCTCGGACGTGGTGTCGTAGTGGCGCCGGATGCCCCGCATGAGCAGGAACAGCAGCGGCATCATCGCGACGACCAGCCATGCGCCGTGGGTGAACTTGGTGATCAGGACGACCACGAGGACGACGCCGGTCAGGACCGCGCCGGTGCCGTTGATGACCCGCGACCGCAGGATCTGCCGTCGTTCCGGCCCCGTCGGACCGGCCGCGAGCAGCCGGTTCCAGTGCCGCACCATGCCGGTCTGGCCGAACGTGAACGCCGTGAAGACGCCGACGATGTAGAGCTGGATCAGGCGTGTCACCGAGGCGTCGAACGCGACGATGAGCAGGCCGGCCAGGACGGCCAGCACGATGATGCCGTTGCTGAACACCAGCCGGTCGCCGCGGGTGTGCAGCTGTCGGGGCGCGTAGCGGTACTGCGCCAGGATCGAGCCGAGCAGCGGGAAGCCGTTGAAGGCGGTGTTCGCGGCCAGGATGAGGATCAGCGCCGCCGCGCCCTGGATGTAGTAGAAGGGGATGGTGTCGCCGCCGAACACGGCCTCGGCCAGCTGCGAGATGACCGTCGGCTGCGGCTGGGTGCAGTCGAACCCGACGAGGTCGCAGGAGTTCTCGACGTAGCGGACGTCGGCGATCACGGCCAGCGCGGTGATGCCGCTGAACATCGTGATCGAGAGCGTGCCCATGATGGCCAGCGTCGCGGCGGCGTTCTTCGCCTTGGGCTTGCGGAAGGCGGGCACGCCGTTGGCGATCGCCTCGACCCCCGTCAATGCCGTACAGCCGGAGGCGAACGCTCTGAGCACCAGCAGCATGAGCGCGATGCCGCCGAGGTCGGTCATCTCCGCCTCGACGTCGTACCCGGCCGACTCCGCGACGGGGTCGGTGCCGAACACCGTCTGGCCGAGGCCCCAGACGATCAGCGCGCCGATGCCGACGATGAACAGGTACGTCGGGATGGCGAACGCGGTGCCGCTCTCGCGGATGCCGCGCAGGTTCATGGCCGCCAGCAGCACCACCAGGCCGATGGCCATGGGCACGCGGTAGTCGTTCAGCTCCGGGACGGCCGAGATGAGGTTGTCGACGCCGGCCGACACCGACACCGCCACCGTCAGGATGTAGTCGATGAGCAGCGCGCTCGCGACGATCAGGCCCGCCGTCGGCCCCAGGTTGGTGTTGGCGACCTCGAAGTCGCCGCCGCCCGTCGGGTAGGCCCGCACCAGCTGCCGGTACGACGCCACGACCGTGACCAGCAGCAGGACCACGACGGCCGCGACCCACGGGGTGTACGTGAGGTACGCCAGGCCGCCCAGCGTCAGGATGACCAGGATCTCCTGGGTGGCGTACGTGACCGAGGACAGCGGGTCGCTCGCGAAGACCGGAAGGGCCAGCCGCTTGGGTAGCAGCGTGTGCCCCATGCGCTCGCTGGGGAGTTTCCGACCGATGAGCAGTCGCTTGGACAGATCGCCGAGGCTCGGCACGATCGGCAATGGTATGCCTTCCACCGCGGACGTGTAACGTCGACTGCGACACGGCGGGCCACGTGGTGCCCGGCCAGCGCGGAAGGACCAGAGTGCACGTCGTCATCATGGGCTGCGGCAGGGTCGGCTCGACCGTCGCGCACATCCTCGAGTCGCACGACCACACCGTCGCCATCGTCGACCAGAACCCCGAGGCGTTCCGGCGCCTGCAGCCCGGGTTCGAGGGCTCGACGGTGGCCGGGGTCGGCTTCGACCGCGACGTGCTCATCGAGGCCGGCATCGAGCGCGCCGACGCGTTCGTCGCCGTCAGCAGCGGCGACAACTCCAACATCCTCGCCGCCCGGGTGGCCCGCGAGACCTTCGGCGTCGACAACGTCGTGGCCCGCATCTACGACCCCGGCCGCGCCGAGGTCTACCAGCGCCTCGGCATCCCCACGGTGGCGACCGTGCGCTGGACCGCCGACCAGATCCTGCGCCGGCTGTTCCCCGAGGGCGCCCAGACCGAGTGGGTCGACCCCACCGGCACCGTCCAGCTGGCGGAGCTGCACATCAGCAGCGGCTGGATCGGCCTCACCGCCGACAAGCTCGAGGAGGCGTCCGGCGCCCGGGTCGCGTTCCTCACCCGCTACGGCGAGGGCGTCCTGCCCACCGTCGACACCGTCATCCAGGACGGCGACCTCGTGCACGTTCTCGTCAACACCGAGCGCATCCCGTACGTCGCCCAGATCCTCTCGAAGGACCCGGAGGTGGAGGTCTGATGCGGGTCGCCATCGCCGGCGCTGGCAACGTCGGCCGCTCGATCGCGTCGGAGCTGCTGGCCAACGGTCACGACGTGCTGCTCATCGACAAGGACACCAAGGCCATCAAGGCCGCCAGCGTGCCCGAGGCCGAGTGGCTGCTGGCCGACGCCTGCGAGCTGTCCATGCTCGAGGAGGCCGCGCTCGACCGCTGCAACGTCGTCATCGCCGCCACCGGCGACGACAAGGTCAACCTCGTCGTGTCGCTGCTGGCCAAGACGGAGTTCGGCGTCCCCCGCGTCGTGGCCCGGGTCAACCACCCCCGCAACGAGTGGATGTTCAACGAGTCCTGGGGCGTCGACGTCTCGGTCTCGACGCCGCGCATCATGAGCGCCCTCGTCGAAGAGGCGGTCAGCGTCGGCGACCTGGTCCGGTTGTTCAGCTTCCGCCAGGGCGAGGCCAACCTCGTCGAGCTCACCCTGCCGGCCGACTCCCCCATCGTCGGGACGGCGGTCGCGGACGTCGCGTGGCCGGTCGACACCTCGCTGGTCTCGATCATCCGCGGCAAGCACGTGCACAGCCCGCTCCCCGACCTCCCGCTCGAGGCCGGCGACGAGTTGCTCTTCGTGGCCGCGCCGGAGCGCGAGAAGCAGCTCGAGGACCTGCTCTCGCCCCACACCGCCTGAGGCCGCCACCCTCCGAAGTTGATCTTGGAGTAACGGGGCAATTTATCGGACATTTCCCCCGCAACTGCCCACTTTCTCCAAGATCGACTTTGGAGTGAGGGCGGAACGCGGCGGGCGCCGACGGCGTGAGCTTCCCGCGGGGTCCGGGTAGGCCTGGGCGACGACGGCGCCGCAGCGGCCTCTGACTCATGATCATCAATGATTCGACCCCCTACAGGTGGTCGAATCATTGATGATCAAGGACCGGTAGGTGGGTCGCAGTGCACACGCACCGCGTCTTCCGGCGCCGGTCGGCGCGTTCGGCACCGACGGGATGGCCTGCGCCGCCGCAGCCCCTGGCCCATGATCATCAAACTTTTGGGTCGTTCTGGCAGCCCGAATCTTGGATGATCATGGCGGCCCGCGGGGCGACGGCGTCAGCCGTCGGCGGGGTCCGGGTCGGTCTTGGCGGCGGGCGACGACGGGGCCGCCGTGGCCCCGATGCGGTCCTGGTGGGCGCGGTAGGCCGGCCGGATGATGAGCCAGGACAGGTACGCGACCAGCAGGAACAGCGGCCAGCTCATGACCAGCCGGGCGCCGGCCAGCCAGCCGATCTGCGACTCGCCGGCGAGGTAGAGCGGCAGCTGCACGGCCAGCCTCAGCGCGAACATGCCCACCCACAGCAGGCTGGCCCGGGTGTACGCGCGCAGCAGCGCGGGGTCGCTGCGCCAGCCCGTGCCCTGCCCGGTGACCAGGCCGACGAAGACGCCCAGCAGCGGCCAGCGGACCAGGATCGAGATCAGATAGGCCAGCCCGTAGCCGATGTTGATGAGCAGCCCGGGCAGGAAGACGTCCTCGGCGTTGCCGGTGCGGTTGGCCATGAACGCGGCCAGGCCGACGCCCAGGAAGCCGGCCACCACGTTCTGCAGCGGCTCCTTGCGCAGCAGCCGGACCACGCCGAGCAGCAGGCCGGAGCCGATGGCGACCCAGAGCGACAGGGTGAGGTCGCGCCCGGCGGCGGTGTAGACGAGGGTGAAGAGCGCGAGCGGCAGCCCGGCGTCCAGCAGGGCGCCCGGCCCCAGGACGTTCTGGGGGCGGAACCGCTCGTCCGAGGCGATCGCCTGGGCCCAGCTCTGCCGGCCGGTGCGGTCGGGGGCGCCGGGATCGCTCTGGCTCATCTCACTCCATGCCTGCGGGTAGCAGCTCGTATCGCGGGTTGTACATGACCCTGCGGCCGTCGAGCGTCGCGACCCTGCCGGTCGCGACCAGACGCCGTCCACAGGTGATGCCGGCGATGCGCCGCCGGCCGAGCCAGACCAGTGTCACCGCACCGGAGCCGTCGAACAAGTCCGCCTCCAGCGCGGGTGTGCCCAGACGCGGCTGCAGCGTCACCGACTGCAGCACGCCGCGGACACGCACGGTGGTGCGGTCCTCGACGTCGGCCAACGGCTGACAGCCGGCCTCTCGCGCGTCGTCGCGCAGCTCCTCGGCCTCGACCTCCTCGTCGGAGGCCACCCACCGAGTGATGGCGCCCCAGAGTCCACGACGCCCTGTGGTGGTGTTCTCTTCCACGGGTGTAAGTCTATTCCGCCCGGCAAACGCGCTGGTCAGGCCTGCAGCGGCTGGGACGGGTCGACCGGCTGCTGGCTGCCGGCCGGCGGCTTCAGCACGATGACGTCGCCCGGGGCCATGGGCGCCTGGCCGCGCACGACCACCGTCTGCTTCACCAGCTCGACGAACTGCTGGAATACGGCGGCGTCGTTGGTGGCCTTGCCGAGGAACGTGGCGCGCAGCATCCAGCGCGGGCCGTCGACGGCGGAGACGCGCGACGGCTGCAGCACCTGCTTGCCGTCGGGCGCCTGCACCGGCACGACCAGCCGGATCTCCGGACCGAACGGCCCGGGCGCCTCGTCGGCGCGGCCGCCGCGGCGCTTGGCGTCCTGGGTGATCTGCAGCCGCGTCTGCCCCCACATGCCGGAGCTGCGCGGAGCGGCGACGGCGATCAGCTGGACCGCGGCGTCCTCGATGGCGAGCACGGCGCTGGTGGCATTGCCGGTGCGCTGGTCGACCTGCAGCTGCAGCTTCATGCCCGGCGCGCCCTTGACCAGCAGCCCGCCGAGGTCGATGCGGCCCTTGCGCGCCTCGGCGAGGTCGACCTCGGACTCGTCGAGCGGGCCGCCCGTGCGGTCGCTCTTCGGCGAGTCGCCCTCGTCATCGCCCGGGCTCTCGGACGTGGTCCCGGCGGTCTCCTCGACCTCGGGCTCGTCCTCATCGCCGTCGTGGCGCCGCCGTCCCCACACCTGACCGTCCCCTTCGCTATCGAACGCCGGCGTTGCCGGCCTGAGTTGCCGTTCCCGTCGAGCCGTACCCACCGTCGCCCCGCGCGGACCCCGGCAGCCGCTCGACCTCGTGGAACCGGGCCTGCTCGACGCGCTGGATGACCAGCTGAGCGATCCGGTCACCGCGCGCGAACACCGCCGGCTCCCGCAGGTCGTGGTTGACCAGCACCACCTTGATCTCGCCCCGGTACCCCGCGTCGACCGTGCCCGGTGTGTTGACGATGCTGACCCCGAGCCGGTGCGCGAGCCCCGATCGCGGGTGGACGAATGCAGCGTAACCCGCGGGCAGGGCGATCGCGATGCCCGTCCCCACCATGGCCCGCTCGCCCGGCGCGATGCTGACGTCGCTGGTCGTGACCAGGTCGGCGCCCGCGTCGCCGGGGTGCGCGTAGCCGGGCAGCGGCACCTCCGGGTCCAGCCGGGTGATGAGGACGTCCACCGGACGGGAGTCGTTCGTCACGGATTCACCTCCGCGACCTTCGCGGCCGCTTCAGACAGCTCGGACGGCTCGACCGCCCGGCTGTGCTCGATGAAGTGGGTGGGCGGCACGACGACGAAGACGGCCGACGCGGTGACGCTGACGGGGCCGTCGGCGGCGTTCTCGCGGCCGGTCGCGGACATGAAGATCTTGCGGCCCTCGGCGCGGTCGACCTCGGCGTCGATGTGCAGCGTGGTGCCGACCGGGACCGGACGGCGGTAGCTGGTCTCGAGGTGGCCGGTGACGGCGGGCTTGCCGACCAGCCAGATCAGCGAGCCGAGCACCTCGTCGAACGCCAGCGACAGCATGCCGCCGTGTGCGAGGCCGGGGGCGCCCTGGTGGTCGTCGGTGACGGTGAACCGGCCCGACACCGTCAGCCCCTCGCCCGCGGTGACCGTGACGTGTAGCCCCGTCGGGTGGTCCGGCCCGCAGCCGACGCACATGCGGTAGTGCGACGCGATGGTGGAGCCGGGCGCCGGCGCGTCGGGGTGCCGTTCGATCACGATCGACGACCCTACCCGCTCGCCTTCGGCGATCCGTGGCAGGCTGCAAGAGTGACTGCTTACCGCGAGCGCCTCGTCGTGCCGGTCCTGTGGTGGGTGCTGCTGGCGGGCCTGGCCGGGTCGGCCTGGCTGGTCTACGACTACGCCTACGGCCCCCGCGTGTCGCTGCCGGTACTGGCCGGCGTGCTCGTCCTGGGCGTCGCCGGGCTGGTCGCCTACGGGCGGCTGCTCATCGCCGTCGACGCCGAGAGCGTGACGGTGGGACGGGCCCGGCTGCCGCTGACGGCGCTCGGCCCGGCCGAGGCGCTCACCGGCGATGCCGCGCGGAACGCCCGCGGCCCCGGCCTCGATCCCCGCGCCTACCTGGCGATCCGGGGATACGTGCCGGGGGTCGTTCGGATCGGGGTCGACGACGACGCCGACCCCACCCCGTACTGGCTCGTGTCGACGCGCCGCCCCGAACGGCTCGTAGCCGTGCTCGAGGCGGCGCGTCAGACCACCGGCCAGTGAACGGGGAAAGGCTCAGCACGGGCCGCTGACGGCCCGGCTGGGTGACGGGGCTGGGCTCAGGCCGCGCAGTCGCGGCAGATGAG
Organism: Jiangella mangrovi; assembly: GCF_014204975.1. Classification (NCBI taxonomy): domain Bacteria; kingdom Bacillati; phylum Actinomycetota; class Actinomycetes; order Jiangellales; family Jiangellaceae; genus Jiangella; species Jiangella mangrovi. The sequence continues at coordinate 5,907,153 of NZ_JACHMM010000001.1, forward strand.
CATCCCGTCCTTCTCCTTCGCCAGCTGGCTGCGGTGGTGTACCAGGAAGCACTGCGAACAGGTGAACTCGTCAGCCTGCCGCGGCAGCACCCGGACCGCCAGCTCCTCGTTCGAGAGGTCTGCTCCCGGAAGCTCCATGGACTCGTTCAGGTCCGACTCGTCGACGTCGACGATGCCGGACGACTTGTCCATGCGCCGGTTCTTCAGCTCCTCGAGCGAGTCCTCGGACATCTCGTCGTCGGTCTTGCGTGGCGCGTCGTAATCGGTTGCCATCGATCTATTCCCCCTCACTGGGCGCGTTGTGGTTCGTCCGTTGGCCGGGTCGGTTGGACTCCGTGCCCCTCCGTAACGCACGACGGCCCACGGTTGTGCCCGCTCCGAGCGGGAGATTCTGCCTGATGCCGTACCCCGATGGCACGGCACCCCACACTGTGGGATTTCGTGTCGTCCTCTGGACCGACGCGTCACACCGCCCTCGCGGACGAGGGATGTCACCATTCCAGGCGAGAAGCTGTCAACGGACCGTATGAGGCTGAGAGGAACCGCATGCTCGAGATCGACCGGCTGTCGCGTCGCTACGGGGACGTCGTGGCCCTCGACGACCTCTCGTTCGCGGTCCGACCAGGGCAGATGTACGGATTCGTCGGCACCAACGGGGCCGGCAAGACCACCGCGATGCGCATCGTCCTCGGCGTTCTCGAGCCCGACAGCGGCGAGGTCCGGTGGAACGGCACCCCCCTCGACCAGGACATTCGCCGCGAGTTCGGGTACATGCCCGAAGAGCGCGGTCTGTACCCGAAGATGCAGGTCCACGAGCACCTCGTGTACCTCGCGCAGCTCCACGGTGTGGCACGCATCACAGCCGGAAAGGCTGCATCGGACCTGCTCGACGCGCTCGCTCTGAGCGAACGTGCGTCGGATCGCATCGAATCGCTCTCACTCGGTAACCAGCAACGGGTCCAGCTGGCGGCCGCGCTCGTCCACGACCCCACGGTCATGGTCCTCGACGAGCCGTTCAGCGGCCTCGACCCCATGGGCGTCGACGCCATGGCCGCCGTCCTGCGCGCCCGCGTCGACGCCGGGGCCGCCGTCGTGTTCTCCAGCCACCAGCTCGAGCTGGTCGAGCGCCTCTGCGACGCCGTCGGCATCATCCGCGCGGGGCGCATGGTCGCCGACGGCTCCGTCGACGAGCTGCGTGGCGACGCCGGCCGCCGGTACCGCCTCTCGGTCGGTGCGGCTCCCGGGTGGACGGAGTCGCTCGTCGCCGCCGTGCCCGGCCTGTCCGTGATCGACGACGGCGACCGGGTCGCCCTGGTCGAGCTGCCGCCGTCGGCCGACGACCAGACCCTGCTCGACGCCGCCCGCGCGCTCGGGCCCGTGCACCAGTTCACGCCCGAGCGGCCGACGCTGGCCGAGCTGTTCCGCTCGGTGGTCGCCGAGCCGCCCGCCGAACCCGCCGCCGTCGGCTCCGAGAAGGTCGAGGCCGCCCGATGACCCGCCCCCTGTCGTTCCGCGAGGCCGTCACGCTGGTCGCGAAGCGCGAGTTCGGCCAGCGCATCCGCGAGCGCTCGTTCTTCATCTCGCTGCTCATCACCATCGGCATCATCGCCGTCGTCGTGCTGCTCCCCCGGTTCACCGACCTCGGCAACGACAGCTACGACGTCGCCCTGGTCGGCGAGGCGTCGGCGCTGCAGGAGGCGGTCGAGCGGCAGGCCGAGGTGTCCGACATCGAGGTGAGCTTCGACACGTCGGTGGGTGACGCCGCCGCGGCCGAGCAGGCGGTCCGCGACGGTGACATCGACGCCTACGTCGACGGTGACACCGTCTACGTCGACCAGTCGCTCGACAGCACGCTGCGCGCCGTCCTCGAGAACGCGTACAGCCAGGTCGAGGGGGCGCGGGCGCTGGAGTCGGCCGGCATCGACCCCGCCGAGGTGTCCGCCGCCCTGACGTCCGCGACCCTCGAGACAGTGACGCTCGACCCCGACGCCGACGAGCGCGAGACTCGCGGCGGCATCGCCTTCTTCGGGACGATCATCCTGTTCGGCCAGCTGATCACGTACTCGATGTGGGTCGCCATGGGCGTGGTCGAAGAGAAGTCCAGCCGCGTCGTCGAGGTCATCCTGTCGACCATCCCGGCCCGTGCGCTGCTGGCCGGCAAGATCATCGGTATCGGCCTGCTGGGCTTGGTGCAGCTGACGCTGATCGGCGGACTGGGGTTGGGCATCGCGGCAGCCCTGGGAGCGGTCGAGCTGACCGGCCCGATGATCTCTCCGGTCCTGACGGCGCTCGGCTGGTTCGTGCTCGGCTTCGCCGCCTACGCCTCACTGTCCGCCGCCGCAGCCGCCCGGATCTCGCGGCAGGAGGACCTGCAGAACGTCACCACGCCGGTGAACACGCTGATGATGGTGTCGTACTTCGGCGCGTTCTTCGTCTTCCTCAACCCCGACACCCCCGCCGCGGGGGTGCTGAGCATCGTGCCGCCCTTCAGCGCCCTGATCATGCCGCTGCGCATGGCCCGGGGCGATGCCGCCGGCTGGGAGGTCGCGCTGGCGCTGGGGCTGATGCTGGCGTTGATCGCGGTACTGGTCGTGCTGGCGGCGCGGATCTACGAGGGCGCGGTGCTCCGGATGGGCGCCAAGGTGTCCCTGAAGGACGCCTGGGCCGCCCGCCGAAAGGTGAGCTCGTCAGGGTCCTGAGGTGCGCCGGGGTGATGAGGTTGGCTCGCCTCGAGCCGTTCCCTCCTGGTCTGGCGTCACGTCCTGGTCCCCCGTCACGCCCGCGAGCCGAAATCGGCCGTTTCGCGTGACACCAGACCAGGACGTGACGGCAGACCACGACGTCACACCCAGGACCAAGCAGGCCGGAACCACCCACCCGTCGCCAGACTCCCCCCGTCCCCCACCGTCAGTCCCGATCAGCGCCCAGCCGCTCCAACAACGACGTCAGCTCAACAGCGACCCCGGGCGTCGCGGCCAGCGCCAGCTCTCCGCCCGCGGCAGCGCCGCGCAGCCCACTGACCACCGCCCCGGCCTCGGCGGCGATCAGACCGCCGGCCGCGAGGTCCCAGGGGTTCAGTCCTCGCTCGTAGTACGCGTCCAGCCGGCCGGACGCGACCGCGCACAGGTCCAGGGCCGCCGCCCCGGCCCGCCGGATGTCGCGCACCCGGGGCACGACCTCCAGCAGCACCGAAGCCTGCCGCGCCCTCCGGCCGGCGTCGTAACCGAAACCGGTCCCCACCAGCGCCAACGACAGTGACGTACACGACGACACCCGGACCGGCCGGCCGTCGAGGAAGGCGCCGCCGCCCTGCACCGCCGTCCAGAGCTCGCCGCTCGCCGGGTTCAGCACCACCCCGGCGACCACGACGCCGTCGACGGAAGCCGCGATCGACACCGCGTACTGCGGGATGCCGTACAGGTAGTTGACCGTCCCGTCGATCGGGTCGACCACCCACTCCACCCCGGAGGACCCCACGACCGAGCCGTCCTCCTCGCCCACGAACCCGTCGTCCGGGCGGGCGGCGAAGAGCCGGGAGCGGATCAGCGCCTCGGCGGCGGTGTCGGACTCCGTCACGACGTCGGTGGGCGTCGACTTGGTGCCGGCGACGGCCATGCGCTCGACGGCCTCACGCCGTTCGCGGACGAGGTCACCGGCCTCGCGGGCGGTCTTCTCGGCCAGGCCGAGCAGCTCGGCGGGCGTCACGACGGGTACGGAGGCGAGTCGACGCCGCACAGGGCGGGCTGGTCGCCGCGCAGGTTCGGGCAGCAGCCGGCCGGGCACACGTCGTGCGCAGGGCCGGGCGCGCCGATGCTCGCCCGCGTGACCGACTCGCCGCGCTCGACGGCGGCCCGCTCGAGCAGGAGGTCGATGACGGTGTCGACGAAGTCCGGGTGGGTGCCGGCGGTGGCCGCCCGGGCCGCCGCGATGCCGAGCTCCTTCGCCGTCGCCAGGGCCTCGGTGTCGAGGTCGTAGGCGACCTCCATGTGGTCGGACAGGAACCCGATGGGCGCCAGCACGACGGCCTCGACCCCGTCGGCGGCCAGGGACGCCAGGTGGTCGTTGACGTCGGGCTCCAGCCACGGCATGGACGGCGGGCCGCTGCGTGAGCAGTAGACGAGGTCGTGCTGCCGCGACACCCCGGTCCGCTCCTCGACCTGCGCACTCACGGCCGAGGCGACGGCCAGGTGCTGCGCGACGTAGGCGCCGCCCGTCGGCCCCGAGGTCTCGGCCATGGCGTCCGGGATGGAGTGCGTGACGTAGACGATGCGCGCCCCGTCTGCGAGGTCGCGCGGGAGGTCGCCCAGCGCGCCCACGACGCCGTCGGCGTTGGCGGTGACGAACCCGGGGTTGTCGAACGAGTGCCGCAGCCGGTCGATGCGCGGCGCGCCCGGCCCCACCTGCTGCACCGCGCGCCAGAGGTCCTCGCGGTACTGCCGGCAGCCGGAGTAGGAGTCGTACGCGCTGGTCACGAACGCAGCGACGCGCTGGACGCCGTCGTCGCGCATGCGGGCGAGCTCGTCGGCGAGGTACGGGTCCCAGTTGCGGTTGCCCCAGTAGACCGGGAGCGAGATGCGCCGCTCGGCCAGCTCGTGCTCGAGGTTCGCGATGAGCGCGCGGTTCTGGTCGTTGATCGGGCTGCGCCCGCCGAACAGGCGGTAGTGCTCGCCGACCTCTTCCAGCCGCTCGCGCGGGATGCCCTTGCCGCGCGTGACGTTCTCGAGGAACGGGATGACGTCGTCCTGCCCCTCCGGACCGCCGAAGGAGACGACCAGGAGAGCGTCGTACGGATCGGTGATGCTCACCGTGAGAGCCTACCCAAGGCCGACCGCGACGTCCCTGCGGCGGCGAGTCCCACAACGGAAAGGGGGTCAGCGCCCATGCCTTGGCAGAACTGGGCGCGCACGGTGCAGGCGCGCCCGGTGCGCGTCGAGCGACCCGCCTCCGCGGCCGAGGCCGCCGCCGTCCTGGCCACCGCCGCGCACGACGGCGTCCGGGTCAAGCCGGTCGGGGCGGGGCACAGCTTCACCCCCATCGCCGCGACCGACGGCGTCCAAGTGCGGCTCGACGGGCTGAGCGGTCTGCTCGCACTCGACGCGGACGCGGGAACGGCCACCGTCAGCGCCGGCACCCGGTTGCACGAGCTGAACGCGCTGCTCGCGGCCCGCGGCCACGGCCTGACGAACATGGGCGACATCGCCGTGCAGACGGTGTCCGGCGCCATCGCGACCGGCACGCACGGCAGCGGCCGGGTGTCGGCGTCGCTGTCGGAGCAGGTGGTGGGGCTCGAGATCGCGCTGCCGGACGGCTCGGTGCGGCAGGTCTCGGCGGCCGATGCGGGCGACGACGGCGACCTCTTTCAGGCCGCGCGGCTCGGCCTGGGGGCGCTGGGCATCGTGACCAGTGTCACCTTCCGGGTCGAGCCGGCGTTCACGCTGCGTTCCACCGTCGAGCGGACCACGCTGGACGCCGTCTGCGAGCGGTTCACCGACCTCGAGGCCGAGGACCACTGCGACCTCTACTGGCTGCCGTTCACCGACACCGTGCAGCTCACCGTCAACCGGCGCACCGGCGAGGCGGCCGCGCCGCCGCACCCCGTCGCCGCCTGGTGGTCCGGCGACGTCGTCGAGAACGCCGGCCTGGCCCTCGTCCAGCGCGTGACCAGGGCCGCACCCAAGACCACACCGGCCGTCAACGCCGTCGCCGCCCGGCTCATCGGCGGTCGCACGTTCGTCGACGCCGCGCCGAAGGTCTTCACCAGCACGCGGCGGGTCCGGTTCCACGAGATGGAGTACGCGCTCCCCCGGTCCGCGGCCGCCTGCGCGCTGCACGCTCTGCGCGACCTCACCAGGCGGGGACCGTGGCGGGTCGCGTTCCCGGTCGAGATCCGGCTGGCGCCCGCCGACGACGTCTGGCTCTCGCCCGCGTACGGCCGCGACACCGTCTACGTCGCGACCCACGCCTACCCCCGCACGGACTACCCCGGCTGGTTCGCCGCCGTCGAGAAGCTGTGGCTGGAGTACGGTGGCCGGCCGCACTGGGGAAAGCTCCATACCCGCGATTCAGGGTATCTTCGCGATCAATACTCGCGAATGGGGTCGTTCCGGGCGGTGCGCGACCGGGTCGACCCCCGGCGGATCATGGTCAACGAGTACCTCGACCAGGTCCTGGGCGAGTGAGCCGGACGTGAAAAACTGCTCGTCAGACCGGCCGGTACGGCGGCGTGGCGGCTTGGATCGACCCTGTCCCACGGGTGACGATGGTGGCAGTCGTGATTGGGAGGTGACGGTGTGCGCGAGGTTCGGCTGATCGCGGTCAGCGAGGACGGCGCCCATCTGATCCTCTCCGGGCACGACGGTGAACAGTTCGCGTTGCGGGTGGACGACCGCCTGCTCGCCGCGATCCGAGGCGACCGAGCGAGGTTGGGACAGTTGGATATCCGGCTCGAAAGCCAGCTACGTCCACGCGACATCCAGGCACGCATCCGCGCAGGCGAGTCCGTCGACTCCGTGGCCGCGGTCGCGGGGATGCCCCGCGAGAAGGTCGAGCGCTTCGCCGGCCCCGTCCTCGCCGAGCGCGAGCACATCGCCGGCCGCGCCCGGCAGGCCACCGTCCGCCGGCTCGGCGGCGACGGCCCGCCCCAGACCCTCGAGGCCGCCGCGGGCGCCACCGCCAAGGTCCACGGCGCCGACCCCGACCTCGTCGAGTGGGACGCCTGGCGGCGCGAGGACGGCCGCTGGCTGGTCCGCTTCGCCTGGGCCGGCGAGGAGGAGGACTCCGCCCTCTTCTCGTTCGACCCCTCCGGCCGCACCGTCGTGCCCGAGGACGACAACGCCCGCTCAATCGCCGGCGTGCTGCCCGCCGAGGCGCCCGCCGGCCCCGAGCCCGACGTCCCGACGGGGCCCGCGCGGCTCTCGGTCGTCGGCTCGCGGGGGGCCGCCGCTCCCGTCGATGACGACGAGGGACCCGACCTTCCGGCGTTCCTCAAGCCGTCCGCGGGCGTGGGCCCGGTGCGCGGCCTGGTCCGCGACTACGACGACGCCGCCGACCCCGACGACGACGAGTTCGAGAACACCACGCCGATCCCGACGGCCGCCTCCCGTCGTGGCACCCGGCGCACGACCAGTCGCCCCGGCCGCGAGCGCCGTCGCCGCGAGCCCGACCTCTTCCACGACCACGCGCCCGAGCCGGCCCCGGCACCGTCTGCCCCGTCGTCGCGAGAGGTCGCGCGCGAGGAGCCCGCCGCTCACGACGAGGACGATGCGGTCACCAGCGAGCGGCTGCGGCTCAGCGACATCGCCCAGCACGTCGAGACCGAGGAGGCCGCCGAGGCCGACCTCGCCGCGACCGCCGACGAAGCCGCACCGCCCGCCCGCAAGCCGGCCTCGTCGCGCAACCGCCGGCCGAGCGTTCCGAGCTGGGACGAGATCATGTTCGGCCGCCGCAAGAACGACTGACGCATTGCCCCGAAGCCCCGCCCGTCCTCGTGACGCGGCGGGGCTTCGTCGTGCCGTGGGCATTGCCGTGAGCTATGGGGCCGACGGCACCCGGTACCCGTCGGGGATTCATCCAAAGTTCGATCTACCGCCAATGGGATGATCCGGACAAGGTGCATCGAAAGCATTCACTGCTGCTGACACATCTCCTCAGTCGCAAGGATTCAGATGTCCGCAGCCAGCACCAGAACACGACGCCGTCGGCTGACGTCGTCGTTGTCCGCATTGACGGCGAGTGCCGTCGCGTTCGGTCTCCTCACGACCGTCCCCGCAGCAGCCGCCGAAAGCCCGAGCGGCCCGCCGCTGACCGATGACGCGATCGAACTGGTCGACCGCACCGAGCAGATCGGCCCCGGCATCACGCTGCGCGAGCTGACCTCGGTGACGCCCACCGGGTGGTACGACCAGCACATTCTCACCGCCGACCTCGCCAACCCTGCCGTCACGAGCGACCTGCTCGCGGGTGAGCACGTGACCGACCGGGCGCCGACGTCGGTGCACGTGAACGAGGTGGGCGCCGTCGCCGGCGTCAATGGCGACTTCTTCGACATCAACAACTCCGGCGCGCCGCTGGGTGCGGAGGTGCGCGACGGCGAGCTGCTGAAGTCCTCGGACTACGGCACCTGGACGCACGTCGGCGTCGGGGCCGACGGCATCGGCCGCGCGGTCGACATGACGCTGGACGCGACGGCGACCTTCGGCGGGACGGCGCACCGCGTGGTCTCGCTGAACGCCTCGAACAACCTCGCCGGCTCCCCCAACGGCGCCATCGTCGCCTACACCGAGAAGTGGGGCTCGTACCGTCGCAGCATCGGCGTCAACGGCGCCACCGACGTCGCGTCCGTGCTCGTCCAGGACGAGAAGGTCGTCTCCGTCGACACCACGACCGCCGGCGAGGGACCGATCCCCAGCGGTGCGTTCGTGCTGGTCGGCCGCGAGGCCGGCGCCGCCGCGATCCGCACCCTGCAGCCGGGTGACCCCGTCACGCTCACCTACGAGCTCAGCGACGAGATCGCCCAGCAGATGACGTTCGTCATCGGCTCCAACCGCGAGCTGGTCCGCGACGGCGTCGCCCGCCCGGACTCCGAGCTCGACAACGACGTCCACCCGCGCACCGTCATCGGGTTCAAGGACGACGGCAGGACCATGATCCTCATGACGAACGACGGGCGGCAGTCGCCGGTCAACGGCATGACGATGCGCGAGCTGGCCCGCTTCATGGTCCGCCTGGGCGCCGAGACCGCCTGGAACCTCGACGGCGGCGGCTCGACCTCCATGGTGGCCCGCCCGCTCGGCGAGGAGGCCGCCACCGTCCGCAACAGCCCGTCCGACGGCGGCGAGCGGCTCGACCCCAACGGCGTCGGCCTGTTCGTGACGCCGGGCAACGGCCGGGCGAAGGAGCTGGTCATCACGCCGGGCGAGGAGGAGGCGCGGGCGTTCCCGGGCCTGCACCGCACGCTCACCGCGAAGGCCGTCGACAACCACCTGACACCGGTCGCCGTCGACCCCGCCGGCGTCCGGTGGCGCAGCAGCGGCGGCAGCTTCGACGGCTCCGTCCTCGAGGTGCCGGCGAACCGGCGCGGGCGCGTCGTCGTCCACGCCACATCGGGCGCGGCGCAGGGCGTCCGGAGCGTCCAGATCCTCGGCGAGCTGAACTCGCTGGAGCTGTCGACGAACCGCATCTCGATCAGCGAGGCAACGCCGCAGAACGCCGTCCAGGTCGCTGTCACGGGCCGCGACGCGCAGGGCTTCGCCGCTCCCGTCGAGCTGGTCGACCTCGACCTCAGCTACGACGAGTCCGTCGTCAGCATCACGCCGTCGGGCACGGGCCTGAAGATCACCCCGCTGACCGCCGGCGGCACCGTCGTCGAGCTGACGGCGGCCGGCCACACCGTGAAGCTGCCGGTCACCGTCGGTGTGCAGACCATCCAGGTGTACGACTTCCAGGACGACTACGCCGCCAACGGCCGCTGGACCCGCAACGGCACCGCCGGCGCGCGCATGGACATCCTGGACGACCCCGAGGGCATCCGCCTGGAGTTCGGCGCCGCCCGCAACAAGGGCATCACCGCCGCCAGCAACGCGAACCGCTGGGTCGAGATCCCCGGCCAGCCGCTGCGCGTCCGGATCAAGATCAAGTCCGACGTGTTCATCCCGAGCGGGCTCACCTACGCCGGCTTCTGGGACGCCGAGGGCACTTCGGTCGGCATCTACGGCAACGGGCTGCAGCCGTCGGACGAGTGGCAGTACGCGACGTTCACCATCCCGTCGACGGCGGTGTTCCCGATCCGCTTCAACTCGTTCCAGGGCATCAACACCGCGGTCGACCAGCAGGTCCCGGGCCGGTTCGTCATCGGCGGCATCGAGGCCGACGTGCCGTCGCAGATCGATCTGCCCGAGCAGGACCCGCTGCGCGCCGACCCGCTGTTCTCGGCCGACGGCCAGGCTCAGCCGGGCGCCGACTGGACCTTCGCCACGCTGTCCGACGTGCAGTTCACCGCGGCCGCGCCCGACCTCACCCAGGTCGCCGTCGCCGCCCTGAACCGCATCCGGGCCGAGGAGCCGGACCTCGTCGTGCTCAACGGCGACATCGTCGACCGCGGCCTCCCGGAGGACATCGCCCTGGCCCGCCGGACGCTCGAGGAGGGCGGCTGCGACCTGATCCCGGTCGGCGAGGAGCCCGCGGCCGAGAGCACGCCCGACCACGGCACCGGCACCATCCCCTGCTACTACGTGCCGGGCAACCACGAGTCCTACGGCGTCAACAACACGCAGGGCACGCTGGCCGCCTGGGAGGCCGAGTTCGGGCAGCCGTTCCGGACCTTCGACCACAAGGGCACCCGGTTCATCCTGCTCAACAGCTCCCTGGGGAGCCTGCGCGGCTCGGACTGGGAACAGCTGCCCATGCTGCAGGTGGCGCTCGAGACCGCGGCCGGCGACGAGTCGATCAGCAACGTCATGGTCTTCGCCCACCACCCGGTCGACGACCCGGCCGAGACCAAGGCCAGCCAGCTCGGCGACCGCATGGAGGTCCGGCTGGTCGAGAAGCTGCTCGCCGACTTCCGCGACGCCAGCGACAAGGGCGCCACGATGGTCGGCTCGCACGCCCAGATCGCCAACGTCCAGCGCCAGGAGGGCGTCCAGTACGTCGTCCACCCGTCGTCGGGCAAGGCGCCGTACGGCACCCCGGATCGCGGCGGCTTCACCGGCTGGATCGAGTGGAGCGTCGACCGCGACGGCTCCGGCGCCCAGCGCTGGCTCAGCGCCGACGTGCGCGCCTTCGCCCAGGAGGTCGTCGTCGAGGCGCCCGAGACGGTCGAGGTCGGCCGCGCGGCCACCGTCGGCGGGCACATCGTCCAGCCCTCCGGCGTGCTGCCGGGCAGCCGGGTCGTCCCGCTCGCCTACCCGATGTCGGTGCACTGGTCCGGCGACGACGGCCTCGCCATCGGCTCCGGCGACGCGGCGGCCCGGCGCGCGCGTTCCGAGGGCCGGGTGGCGATCCTGGACCCGGTGACCCGGCAGCTCATGGGCCTGCGCACCGGCGAGGTGACGCTCGAGGTGACCAACGACTCGATGCGCGCCTACACCGGCGAGGCGTCGCTGGCGCCGGTCACCGGCCGGACGACGGTGCGGGTCGTGGCGGCGGCCGGCGCTGGTGCGCGGGTCGACGCCGACGCCCCGGTGTTCACTGCCGTGGCCGGCACCTCCGGCGAGGCCGGCACCGTCCAGCCGGTCACGCTCACGAACACGGGCGAGCGGCCGCTGGTGGTCTCCGGCCTGACGGTGACGGCGGGCGAGTTCGCGGTGGCCGACGCCGGCGCGTGCACCGACGCACCGATCGCTCCGGGCGCGTCGTGCGACGTGCCGGTCCGGTTCACCCCGGCCGGCACCGGCACCACGGTCGCGGACCTCGTCGTCGAGGGCAACGTCCCCGGCGGCACCGTCGAGGTCGCCCTGACGGGTGCCGCCGTCCGGCCCGTCGTCGTCGACGGCGACCGGCCCGGCCAGGACTGACGGGCGGGGAGCGGGCGGTCCGGCCGTCCGCTCCCCCACCCGTTTGACCTGCGGAAACGGAGAAATCTGAAAAAAGTCTCATCTGGACGTATCTGAGCCGCCCCATCGGGCTCTGTATCTGTGAACGCCGCGAGAGGTCACCAGCCGGCGTTCCGCGGACCAGGGACCTCCGGCCGCGTCGTGCACACCGAGGGGAGGCGGCCGTGGCGGCACCACTCGCACCACGTCGGGCCGCACCCATCCAGCCCGTGCGCGACGGCCTCGCTCCCCTGGAACCGTGGCGGGCTCTTTCGAGAAACCGCGTCGTCGAGATCCTCGCAGCCAGGCGGCGCAGACGTCCACGACGTCTGCTCGTACAACGTCTGTGAAGCCGGGGGGCTGCTGCGATGATCAGCACAACGGGGGGTGACGGGTACGTGGGCAGGGCGTGGTGCGCCGCGCCCGGGGGCACGTGCCCGTCACTGACGGCGATCTACCTGCATCTATACTCTGGGCGGTGGCCGACCTGTCCGTCAGCGAGCTCGTCGAGGCGGCGTCCAGGGGCGATCAGCTCGCCTGGGACCGCCTGGTCGACGATCACGCCTCGCTGGTCTGGGCGGTCGTCCGGAGTCATCGGCTCCACGGCGGCGACGCCGAGGACGCCTTCCAGAGCACCTGGCTGCGGCTGGTCGAGAACCTCGAGCGGCTCGTCCACCCGGATCGGCTGGCCGCCTGGCTGGTCACGACGGCGAAACGCGAATGCCTGCGGCTGCTCCGGCGCGGCGGCACCGAGCTGCCCGACGTCCACATCGCCGACCGCGCCGACGACGCGAGCCCTCCCGCTCCCGGGCCTGCCGAGGCGCTGCTCGCGCACGAAGAGCAGGTCGAGGTCCTCCGGGCCTTCCAGCGGCTCGAGCCACGCTGCCAGGACCTCCTGCGGCTCACCGTGGCCGCGGCCGACCCGCGCTACACCGAGGTCGCCGCGGAGCTCGAGATGCCCGTCGGAAGCATCGGCCCGACGCGGCGACGTTGCATCGAACACCTGCGCCGCCTCATGCACGACCACGAGGACGGCGCCACTGACGATTCCAGCCCGGCCGACGCCCACCGGCGCACCGGCCGGCGCTGAAGGGGGACCCCATGGTTGACGACGACCGCCTGGTCGACCGCCTCCGCGAGGTCATCGAGGCCACCGACCCGCCGCCCCAGCGGCTGATCGAGGTGGCCAAGGCGAGCTTCGCGTGGCGCACGGTCGACGCCGAGCTGGCCGAGCTGATCTCCGACTCCAGCACCGAGCCCGCCCTGGCCGTCCGGTCGGCGGGCGAGGCGCCGCGGCTGCTGACGTTCACGGCCGGCGAGACCGTCGTGGTGCTCGAGGTGACCCGCGAGGGCGGCGCTGCCGGCGCGGCCGGGGAGCACCGCCTCATGGGCCAGATCGTGGCGCCCGGCGCGGCGACGGTCGAGGTGCGGCACTCCGACGGCGTCGTCTCCGTCACCACCGACGCCGACGGCCGGTTCCGCGCCGCCCCCGTCCCCGGCGGCCCCATCTCGGTGAGCTGCCGTTTCGACGACAGCGAGCGCCCGGCCGTCGTGACCAGCTGGGTGAGCATCTGAGCATGAGCGACGTCTCGCCGGCCGGCGAAGAGATCACCACCGGGAAGTCCGGCGCCACCGTCGTCCGCACGGCCGGCACCTACCGCAAGGAGTCCGCCGACGACGACCTCATCGGCGAGGGCGCCCGGCTCATCTGGCTGGCCGCCCATGGCATCCCTGCCGCCGAGGTCCTCGAGTGCGGCCCCGGCCTGCTGGTGACCGCCGAGGTGCCCGGTCGCCCCGCGGCCGGCGACTGGCCGCCCGAGGCCCGCGACCGCGTCGTCGACGCCCTGGCCGAGCTGACGCGTGCGCTGCACGCCCTGCCGGTCGGCGAGTGCCCGTTCGACCGCCGGCTCGCGGTGACGATGCCTGCGGCCTTGTCGGCCGAGGTGGACCTCGACGACCTCGACGACGAGCGCCACGGCTGGACCCGCGACCAGCTGGTCGCCGAGCTGCTGGCCACTCGCCCGGCCTCCGAGGACCTCGTGGTCTGCCACGGCGATCTCGGGACGCTGAACGTCATGGTCGATCCGTCGACGTTCGAGGTGACGGGGGTCGTCGACGCCGGCAGCCTGGGGGTCGCCGACCGCTGGCTCGACCTCGCCATCGCCACCCGGTCGCTCGAGGGCCGGGTCGGCGGCGATGGTGCTTCTGCGCGGTACCTGCGGTCCTATGGGGTCGAGGTCGATGCCGAAAAGCTCACCTTCTACCGGTTGCTGGACGAGTTCTTCTGAGGTTCTGCCGGGGTGATGAGGTGGGCTCGCCTCGCCGTCATCTACCGGTCCGTCGTGGGCGAGTTACTACCGCTATAGCAGTTGTCACTCGCCCACGGCGCGCGTCAGGAGGGAGTTCTCCCCGCTATAGCGAGGAAAAGTCCCTCCCGACACCACCACGGCCGACTTCACTACGACCCCGCACCCGTGGCCAGACTCCCCCGTCCCCCTCATAGCTGCCAGTTCTTAGGCCGCGCGGGTGCGGTCAAGTCCAAGCGCCCCCACCACAGTCCCGCGCAAGCACAGAGCGCGCGGACTTGAGGGCACCCGCGCGGCTTAAGAGAATCGGCAGCAGGGGGACGGGGGGGGAACCCAACCTCAGCCGGCGGCGAAGGGCAGGGGCTCGGCGCCGGCCTCGGCGACCCGGGCGCTGACGGCGGTCATGCGGCGCCGGTGGTGGTGGCGGCAGAGCACCTCGTAACCGACCACGCCGGCGCCGTCGGTGTCGCCGACGACGACCTGCTCGCCCTCGGTGACCATGATGCCGCCGACGGTGCGGGCGTTGTGGGTCGCGCGCCGGCCGCACCAGCACAGCGCCTCGACCTGCAGGGTCTCGACGCGGTCGGCCAGTTCGACCAACCGAGCGGACCCGGGGAACAGCCGGGTGCGGAAGTCGGTGAGGATGCCGAACGCGTACACCGGGACGTCGAGTTCGTCGGCCACCCGGCCGAGGTCGTCGACCTGCTCCGACGTGTAGAACTGGGCCTCGTCGCCGATGACGTAGTCGATGCGCTCCCCCGCCGCCAGCCGGGCCGCCACCACCGACCACAGCTGCGTCGACGGCGACACCTCGACGGCGTCGGCGGACAGGCCGAGGCGGCTGGACACCGTCGCCTCGCCGGCGCGGTCGTGCGAGGTCAGCATGAGCCCGGACAGCCCGCGACGGCGGTGGTTGTAGTCGGTCTGCAGGGCCAGCGTGGACTTGCCGCAGTCCATGGTCCCCGTGAAGAAGTGCAGCTCAGCCAACCGGATCAGGCCTCTCCGACGAGCAGCGGCACCATCAGCTCGTCCTCGCTCAACGCCCCGTGCAGCCCGCGCAGCCGGGTCTCGACGGGGAACACGCTGCGCCGCTCGACCGCGCAGTCGCCGTGCACGTTGGCGACGACGTCGCCGATGCGCTCGGTGACCCGCGACTCGACGGCGCCGAACCAGCTGGCGGCCACGGCCTCGGCGCGGGTCAGCACCTCGGCCCGGTCCGCCAGCACCGACCGCCACGCGTCCCTGACGTCCGCAGCGGCATCCGGCGACACCGTGTACACGTGCCGGAACCGCGCCTCGCCGGCCACCAGCGCCACGCCGTCGCGCAGGGCGGGGACGTCGTCGACGTCGACGCGGCGGTCGGGGTCGACGTCGACCATGCCGTGGTCGGCGGTGACGACGAAGACGGTGCCGGCGGGCAGCTCGTCGTAGAGCTGCTCGGCGAACCGGTCGACCATGGCCAGCTGGTAGCGCCACGCGGGCGAGCGCCAGCCGTGCTGGTGACCGGTGTAGTCGAGGTCGCCGTCGTACACGTAGACCAGCGACGGCGCCGCCCCGGACGACCCCTCGACGGCCGCGGCGACCCGCTGGCCGTAGGAGTTGGCGGCGCGGAACGGCCCGCCCATGGCGGCGCGGGTCAGGCCGGTGTCGCGGAAGCTGCTCTGCCCGATGACGGTGGTCGCGACCCCCGACCGCGCGGCGCGGTCGAACAGCGACGGGTACGGCTGGTAGGTCGACGGGTCGAGCGGCGGGTCCCACTTGAGCGCGTTGAAGATCCCGTCGCCGCCCGGCACCCGCGAGGTGTAGCCGACGATGCCGTGCTTGCCCGGCGGGAGGCCGGTGCCCAGGCTGGTCAGGCTGGTCGCGGTGGTGGTGGGGGTGCCGACGGTGATGGCGCGGCCGGCCAGCGACGCCAGGAACGGCGCCTGCGCGGGGTGGGCGCGCAGCAGGTTCCAGCCGAGCGCGTCGACCAGCAGCACGCAGTAGCGGCGCGCCGGCGGCAGCCCGAGCACGTCGACCTCGCCGTTGACCCCCAGCGCGGCCAGGACGGACGGCAGCAGGTCAGCGAGTGCCGCCTCGCCGTAACGGGGAAGGGGCACCGCTCACCGCACGCTGATGGTGGCGGCGGACAGGGCCCGGGCGAAGGTCAGGAGGTCGCGGACCCGGCCGCTGCCGTCGCCGGCCTCGCTGACCCGCAGCGTGAAGTCGTCGGAGGTCAGGGCGCCGGTGTAGCCGTGGTCGGCCTCGCAGTCGGGGTCGCCACACGTGGCCGGCTCGAGGTCGATGCGGCTCATGGCGCCCCAGCCGACGGTGAGGACGACGTCGAGCGCGGGCGTGCCCGTGCGGTACGCGGCCGGCGACGTGACCGTGCGGCTCACGACCACCGACGTGACGCGGTCGAGCGGCACCGCCTCGGTGGACGTGGTGGCGTACGGCACGTCGTGGGTGTCGTCGGAGGGGTACTCGTCGGTATGGCCGACGATGAGCCTCGTGGGGGTGAGGACCAGCACGCTCACGTGCCGTCGCAGTTCGTCGCGGTCGAAGTGCGGCTCGTGGTGCACCACGTAGGAGTCGACCGCCTCGCCGGCCAGCGAGGTCTCGAGCATGTCCGCGACGAGGTCCGGGTAGTACCCGGCCTCCTGGATGGCCAGGCGAAGGCCCTCACGCGTCCCTGTGTCCGCCATTCCTCCATCCTCGCACGCTCGTGGTGCCTAGCGTCACGGCAGGCGCCGGGTATACCAGTCCTGTCGTCCGGCCGGCGCCGCCACCCTGGCCGAACCGTTGACGACGGCCACCCCCGACTCGCCGGCGAGCACCGGGTCGAGCTCGACGGAGCGGATCTCCGGTACGTCGTCGACCAGCCGCGACATGCGGTGGACCAGGTCTTCGACGGCCCCCAGGTCGGCCATGATGCCACCCTGGTAGCCCATGAGTAAGGCGGCCGCCTTCACCTCGCGCACCATCTCCGCGGCGTCGCGGTCGGTCAGCGGCGGGATGCGGTACGAGCGGTCCCCCAGCAGCTCCGACGCCACTCCCGACACGCCGAACGACACCACCGGGCCGAACAGGGGGTCCTCCCAGGCGCGGACGGCGACCGGCACGCCGCCGGGGGCCATGGGCTGCACGACGAAGCCGGCCTCGGCGGGGTCGGTGAGCGTGCGCGTCATGGTGGTCCAGGCGTCGCGCATCTCCCACTGGGTGTCGATGTGGCGCCAGACGGCCGCGAGGTCGGGACGGTGCCGCAGCCGCGGCGACGTCGCCTTGAGGACCACCTCGCCGCCCAGCTCGTCCAGCGCCGCCAGCGCGGCGTCGACCGTCGCCACCGGGATCATCGGCAGGAGGTCGACCCCGTAGGCGGCCAGCAGCTCGCGCAGTTCTCCAGGTCCGAGCTCGACTCCGTCGGGCCTCGACTCCCCCGGTGCACCGGCAGGCGACGCCGTCGTGCTCAGCACCCGCCGCACCAGCTTCCCGGCCGCCGCGGGATCGCGGCCCTCGAGCCGCGGCACCCGGCCGTGGCTGCGCCGTCGCCACTCCGCGTACGCGGTGGCGTGGCCGAGCGCCCGGGCGGCTTCTTCGGGCGACGGGTACGACGGCACCGCCCCCGGCCCGCGGACGCCCCGTCGGCCCTGGAACGTCGTGACGACGGGCTTGCCCGCCGCGGCCGCCACCTCCTCCAGCGCCCCCGCGACGTCGTCGTCGCCGGGCGCATCGACGGCCGGGGCGTAGACGACCAGGACGGAGCTGACGGCGGGCTCGTCGACGAACGCCCGCAGCGCCTTGCGGTAGTCGTCGGCCGTCGCCCCGGCCCCGAAGCCGACGGGATCGCCGTAGACGTCCAGGCCGGCGCTGACGGCGGCGTCGGCGGCCAGCAGGCACAGCGCCCCGGAGTTGCCCATGACGGCGACCGTGCGGCCCCTGGGCAGCGGCTGGTACGCCAGCAGCTGGGCGACGTCGAACATCTCGGGGATGGTGTCGACCAGGATGACGCCGGACTGGCGGAACATGGCGTCCAGCGCATCGGCGGGCGCCTCGATGGCCCGGACGGTGTGCCCCAGCGGCACGCCCTGGGTCGACCGGCCGCTCTTCACCGCGACGACGGGCTTGACCTCGGCCACGGCGCGCGAGAGCCGCGAGAACTTGCGCGGGTTGCCCAGCGACTCGAGGTACAGCAGCACCACCTCGGTGGCGGGGTCGTCGCGCCAGTACTGCAGCAGGTCGTTGCCGGACACGTCGGCGCGGTTGCCGGCCGACACGAACGTCGACACGCCCAGGCCGCGGGCGGCGCCGTCGCCCAGGATGGCCGAGCCCAGGGCGCCGGACTGAGCGAAGAACCCGACCCGCCCGGCCGGAGGCAACGTGGTGGCCAGCGACGCGTTCAGCGAGTAGGCGGGGTCGGTGTTGACGATGCCCAGGCAGTTCGGCCCGACGATGCGCATGCCGTGCGCCCGCGCGAGGCGCACCAGCTCGGCCTGCCGGGACCGCCCGACCGGCTCGCCCGTCTCGGCGAACCCCGACGACACGACGACCAGCCCGCGCACGCCCTTGGCGGCGCAGTCGAGGACGACCTCGGCGACGGCGTCGGCCGGGACGGCGACCAGCGCGAGGTCGACCTCGCCGGGGACGTCGCGGACGCTCTTGTAGGCCGGCAGCCCGGTGATGGCCGTCGCCTCGCGGTTGACGGCGTAGACCGGGCCGGTGAACCCGCCGAGCACGAGGTTGCGCACCAGCGTCTGGCCGATCTTCTCGCGCCATCGACTGGCACCGATGACCGCGACCGACCGCGGGGTCAGCAGCCGCTCGATGGAGCGCGCCTCGGCCCGGTGCTCGCGGGCGGCCATGACCTCGAGCGAGCTGCCGGTGGGCGCGATCTCGAACTCGACGTGGACGACGCCGTCCTCGTAGCGGTTGTCGACGGTGTAGCCGGCGTCGGCGAAGACGTCGATCATCTTGTGGTTCGCGGGCAGGATGTCGGCGACGAACCGGCGCACGCCGCGCTCGCGGGCCGCCTGGGCCAGGTGCTCGAGCAGCACGCTGCCCACGCCGCGGCCCTGGTGCTCGTCCTCGACCAGGAACGACACCTCGGCGTCGGCGCGGCTGAGCCGCTCGTACCGGCCGACGGCGATCATGTCGTTGCCGACCAGCAGGATCAGCGCGACCCGGTCGCTGTGATCGACGTTCGTGAATCTCTCGACGTCGCGGCTGGTCAGCGTCGGGTAGGGGGCGAAGAAGCGGTAGTACTTCGACCGGTCGCTCACGCGCGCGTAGAACTGGACGAGGCGGTCGGCGTCGGCCGCGGCGATGGGCCGCAGGTGCGCCGTGGCACCGTCGGACAGCACGACATCGGCCTCCCAGTGCGCCGGATAGACCGCCGTCTCGTCCACGGTCACCCAGGCTAGCGGCCGGGACCGTCACGACGCCGGGTGTCGGGGCGCGGATAGGGTCCCGTGTCATGCGCTTCGGACTGGTCGGCACCGGACACTGGGCCCGGGTGGCCCACGCCCCCGCGATCGCGGCGACGGAGGGCGTGACGTTCTCGGGGGTCTGGGGCCGCGACCCCGGCCGGACGGCGGCCATCGCCGGCGAGTTCGGCGTCCGGCCCTATGCCACCTTCGAGGACCTCCTGGGCGACGTCGACGCCGTCCAGTTCTCGGTCCCTCCGGACGTGCAGGCCCGGTACGCGACGGCGGCGGCCGCGGCCGGGAAGCACCTGCTGCTGGAGAAGCCCATCGCGCTGGACGCCGCCGGCGGGCGGGCGCTCGTCGACGCCGCCGACGCCTCCGGGGTCGCCTCGGTGGTGTTCTTCACGCACCTGTTCCGGCCCGAGACGCGGGCCTGGCTGGCCGAGCTCGCCGCCGCGGCCGAGGAGCACCCGTGGGAGGGCGGCGTGGCGCTCGCTCTGGGCACCGTGCAGCGCGAAGAGGGCGACTTCTCGACGCCGTGGCGGCTCGAGCACGGCGGCCTGTGGGACCTCGCCCCGCACGCCCTCTCCGTCCTCGTGAGCGTCCTCGGGCCGGTGGAGTCCGTCGCGGCCCACGAGGACCCGCTCGGCGCCGTCCACCTCGTCCTGGGGCACCGTGGCGGCGCGTCCAGCACGGCCACCGTCTCGCAGAACGTCCCGTCGGCCGCCGCCGTCTCCTACTCGCGCGTGTGGGGCGGCGCCGGACACGCCGTCGCGCCAGCGCCCGAGACTCCCGTCGTCGAGGCCCTGAGCAGGGCCGTCACCGAGCTGACCCAGGCCGCCGCGCCGGGCGCCGCGGCCCATCCGCAGAGCGTGGCCTTCGGTGCGCGGATCCTGGACGTCCTCGTCCGGGCCCAGGAGCACCTCGATTCGGCGCGACACAACGGACAAATGTCGCCGTGATGAACGCGTTCGTGACCGCCTCCTCGTATCGTGTCCCGCAAGCGAACTCGTGTCGACAAGTCGCCCCGAAATACGGGCCAAACCTTGACATGATCGTCATTTCCCGGAAAGAGTGCACGTCGTACGAAGTCTCCGACAGGAGCGGGGGGTATGTGGCGCTTCGACTCGGTGTTGACAACTGAATCGCGCGCGCAAGGCCTCCACCCTCCTCGCGCAATCCGTCCCGATGAAGGTCCGTGACCCGGCCGGCACTGGGACGAATCGCACGAGGAACGCGTCATTCACGCACCATCCGCAGGATCCGCAGAGAGGAGCGCAAATGCGCTACCGCAAGATCGCCCTGACGGCTGCTGCCGCCGGTCTCATGGCCGTCGGTTTCGCTGCGCCGTCCCAGGCCGCACTGACCACGTTCTGTGACGGTGTCGCAGCTGACGTCACCGTCCCCGGTGACCTGGTTGTCGCCGCCGGCAAGTCGTGCGAGCTGACCAACGTCGTCATCAACGGCAACGTGACCGTTCGCAACGACGCCAACCTGCTGCTCGACGGCTCGACCGTCAACGGCAACGTTCGCGTCAACTCGAACGGCTTCGCGGACGTCGTGGGCACGTCGGTCACCGGCACGACGACCCTCGTCGCGGCGTACGGTACGTACGCCGAGGACAGCACGCTGGGCAACAACGTGACCGCCACCGACTCCGGGTTCTTCTACTCGGTCGGTTCGGACCACGCCCGCAGCGTCACCTCCACGAACGGTGAGACCTTCATCGAGAGTGGCTGGGTCACCCGCAACCTCGCCACCACCGGCGACACGCTGACCGACGTCTACGACACCGTCATCGAGGGCACCTACTCCGTGACCGGTGCAGAGCAGGGCGGCGTTCTGTGCCTGTCCGAGGTCGACGGCGACGCGTCGTTCAGCGGCAGCGGCGAGATCATCCAGATCGGCGCCTCCGCCCCGCTGACCGGCTGCGGCTACAACGCCTTCGGCGGCAACCTGAGCATCACCGGCAACAGCGCTGACGTGTACGTGTCCGACAACGTCATCCGCGGCGACTTCACCGCCTCGGACAACACGGGCACGTCGGTCATCGAGAACAACCGCGTTCGCGGCGAGGACAACTCCGGCGCGTCGGCCGCTCGTGCGGCCCTGCGTTCGGCGACCCCGTCCGACGTGGCGGCGGACCGCAAGGCTGAGGCTCGCGCCGACGCCGAGGCTCGCTCCGAGGTCGCGTCCGACGCGGCCGAGGCTGCTGGCCCCGCGTTCAGCTGAACCGGCTCTAGCCGATAGCTGACAACGGCGGCGGGTGGCCCCTTCACGGGGGTCATCCGCCGCCGTCGTTCTTCTCGCGCGTGCTCTCAGGCGATTCTCACCTCGGGCGGGCAGACTGAGGGCATGCGAGTTCTAGTCGTCGACGACGATCCCGGCGTGCGAGAGTCGCTGCGCCGGTCGCTGGCGTTCAACGGCTACCAGGTCGAGCTGGCGTCCGACGGCGAAGAGGCGTTGCGCGCCATCAGCGACGACGCGCCCGACGCCGTCGTCCTCGACATCATGATGCCGCGCCTCGACGGCCTCGCCACGTGCCGCGCGCTGCGGGCCGCCGGCAGCGACCTGCCGATCCTCATGCTGACCGCGCGCGACGAGGTGTCCGACCGCGTGTCCGGGCTCGACGCCGGCGCCGACGACTACCTGCCCAAGCCGTTCGCCCTCGAGGAGCTGCTGGCGCGGCTGCGCGCCCTGCTGCGCCGCGCCGCCCCGGCCACCGACCCCGCGGCAGAGCGGCAGCTGCGCATGGGCGACCTCGCGCTGGACCCCGTCACCCGCGACGTCACCCGCGGCGCCCGCGCCATCCGGCTCACCCGGACGGAGTTCTCCCTGCTCGAGCTGCTGCTGCGGCACCCGCGCCAGGTGCTCACGCGCGACCGCATCCTCGAGGAGGTCTGGGGCTACGACTTCCCGACCACGGCGAACTCGCTCGAGGTCTACGTCGGCTACCTGCGCCGCAAGACCGAGGAGCAGGGCGAGCCGCGGCTCATCCACACCGTCCGCGGGGTCGGCTACGTCGCCCGCGAGGATCCGCCGTGACCAGCGACGCCGCCCGGCGCACCTGGTCGCCGTCGAACATCGTCCCGCCGCTGCCGCCGCCCCCGGAGGCGCTCGTCACCGGCAACCCCGGCGCCGGTCCCCCGCCACCCCCGCCGCCGGCCGGCCCGCCGTCGTCCGGGGGCTTCGCGTCGCGCCTGTCGCTGCGCACCCGGGTCGGGGCGCTGGCGGCGCTGGGCGTCGGCCTGGCCGTCACGCTGACCGCGTTGGCCGCGTACCTCACCGTGTCGTCGCAGCTGCGCTCGTCGGTCGACGCCAACCTGCTCGACCGCGCCACCCAGGCCGTCGAGACGCCGTTCGGCGACCCCGCCCAGCTGGTGAACCAGCCGGCCGAGGCGATCCTGGCCGCCGACCTGCGCATCGCACTGCTGCGCCAGGACGGCCAGCCGTTCTCCGCCGACCAGCGCAGCACGCCGCCCATGGGCAGCGCCGAGCTCGCCGTCGCCCGAGGCGCCGAGCCCGAGAGCGTCCGCACGCTGAGCCTCGACGGCGAGCGTTACCGCGTCGTCGCCGTCCCCGCCGGCAACGACCCACGGGGCTTCGAGTACGCGCTGGTGCTCGCCCAGCCGACCGCGCAGACCGATCAGGTGCTCGACCGGCTGCGACTGGTGTCGTTCATCGCCGGCGGCGTCGGCATCATTCTCGCGACGTGGGCCGGGCTGTCCATCGCGCGGGCCGGGCTGCGCCCCGTCCGCCAGCTCACCCAGGCCGCCGAGCACGTCGCCGCCACCGGCCAGCTCGAGCCCATCGAGGTCACCGGCAGCGACGAGATCGCCCGGCTGGCGCACGCGTTCAACGCCATGCTGGCCGCGCTGCAGGAGGCCCGGCTGCGGCAGTCGCGTCTGGTCGCCGACGCCGGGCACGAGCTGCGCACGCCGCTGACCAGCATGCGCACCAACCTCGACCTGCTCGCCCAGAGCGACGCCGGGGGCGGGTCCGGCGGCGGGCTGGCTGCGTCGGACCGCGCGCAGCTGATCGCCGACACCCGGGCCCAGGCCGTCGAGCTGTCCACGCTCGTCGGCGACCTCGTCGAGCTCTCCCGCGAGGACCCACCGGCCGCGTCGCGCGAGCAGCTCGACCTCGCCGACGTCGTCCGCGACGCGCTCAGCCGGGTGCGCCGCCGGGCGCCGGGCGTCGCGTTCTCCGCCGACCTCGACAGCTGGTTCGTCCAGGGCGACGCCACCCAGCTCGGCCGCGCCGCCACGAACCTGCTCGACAACGCCGCCAAGTTCAGCCCGCCGCACGGCACCGTCACCGTCACCCTGCACGACGGCGCCCTCGACGTCTGCGACGAGGGCCCCGGCATCGACGACGTCGACCTCCCGCGCGTGTTCGACCGCTTCTACCGGTCGTCCGAGGCGCGGGGGCTGCCGGGCTCCGGGCTGGGGCTGGCCATCGTCAAGGCGGCGGCCGAGCGTCACGGCGGCAGCGTCGAGGCCGGCCGGGCCCCGTCGGGCGGCGCACGCTTGACGATGCGGGTCCCCGGCTCTTCTTCGGCTGCTCTTGACTGACTCTCAGCCTGCTCTCAGACGCGCGCGGCACCGTGGAGACATGGACGACGTGACCCGCAACAACCCCGGTGAGCCCCAGGGCCCGGGAACCACCACGACGCTTCCGGCCGCTCCCGTGCCCCCGCCGCCCGCGGGGACCCCGGCCGGCACCGCCCCGACCCAGACGCCCGCGCAGACTCCGGGCGACCCGGCCGCCGCGCCTCGGGCCGGCTGGTCGACACCGCCGCCCGCCGGCCACCACGCCGGCCCGCAGGCCACCGACCCGCACGCGACCACCCAGCTCCCGACCGACGCGGGCGCCGCGGCCGGCTCGCCGCCGCCGCACCTGCCGCCGACCGAGCACGGCCGGGCCCCCGAGCCGAAGCGCCGCCGGGCCCCGCTGGTCCTCGCCGGCGTCCTGCTCGGCGCGGTCGTCGGAGGCGCCGCGGGTGCGGGCGTCGTCGCGTATGTGAACGACGACGACGGCAACGGCTCCAGCCCGGTGTCGCGCAGCGACCTCAGCAACTCCTCGAACGGCAGCGGCCAGCAGGCCTCCAACGCGACCGGCGTCCAGGCCGTCGCCGCCGACGTGCTGCCCAGCGTCGTGTCGATCACGGCGCAGAGCCAGTTCGGCCAGGCCGGCGGCACCGGCGTCATCATCTCGTCCGACGGCGAGATCGTGACGAACAACCACGTGGTCGAGGGCGCCGGCCAGGGCGGCTCCGTCCAGGTGACCTTCCAGGACGGCACCACCGCGAACGCCGAGGTCGTCGGCACCGACCCGCTCACCGACCTCGCCGTCATCAAGGCGCAGGACGTGTCCGGCCTGCAGGCGGCCGAGCTCGGCAACTCCGGCGACCTCGCCGTCGGCCAGCAGGTCGTCGCGATCGGCTCGCCGCTCGGCCTCGACGGCACCGTCACCAGTGGCATCGTCTCCGCGCTGGACCGGCCCATGGCCGCCAGCAGCGAGGGCCAGCCGCAGGGCGGCGTCAACTCCGTCATCGACGCCATCCAGACCGACGCCCCGATCAACCCCGGCAACTCCGGCGGGCCGCTGGTCAACATGGACGGCCAGGTGGTCGGCATCAACAGCGCCATCCTCACCACCGGCAGCGGCAACGGCTCCATCGGGCTGGGCTTCTCCATCCCGATCGACCAGGCCAAGCCGATCATCGACGAGCTGCGCCAGGGCCAGCAGCCCACGCACGCGCAGATCGGCGTCGGCGTCGGCGACCCGCAGGGCGGCGACGTCCGCGGCGCGCTGATCGCCTCGGTCAACGCGGGCAGCGCCGGCGACGACGCCGGCCTACAGGAGGGCGACATCGTCACTCACGTCGGCGACCGTGTGATCACCGACGCCACCTCCCTGATCGCGGCCGTCAGGTCGCACCGTCCCGGCGACGAGATCGAACTGACCTATGTGCGCGACGGCCAGGACCACACCACCACGGTGACCCTGGGCAGCGACGCACAGACCAGCTGAGCCACGCCGTCGTCCGGGAAAGGACGCCCCCAGAGCGCCTGGTGCGTGTGCTCTGGGGGCGTCCCCGTATGTTCGGCCGGGTGTTTGTCGGTGGCAGGCGGCAGACTGGGGACGTGCTGCTGAAGGACGTCGCCGACACCTCCGCCGCCGTCGCCGGGGTGTCCGGCCGGCTCGCGAAGACCGACCTGCTCGCCGGCTGCCTGCGCCGGGCCGAGCCCGCCGAGGCCGAGGTCGTCGCCAGCTACCTCGCGGGCGAGCTGCGCCAGCGCCGCACCGGGCTGGGCTACGCGTCGCTGCGCGACATGCCGCCGCCCGCCTCCGAGGCCTCGCTGCAGGTGCTCGAGGTCGACGCCGCGTTCGCCGCGCTGGCCGAGCTGTCCGGCAAGGGGTCCACGGCGGCGCGGCGCGAGCGCTTCCGCGAGCTGCTGGCCCGGGCCACGGCGTCCGAGCAGCGGCTGCTGGCCGGGCTGGTCTCGGGCGAGCTGCGTCAGGGCGCCCTCGACGGCGTCCTCACCGAGGCCGTCGCCCGCGCGTCCGAGGTGCCCGCCACCGACGTGCGCCGCGCGGTCACCGTCGCCGGTGCTCTGGTGCCCGTGGCGGCCGCCGTGCTGGCGTCCGGGGCCGAGGGGCTGGCCCGGTTCCGGCTGACCGTGGGGTCGCCGCTGCGGCCCATGCTGGCCTCCCCCGCGCCCGACATCGCCGAGGCGCTCGGGCGCACCGGCGAGGCCGCGGTCGAGTGGAAGCTCGACGGCGTCCGGGTCCAGATCCACCGCGACGGCTCCGACGTCGCCGTGTTCACCCGCACGCTCGACGACATCACCGCCAACGTCCCCGAGCTCGTCGAGGCCGTGCTGGCGCTCCCGGTCCGCTCGGCGGTGCTCGACGGCGAGACCATCGCGCTCGACCAGTCCGGCCGGCCGCTGCCGTTCCAGCGCACCGGCTCCCGCGTCAGCAGCCGCGTCGACGTCGCGACGGCGCGGGCCAAGGTGCCGCTGTCGCTGTTCGTCTTCGACGCCCTGCACCTCGACGGCGCCGACCTCATCGGCCTGCCCGGCACCGACCGCTGGGCCGCGCTGTCCGCCGTCGTCCCCTCATCGGCCCGGGTACCGCGCCTGGTGACCGCGTCGGTCGACGAGGCGCAGGCCTTCTTCGACGACGCCGTCGCCCAGGGTCACGAGGGTGTCATCGTCAAGGGCCTCGACGTCCCCTACGAGGCGGGGCGGCGCGGTTCGGGGTGGCTGAAGGTGAAGCCCCGGCACACCCTCGACCTCGCCATCCTGGCCGCCGAATGGGGCCACGGACGGCGGCAGGGCTGGCTGTCCAACCTGCACCTGGGCGCACTCGACCCCGCGGGCGCCTACGGCCCGGCAGGCGGCTGGGTGATGCTCGGCAAGACGTTCAAGGGGCTGACGGACACGATGCTGACCTGGCAGACGCAGGAGCTGCAGGCGCTGGCGACCGGGCCCACCGACGGCTGGGTCGTGCACGTGCGGCCCGAGCTCCTGGTCGAGATCGCCTTCGACGGCGTCCAGACCTCGCCGCGCTATCCGGCGGGGGTGGCGCTACGGTTCGCCCGGGTACTGAGGCACCGCCCCGACAAACCCGCCGCCGAGGCCGACACCATCGACTCGGTGCTGGCCATCCGCGGCCCCCTCCCCGCCTGACCTCTCTCGAAATGACCACGTTCACCACCCGATTCCCTGCCTCACCAGGCCTGCAGACCTCGTGAAGCGCGAGAACGCCTGGTGCTGCGCGACGGGCAACCGCTGACCCGCATCCCGCCCTGGAAACCGGCGGACGCTCGGGAAACCGGCGGTTGGCAGCCACATCGGGCCCGCAAGCGCCGGATTCCCGAGCGTGAGCCGGATTGCGAGGCGTCACCACCACCGCCAACGGCCGACGTGGCCGCACCCCAGCGGAACCACCTGCCGAACACCCCAGCGGAACCGCCAGCGGCCAGCGGAACAGGAGCAGCGCGGGTCTGAGGGCCCGACCCACGTCAGCACCCCACCGCAGAACCTCAGCGACCCCCGCTGATCCCCCGGTGCGCCTGCGCCAGCCGCTCCATGCCGTCGGCCAGCACCTCGACGCCGGTGTGGTCCGACGACCGCAGCAGCAACCCGGCGGCCTCCCACAAGGCCGTCTGGACCGCGCTGGAGGTCTGCCCATCGGTGCCGGCGGACGCGGCCGTCTCGAGGCCCGTCGTCGCGTCGACGAGGCGGGACCAGGAGGTCGGCGCGTAGCGGCCGGTGACGACGCGGACCCGCTCGCCCTCTTTGAGGACGGCGTCGCGTTCGCGGTCGAACAAGTATTGCCCCAGAGCGGCCCCACCGGCGGCGCCGCCACCCAGGCCGACCAGGAAGCCCACGATCGCCCCGATGACGCCCAGCCCGAGCACCAGGGCCAGCACGATGAGCAGCACGGCGCCGATGGCGGCGCCGGCGATGGCGGGGACGAGCTGGTGTCGGCGCAGCCCGACGCCGACCACCTGGAACATGGGCGCCGGCTGGCTGAGCGCCTCGGCCACGCGGTCACGCAGCGGCTGGTCGTTCACCCCAGGGCGCAGCACGGCGAAGGTCTCGGGGACCGCCTGGCCGGAGGTCGCGGCGTGCGAGGGCCGGCCGGACGTCCACCGGACCGCGCCCCACGGCCGCTTCTCGACGACGTTGGGCAACCACGACCCGCGCTTCGCCTTGAGGCGGTCGACGATCTCTTGCTGCTGCTCCCAGGCCTGCGACCACTCCCACTCCTTCATCGCGCTCAGCGGGTGCGGTCGGCTCATCTCGATCTTCTCTCCATCGTGATCACCAGGGTGGATTGTGCGCCCGTCCCCCGAACGAGACTGTTCGAAGCCTACCCAACCCATGACCAAGATCACGGGGCCATTCGGACATAAATGCCTGATCTCGCCCTCTCGGCTCGCGGGCGAACACCCGGCATGCTACGCCCGGCCCGATCCGCCGTGGCAGCGGCGGCTACCGTGGTGGTGTGTACCGGTTCCTGCTGACGCCTCGCTGGCTCCTCCTGCACGCCGTGGCGGTGGCGGCGGTGGCGGGGTGCCTGGTGCTCGGCTGGTGGCAGGCGGGCGTGTACCAGGACAGCCACGGACGCCACGAGCTGCGCGACCGCGAGCCGGTCGCCGTCACCGAGCTGGCCTCCCCCGGCGCCGAGCTGGGCGACGGCGCCGACCGGCAGGCGGTCGCGACCGGCGAGTACCTGTCCGGCGGGCAGCAGATCGTTCCCGGGCGGGTGCACGACGGCACGCTCGGCTCGTTCGTCGTCACGCCGCTGCGGACCGACGACGGCATGATCGTGCCGGTGCTGCGCGGCTGGGTCGACGACGCCGACGACGCGGGACAGCCCGCTCTCACCGTCCCCCAAGGCGAGGTCACCGTCACCGGCTACCTGCTGGCGCCCGAGACGCCGGACCACGCCACCGTCCGCACCGGGCAGGAACTCGAGGACGGCCGCGTTGCCTACATTGCGCCGGACCAGCTGGCGCAGCGGGCCGGCGTGCCCGCGGCCGAGGCGCTGCACGGCTACCTGCTGCTCGAGGCCGAGTCGCCGCAGCCGGCCGCCGCCCCGGCGGTGCTCGACGTCGACTCCGTCGCACCCATTCGCGACGTCAGCCCGTGGCAGAACCTCTCCTACTGGGCCCAGTGGTGGGTGTTCGCCCTGGCCGCGGTGATCTTCTGGGCGTCGATCGTCCGCAACGGCATCCGGGTCCGCCGCCGGGAGCAGAACGAGCAGGGCGAGCCGACCGACGACGGCGTCAGCGCACCCGCTCCGTCTCACGCGCCTTCCTGACCACGAACCGCTCGGCGAAGAACGACGCGAACGGCACCGTCCCGGCCAGGGCGATGAGGATCGCCCAGCTCGCCTTCCAGCCGCGCTGGTGCACGAGCAGCCCGGTGGCCACGAGGTAGATCACGTACAGCCAGCCGTGGATCGGCGAGACCGTGCGGCTCATGGTCGCATCGCCGGGCGGGCCGTAGCGGACGAAGATCGCCACGCAGAGGATCAGCAGGACCACACCGGTGAGGTAGGCCATCACGCGGTAGAAGGGCAGAGCATCTCGACGCACCACGTGAGCCTAACCCCCGACGTCAGAGCCCCAGCAGCCGGTACGCCTCGACGACGCCGGTCTTGCCCTTGACCTCCAGGCCCTCGACCGCCTCGGTGCGTGCGCCGGAGAGTTGCCGGGCGGTCTCGGCGCCGATGAGCACGCCGCCGA
The DNA here is from genome assembly GCF_014204975.1 of Jiangella mangrovi. Classification (NCBI taxonomy): domain Bacteria; kingdom Bacillati; phylum Actinomycetota; class Actinomycetes; order Jiangellales; family Jiangellaceae; genus Jiangella; species Jiangella mangrovi. The sequence continues at coordinate 5,936,656 of NZ_JACHMM010000001.1, forward strand.
CGGGTGCGGCGCTCTCGAGCCGGGCGGCGAGGTTGACGGTGTCGCCGATGACGGTGAACGTGCGCCCGCCGGCGGTGCCGAGGATGCCGACGGCGACCTCGCCGGTGTTGACGCCGACCCGGAACCGGGGCCAGCCGGGGTTGCGAGCCGCCACCGTCGCCGTCGCCTCCTGGATCGCCAGCGCCGCCGCGGCCGCTCGCCGCGCATGGTCGGGCTGGTCGCCGTCGCGGTTGAAGGTCACCATGAGCGCGTCGCCGACGAGGCGGTCGACGGTGCCGCCGTACTGCTCGACGACGGGTGGGATGGCGATGGTGAAGTACTCGTTGAGCATCTCGGTGACGTCCTGCGGGCGGGTGCGCTCGGAGAACGACGTGAAGCCCTGCAGGTCGGCGAAGAGCACGCTGAGCTCGCGCGACCCCTTGGCGGTGTCGCCGAGGTAGAGGCCGGCGAAGCGCTCCTCGTACCACTGCCGGTGCGCGCTGAACGCGACCAGCGCGAACGCCGCCAGCATCAGCAGGTGCCACTCCCACCAGCTGGCGTGCCAGTTGCGCCCGAGCGCCACCGCCAGCGACGCCTCGGCCAGCAGCACGAACGCCGCGGCCATGGCCATCAGCAGCATCACCGAACCGGGGTGGCTGGGCAGCCGCAGGTACTGGACGACGGCGAACAGGTACAGCAGCATGGCGACCACGGCGAGCCAGACCAGCGGCCCGGACGCCCGCTCCGGCGGCGCGGGGTCGTCCAGCGGCGCCAGCCCGCCCACCGACGCCGCGCCCCACAGCACCATGACGGCGATCAGGCCGCCGCGGATCAGGCCGGAGCGCCGCATGACCGACTGCGCCCGGCCGCGGGCCAGCTCCGTCGCCGATGCCGCCGCGAACACCGACGCCACCAGCAACCCCACCGGCGTCGCCAGCGCGAACCCGGCGTTGGGCGCGTCGAGCAGCACCCCGGGCGTCGCCAGCGCGTGCAGCCCCAGGAACCCGGCGGCCGCCAGGAACGCCAGCGAGACGAGGAAGACGCGCGCGTCGTTGCGGCGACGTGCGGCCGTCCCCGTCGCGTAGGCCAGCGCCATGCTCAGAGCGGCCGCCCCGAGCACCAGCCAGAAGTGCGCCGGATGGTGCTGCCACATGACGTCCCAGTCCGGCACCACGAGCAGAACGACGAGCCCGGCGACCGGCAGCGTCAGCAACAACGCCGTCGTCGCGAGGCGCGAGCCCGGGGCGACGGCGTGGGCGGGCGGGTCCGCGGGCGTCTCCGTCACGGCCGGTCCGGTGAAGCGGCGGCGGCGAGCCACTGGTGCACCTGCGCGATGACGACCGACCCCTCGCCGACCGCGGACGCGACCCGCTTGACCGAGCGGCGGCGGACGTCGCCGACGGCGAACACGCCCGGCACGCAGGTCTCGAGCATGAGCGGCTGGCGCTCGAGCGGCCAGCGCCGCGCGGCGTGGCTCTCCATGACGTCGGGGCCGGTGAACAGGTAGCCCCACTGGTCGCGCTCGATCCGCTCGGGCAGCCAGGCGGTGTGCGGCTCGGCGCCGATGAGCAGGAACAGCCCGGTCGCGGGTTCGGTCCAGCTCTCCCCCGAGTCGCGGTCACGCAGCTCGACCCAGGCCAGCCGGCCGGAGCCGCCGCCGTCGACGACCTCGGTGCGCAGTCGCACCCGGACGCCGGCCGCGTCGATGGAGTCGATGAGGTACTGCGACATGCTGTCGGCCAGCGACGCGCCGCGGACCAGCAGCGTGACGGAGCTCGCATAGCGCGACAGGTGCATGGCGGCCTGCCCGGCCGAGTTGCCGCCGCCGACGACGAACACCGGCTCGCCCGCCAGCGCCCGCGCCTCGGACACCGACGCGCCGTAGAAGACGCCGGCGCCCTCGAACGCCTCGAGCGACGGCACGCCCATGCGCCGATAGCTGACGCCGGTGGCCAGCACGACGGCGCGGGCCCGGGCCTGCTGCCCGTCGGCGGCCGTCAGGACGTGCACGCCGTCGGCGGACTTCAGGTCGACCAGCTCGCGCATGAGCAGGAACGACGTGCCGAAGACCCAGGCCTGCTGGTAGGCGCGCTGGGCCAGCTCGGCACCGCTGATGCCGCGGGCGAAACCGAGGTAGTTGCGGATCAGCGAGCTGGACCCGGCCTGGCCGCCGATGGACTCGCGCTCGACCACCAGCGTCCGCAGCCCCTCCGACGACGCGTAGACGGCGGCCGCGAGCCCGGCCGGACCGGCGCCGACGACGATGACGTCGAAGTCGGTCTTGGCGCCCAGCGTCGTGGTGACCCCGTAGGCGTCGGCGACCTGCGTGTTGGTCGGGTCGACCAGCGCCCGGCCGTCGTGCAGGAGCATCACCGGCGCCGTCGTGCCCTCGAGACCGGCCTCGGCGAGCGCCGTCCGGCCTTCTTCGGTGTCGTGGGCGTGGAACTGGTGCTGGACGCCGTTGCGGACCAGCAGGCTGCGCAGCTCGTGGGCGCGCGGCGACCAGCGCTCCGCGACGACCGTCACCTCGCGCGGCGCCGCCGACACCGACCGCTCCCACTCGAGCAGGAACTCGGTGACGGTGCGGTGGAAGTACTCGTCCGGCGAGCGCCACGGCCGCAACGCGTAGTAGTCGATCTTGCCGAGCGCGATCAGCCGGTGGATGGCGTCGGCGGTCTCGCGGTCGGCCCACGCGCCCCAGTCGACGACGAGGGCGCGCTTGGCCTCCGGGTACAGCTCCTTGACCTGCCCGAAGACGGCGTCGGCGGCGTCGACGTGCTCGGGCGGACGATCGCAGAGGACGAGCGCGACCTGCAGGCCGCGGTCGTGCAACGATTCCAGCGTCGTCAGCCCGGCCTCGCCGGTGCGCTCGTCGACGACGTCGTAGTCGCCGCCATAACGCCGTCGCAACTGGTCGGCGATGCGATCCTGGCCGGTCGTGTGATGCTCGTGCTCGATGACCACCAGCACCGGTCGCCGTTGGTCCGGCCGCCCGGATGGAGCCACGCGCACACCTCCCCCCGAAGGTGGCGGCCGGCCGTGCCCGTGGCCGGTCGCATGCTGGCGAGTCTACGGCCGTGGTGGGGAGAATAGCGGGGTGGCGCCGGTCCGAGTCCGCGAGACGATCGTCATTCCCGACGACGAGCTGTCCTGGCGGTTCTCGCGGTCCAGCGGGCCCGGCGGGCAGGGCGTCAACACGACCGACTCGCGGGTGGAACTGTCCTTCTCGATCGTGGACTCGCGGGTGCTGTCGCCGACCGCGCGGGCGCGGCTGCTCGAGCGGCTCGCGCACCGGCTGGTCGACGGCGTGCTGACGGTGGTCGCGTCGGAGCACCGGTCGCAGCTGCGCAACCGCGAGGCGGCACAGGACCGACTGGCCGCCCTGCTGAACGACGCCCTGCGACCTCCCCCGCCGCCACGCCGCCCGACGAAGCCGTCGCGCCGGGCCCAGGCCCGCCGCGTCGAGGCGAAGAAGAGACAGGGCGAGACCAAGCGCCTGCGCCGCCGTCCCGACGACGGCTGACGCCGCCCCGGTCGACGTGTGATCGACGCTGACTGTCAGTGCCCGCCCGTAGGGTGGGCCCCCTCCCAACCGGGCGGGGACCACACTCCAGCCGGCACGCAGAAGCCGAGCTGGGACACGCCGGACTCACGCCTGCCGAGGCTGGGCGTCGATCCGCCGCGACCACACAAGGCTCATCGCGCCTTGGCACGTCTGAGCGTCGTGCTTGGCACGGCTGAGCGTCGTTGACGTGCCCGGAATGTCCGCATTCAAACGACGCTCAGGCGTGCCAAGCCACATCCGGCCGGCAGCCGGGCGACTACGCGCTGAGGCTGGGCTTGATGGCGACCAGCCGGCCGAGCAGGCCGTTGACGAACGTCGGCGACTGGTCGGTCGAGAGGTCGCGGGCCAGCGAGACCGCCTCGTCGAGCGCCACCGGGTCGGGGACGTCGTCGCGGTAGAGGACCTCGTAGACGCCGATGCGCAGGACGTTGCGGTCGACGGCCGGCATCCGCTCGAGTGTCCAGCCCTCGGCGTAGGTCGCGATGAGCTCGTCGATGCGGTCGCGGTGCGCGATGACGCCCTCGACCAGCTGGACGGTGTACTCGTTCAGCGGCTCCCCGGCGGTCGCGGCAGCCATGCGGTGCGACAGCGTGGCGCCGAGGGTGAGCCCGCGCATCTCGGACTCGTACAGGATGTCGAGCGCGCGCTTGCGGGCACGGCTCCGTGCAGGCATGGCCCGGCGCCCGTCAGCCCGCGCGACCGAGGTACGAGCCGTCGCGGGTGTCGACCTTGACCTTCTCGCCGCTGGTGATGAAGAGCGGGACCTGGATCTCGTAGCCGGTCTCGAGGCGGGCCGGCTTGTTGCCGCCGGTGGAGCGGTCGCCCTGCAGGCCGGGCTCGGTGTACTCGATGGTGAGCACGACCGACGCCGGGAGCTCGACGAACAGCGGGGTGCCGTCGTGCAGGCCGACGTTGGCGTCCTGGTTCTCGAGCATGAAGTTCTCGGCCCCGCCGACGACGCCCGAGGAGATGTGGATCTGCTCGTACGACTGGGTGTCCATGAACACGAAGTCGTCGGCGTCGCGGTACAGGTAGGTCATCTCGCGGCGGTCGACGTTGGCGGTCTCGACCTTGACGCCGGCGTTGAACGTCTTGTCGACCACCTTGCCGGACAGGACGTTCTTCAGCTTGGTACGGACGAACGCGCCGCCCTTGCCGGGCTTGACGTGCTGGAACTCCACCACGCTCCACAGCTGCCCGTCGATGTTCAGCACGATGCCGTTCTTGAGGTCGTTGGTCGTCGCCACGTCGTTCGATGCCTTCTTCGTGTCGTCTGGGTGTCGGGTCCCGGCCGCGTCAGGCGTCCAGGACCAGCAGGTCCTTGGTGGTGGGTGTGAGCAGCTCGGGACCGCCGGAAGCGCGAACCGCCAGCGTGTCCTCGATCCGGACGCCGCCGCGGCCGGGCAGGTAGATCCCGGGCTCGACGGTCACAGCCATGCGATCGGCCAGTGTACCCGTCGCGGAGTACCCGAGTGTCGGTGCCTCGTGGACCTCGAGGCCCACGCCGTGCCCGGTGCCGTGGCCGAAGTTCTCCTTGTAGCCGGCGTCGTCGATGATGGCGCGGCTGGCGTTGTCGACGGCCACGCACTCGTCGCCGACGGCGATGGCCTCGCGGCCGGCGCGCTGGGCGTCGGCGACGAGCTGGTAGATCTCGCGCTGCCAGTCCTGCGGCTGGGCGCCGACGACGGAGGTGCGGGTGCAGTCGGCGTGGTAGCCCTGGTAGACGGCGCCGAAGTCGATCTTCAGCAGGTCGCCGCGCTCGACCGGGCGCTCCGTGGGCGTGTGGTGCGGGATGGCGCTGTGCGGCCCGGTGGCCACGATGGTCTCGAAGGCGATGCCGTCGGCGCCGTGGCCGAACATGCGCCACTCGAGGTCGCGCGCGATCTCCTTCTCGGTACGGCCGATGAACCCGCCCGCGGCGTAGAGGTCCTCGAGCGCGCGGCACGAGATGGCGCAGGCCTCGGCCAGCAGCGCGAGCTCGCCCTCGTCCTTGACGGCGCGCAGCCCCTCGACCGCGCGGCCCAGGTGGACGTGCTCGACGGTGGCCGGCCCGTCGTCGAGCGCGGCGCGCACCGACTCCCAGAGCTCGAGGGTGACGGCGTGCTCCTCGACGGCGAGCCGTAGACTCCCCCCGGCCTTCGCCGCACGCGCGGCGAGGGCCGTGGCGACACTGCGCTCGACCAGCAACTCGACGTCTTCTGCCACGGCCTTCGCGGCGGTAGAATAACGACTATCCGTCGCCAGCACGGCCGAACCGCCGGAGGTCAGGAGCAAAGCCGCGTTACTGCTGTCGAGGCCGGTGAGATAACGGACGTTGACCAGGCTTGTGACTAGTGCGGCATCAATCTTGTCATCAACCAGCTTCGTGGCCAGTTCAGCGCGCCGCCTCGCGTGGGTCTCCGTCATCTTCCAGCCCTCTCCAGCCTTCTTGACCTGCACAGACATCGTTCGGTTTCAATAATTGAGACGGGTGCTTCGCAGTTGATCACCGCTCGACTACGCTCATGATCATGCTCATTCTAGGCCTGGTCGTCATCGTCATTCTGGCCCTCGTCATGAGCTTCTTGGTCATTCGCCGCGGGCCCGAGGCCACCACCACGCGCACGTTCTCCTCTTCCTTGACGCCGCCCCCCGGCGTGCGACTCCCCCGCGAGTTGCAGGACGAGATCCGCGACATCGCCTCTCGTGGCAATACCGACCAAGCCGTCAAAGTCCTGCACAAGCGGGCAAGTCTTCCTACCGCGCAGGCTACCGCCATCGTCTACGCGCTTCACGCCGGTCAGGTGTTTCCGGAGCCGGAACCGCCCAGCACCGCCGCCCCCGCCTCGCCCGCGCGCCGCCGCGGCGCCGTCGACGCCGAGCTGCTGGCGACGCTGCGCCGGCTGGTCAGCCAGGACCGCCTGCGCCGCACGGCCGCCATCCGGCTGCTCAAGGAGCGCACCGGCATGAACACCCGCGACGCGAGGCGGTTCCTCGACGCCCTCTGATCCGACGATCCGCTCTTGATATCACGGCACACGACGGTGATAGCATGCCGTCATGCGCCAGTTGCTGCTGCGGATCCCCGACGATCTCCACCGGCGGCTGACCGCGCGTGCGCAGCGCGAGGGCGTCTCCATCAACGCGCTGGCCAACAAGGTGCTCTCCGCCGCCGCGCCGCCGCCTCCCCCGTCCGACGACGACGTCGACGTGCGCCGTCTCGAGCTGCGCGAGAAGGCCCGCGACATGGGCATCCTCGTCGAGAGCCCGGCCCCGTCCGTCCCGCCGGCCCAGTTCACCAAGGCACTCCAGGCCACCGAGGGCGTGGGCCCCGTGCTCGACGAGCTGTGGGCCGACGGGCGCTGAGCATGCTCACCTACGTCGACTCCTCGGTGCTGGTGCACTCCTACCTCGCCGACGAGCCGAAGCACGCCGTCGCGCGCGGGCTCATCGAGGGCCGCAGCGTCCTGCTCACCTCCACGCTGGCGCTGCTCGAGACGTCGTCCGCGCTGGTCCGGGCCGCCCGCACCCGGCGCATCGGCGACGTCGACACCCTGCTGGCCAAGCTCTACGAAGAGGTCTCCCCCACCGGGCCGGTCACGCTGGTCCGCGCCGACCTGCTCGACACCGAGAACACCGCGCGCGTCCTGGTCCGCCGGTTCGGCATCCGCGCGCTCGACGCCCTGCACCTGGCCATCGCCGACCTCGCCGCCCGGCCGCTGGCCCGCTCCGGCGAGCAGGTCGGCTTCGCCTCGCACGACCCCGCCCAGCGCGCCGCCGCGGCCGATCTCGGGTTCGTCGCGGTGTGAGTCACGGCCGGACCGGTACGGTCGGCCCGTGGACTTCTGGCTGATCGTCGTCATCGTCTTCGCGGCCGCCCTGGTCATCGGGTTCGGCTTCGTCATCCTGCGCGGCCGGGCCGACGCCGTCCGCGGCACGTCGTCCTCCGCTTCCTCAGGGGTGACGGCGGCAGCTGCCGGTTCCGCACGCATGGACCGCGAGACCCTCGATGCCGCCGTCGGGAAGCTGCTGGCCGAGGGCCGGGTGGTCCCCGCGGTCAAGCTGATCCGCGAGCACACCGGGCTCGGGCTGCGCGAGGCCGTGCAGTACTCCGAGCGGCTGGCCGCCGGGGCCGACGCCGCCAACGCCGCACCGGCCGCCTCCACGCGCTCGTCCATCTCCTCCGAGGCGATGGCACACATCCAGCAGCTGGTCGCGCAGGGCAAGAAGATCCAGGCCATCAAGGAGGTCCGCGAGCACACCGGCCTCGGGCTCAAGGAGGCCAAGGACCTGGTCGACCGTATGGAGGACTCCGCCACCGTCGCCGCCCTGGACGTCCCCGGCCCCGCGGATGGCCCGGCCGCCGACCGGACCGACGAGGTCATGGGGCAGGTGCAGGCGCTGGTCGCGCGGGGCAAGAAGATCCAGGCGATCAAGCTGCTGCTCGAGAACGCCCCGGAGCTGGACCTGCGGAAGGCGAAGGAGATCGTCGACCGGCTCTGACCGCCGGGTTCAGACGAGGTCGGCGACGGCGCGCAGCGCGAGGTCGTACGAGCCCAGCCCGAAGCCGGCGATGGTGCCGGTGGCCACGCCCGCCACGACGCTGGTGTGCCGGAACTCCTCGCGCGTGGCCGGGTTCGAGATGTGCACCTCGATGAGCGGCGCGCGCAGCTGGGCGCAGGCGTCGCGCAGCGCGTACGAGTAGTGCGTGAAGGCCGCCGGGTTGAGCACGACCGGCGTGCCGGCGTCGGCGGCCTCGTGCAGCCAGTGCACCAGCTCGGCCTCGTCGTCTGTCTGCCGCACGTCGGCGTCGAGGCCGAGGTCGGCGGCGGTCTTGCGGCAGCGTTCCACCAGGCCGGCGAAGGTCGTGCTGCCGTAGACGTCCGGCTCGCGCGACCCCAGGCGGCCGAGGTTGGGACCGTTGAGCACCAGCACCCGCGTCGTCACGTCTGGAACCCTATCGGGGCCGGCGACCGGGAGCCGTCATGGGATCACGTTGCCGGCCGCCCGGTACAGCGCGTACCAGGTCTCGCGGTCGATCTCGAGGTGCGCCGCCCGGGCGATCTCCGCGACCCGCGCCTGCTTCGTCGTGCCGATGACGGGCTGCATGCGGGCGGGGTGGCGCAGGATCCAGGCGATGGCGACGGCCGCCGGCGTGGCGCCGAGCTGCGCCGCGACCTCGTCGAGCGCGTCGTTGACCTGCTGGAAGTCCGGGTTGCCGAGGAACGTCCCGGCGATCTGGCCGTGCTGCAGCACCGACCAGGGCTGGATGGTGATGCCGTGCAGCCGGCAGTACTCCAGCGCCCCGCCGTCGCGCACGATCCCACCATCGAAACCGGTATTGACGGTGAGACCGGCGTCGACGAGCCCGGTGTGCGCGAGGCCGAACTGCAGCTGGTTGGCGATGATGGGCTGGCGGACGTGCGCGCGCAGCAGGTCGAGCTGGGCCGGGTTCTGGTTGCTGACGCCGACGTGCCGCACCTTGCCCGCGGTGACCAGCTCGTCGAGGGCGGCGGCGACCTCCTCGGGCTCCATCAGCGTGTCGGGCCGGTGCAGGAGCAGCAGGTCGACGTGGTCCATGTTCAGCCGGCGCAGCGACCCCTCGACCGAAGTCCGGATGTGCTCGGCGGAGAAGTCGTAGAACCCGGACCGGATGCCGCACTTCGTCTGGACGACGATGTCCTCGCGGCGGACGCCCGAGGAGGCCAGGGCGGCGCCGAAGACCTCCTCGCAGCGGCCGCCGCCGTAGATGTCGGCGTGGTCGAAGACCGTGATGCCGGCGTCGACGGCGGTCCCAATGAGCCCGGCGACCTCGCTCTCGGACAGCTGGTCGATGCGCATGCACCCGAGCGTGATGACCGAGCCGCGCGGCCCCGTCCCGCCGATGTCGATGTACTCCACCCGCCGAGCCTATCCGCGCGAACGGGTCACGGCTTGAGCACCACCAGCTTGTGGTGCAGCAGCTCCTCGATGGCGTAGCGGACGCCCTCGGTGCCCTGCCCGGAGTCCTTCACGCCGCCGTAGGGCATGTGGTCGGCGCGGAACGACGGCGGCATGTTGACCAGGACGCTGCCCGCCTCGGCCGACCGCGCATAGGTCAGCGCCGACGCCAGGTCGCCGGTGTAGATCGACGTGTTGAGGCCGTCGTCCGACCCGTTCACCCGGGCCAGCGCGTCGGCCAGCGAGTCGACCTCGATGACGCTGACCACGGGGCCGAACGCCTCTTCGCAGACGATGCGGCTCTTGTCGTCGACGTCGACCAGCAGCGTGGGCGCCAGCACGCCGTCGGCCGACACCGTCCCGCCGGTCACCACGCGGGCGCCGTCGGCCACCGCCGCCTCGATGGTCCCCACCAGGCGCGATGTCGCCTCCGCTGTGATCAGCGGACCCACCATGGTCGACGGCAGCCGCGGGTCGCCGGACGCGACCGCACCCATGCGCGTCGCCAGCTCCTCGACGAACTCCGACACGACCGCGCGCTCCACGTACACCCGCTGCAGCGACACGCACGCCTGTCCCGAGTTCGACAGGGCCGCGGTGACGGCGTCAGCGGCGGCCCGCGGCAGGTCGGCGTCGGCGCGGACGACCATGGCGGTGGTGGAGCCGAGCTCGAGCACGTGCCGCTTCCGCGGCGACCGCGCCTTGAGCTCCCACCCGACGCGACTGGACCCGGTGAACGTCAGCACGGCCACGCGCGGGTCGTCGATCCAGGCGTCGACAATCTCGGCCGGCGGCCCGGTGACCAGGTTCAACCGTCCCACGGGCAGCCCGGCGTCGGCGAACGCGGCCACCAGCAGCCCGGCCACGAGCACCGCCTTGTCCGACGGCTTCAGCACGACGGCGTTACCGGCGGCGAGGGCGGGCGCCACCTTGTGCAGCACGAGGTTGAGCGGGAAGTTGAACGGCGTGATCGCGGCGACGACGCCGCGCGGCTCGGCCACGGTGAACGCGAGCGTCCCGGCGCCGGCCTCGACGGCGTCGAGTGCGACGACCTCACCGGTGAGGCGCTTCGCCTCCTCGGCGGCCCAGGTCAGGGTCTCGACGGCGCGGCCGACCTCGCCGCGGGCGGCGGTGACGGGCTTGCCGGTCTCGGCGACGATCGCGTCGGCGAACTCCTCAGCACGGTCGGCAACGGCGGCAGCCACCGCCGTCAGCACCCGCGACCGCGCCGGCACGTCGAACGGTCGCCCCAACGCGCCACAAGCGGCGTCGACCGCCAGCCGCGCGTGCACCGCGCCGCCCACGGCCACCGTCCCGAGCACCGCGCCCGTCCACCGGTCGCGGACCTCCTGGACGCCGTCGCCCGGCACCCAGGACCCGTCGAGGTACAGCAGCTGCTCAGCCGACACGGTTCGCCTCCTCCGTCACGTACGACTCCGCCAGCCGGTCGATCCGCTCCAGCACGGCTCGGGTGACGTCGGCGGTCCCGTCGGTGCCGCCGAGGTCGCGGGTGCGGACGCCGTCGGCCAGCGCCGCCTCGAACGCCGCGATCAGGTGCGCCGCCGCCCGGGCGTGCCCGAGGTGCGACAGCATGAGCGCCCCGCTCCACAGCTGCCCGACGGGGTTCGCCACGCCCTGGCCGGCGATGTCCGGGGCGGACCCGTGCACCGGCTCGAACATCGACGGGTGCACGCGCTCGGGGTTGAGGTTGGCGCTCGGCGCGGACCCGATGGACCCGGTGACGGCGCCGGCGAGGTCGGAGAGGATGTCGCCGAAGAGGTTCGAGGCGACGATGACGTCGTAGTCCCAGGGCCGCAGCACCAGGCTGGCGGCCAGCGCGTCGATCAGCTCGCTGCGCAGCTCGACATCCGGCGATTCCAACACCACCGACCGCACGACCTCGTCCCAGAACGGCATGGTGTGCACGATGCCGTTGCTCTTCGTGGCCGACGTCAGCCCGCCACGCCGCGACGCCGCCAGCGCGGTCGCGTAGCGCGCGACCCGGGTGATGCCGGGCCGGGTGAACAGCGCCTCCTGGACGGCGAGCTCGTGCGGCTGCCCGCGGTGCGAGCGCCCGCCCACCTCGGAGTACTCCCCCTCGGTGTTCTCGCGGACGATCACGAGGTCGACGGGGCGGTCGTCGGCCAGCGGCGAGCGCACGCCGGGCAGCGTCTTCACCGGCCGCAGGTTGACGTACTGGTCGAAGGTCCGCCGGATCGGGATCAGCAGCCCCCACAGCGTCTCGACGTCGGGGATGTCGGGCACGCCGACGGCGCCGAGGAAGATCGCGTCGTGCTTCGCCAGCGTCTCGAGGCCGTCGACCGGCAGCATGCGCCCGTGCGCGCGGAAGTAGTCCGAGCCCCAGTCGAGGTGGTTCCAGCGCAGCGTCAGCCCGTGCACCGAGGCGACCCGGTCCAGACACGAGATGGCTGCCGGCACCACCTCGAGCCCGATGCCGTCACCGGCGATGACGGCGATGTCCGCGGCAGCAGCAGCCCCGGCGGTCACCGGGCCACGCCGTCGGCCGCCGCGACCGGCTGGCCGTTCTCGGTCGGCACCGCCACCTTGACGACGTCGACCTCGTTCTGCTCGAGGATGCGCTCCTGCTCGTCGCTGATGCCGTCGTCGACGATGACGCGGTCGATGGCGTCCCAGTCGCAGATCTTCACCATGGCGGAACTGGCGAACTTCGAGGAGTCGATGAGCAGCACCACCCGCTCGGCGACCTCGATAAGCGCGCGCTTGGTGATGGCGTCGAACCCGTTGCCGCAGAACGCGCCGCGCTCGTTGACCCCGCTGGCGGCCAGGAACAACATCTCGACCTGCAGGTTCTCGATGGCGGCGAGGGTCGCGGGGCCGTCGAACGAGAGCGACTCCGGGTGCAGCGTGCCGCCGAGGCAGATGACCTCGGCGCCGCCGTTGCCGATGAGGTTGGAGACCACCGGGAAGGAGTTGGTGACGACCTTGACGTCGCGGTCGGGCGGCAGCTGCGCGGCGACCTGGCTGGCGGTGGTGCCGGCGTCGATCGCGATGATGGACTTCTCGGTGACCAGCTCGATCGCCCGGGCCGCGATGGCGCGCTTGGCCTCGCCCATCTTGTGGTCGCGGAACTGGTAGTCGCTGCCGAGCATGTCCTTGCGCGACAGCGAGCCGACGCCGCCGCGGAAGCCGCGCACCCGGCCGCTCTCGACCAGCCGCATGACGTCGCGCCGGATGGTCATCTCGGACACCGCGAAGGCCCGGGACAGCTCGCTGATGGTGCAGTAGCCCTGATCGCCGATGAACTGGACCAGCCGCTCACGGCGCTCGGGGGCGGACGTATATCGGAAGTTCTCTTCGACCGTCATCTCACTCACCTCTCACGCGACTGGTGACGACTGTACGGACGCGCGGTGTCCGCGACGATCCTCGTGAGGTCCTGCAGACGGCGTGTCGACCTTTCGGTCAAAGCGGCCTCGTGGTCGGCCTCGGCGACGGTGTCGGCCCAGATGGCGCGGCCGGCGAGGAACCCCGACGCGCCGCCGGCGCAGGAGGCGCGCACGGCGTCGGCGAAGTCGGGTCGCTCGACGCCGTTCGACAGCACCACCCACGGGCCGGGGACGACCTCCGTCAGCCGCTTCGCGTGCTCCTCGACCAGCCCGAGGTCGCCCGGGACGTAGCCCGGCACCTCGGCCTTGTAGATGTCGCCGCCGAGGGCGGAGAGCTCGGCCGCGGCGGCGAGGATCGCGTCGTGCCGGGCGGCCGGGTCGGTCCACTCGTCGGCGTCGGCGGGCCGGACGATCCCCTCGACCAGGCCGGCGACGCCGGCCTCGCGGGCCAGCTCGACGAACCGGCCGACGAGGTCGGCCCGCTCGGCCACCTCGACGCCCTCGCGCCAGATGACCAGGAACTTCAGCGCCACGGCGCCGACCCGCTCGACGAACTCGGGGGTGACGACGTCGTCCAGCCAGGTCGTGAGGACCGGGAGACCCGGCGGCTGCTCGAGCACGTCGGCGGCCAGGATCAGCCCCGACGACGGCGCCAGCTCGGCCGGGCGGGCGTCGGTGACGGCGTAGGGCCGGTCCAGCAGGACGGCCGACGCGAGCGGCGAGAGCACCCGGGTGGCGGTCGCCTTGAACTCGCGCAGGGCGTCGTCGCCGGCCTCGGCGCCGTCGTCGGTGAGGGGGAACATGCGGCGCAGGGACTCCCGCTGGTCGAGTGCGACCATGGCGAATCCGCCGTCCTCGGTCCGCAACGGGGCCAGCAGGTCGGCGGGCGTCTGGTCACTCGTCATGCGTGTCTCCTGTGTCGTGGCGGTGCTGGGCAAGCAGTAGGGCGTCGGCCTCGGCGCGGCTCGGGATGGCCGAGCGCCCGTCGAGGGCACGGCAGGACAGCGCGGCGACGGCGTTGGCCAGCCGGGCGGCCTCGGCGAGGGTGCCGCCGCCGACCAGCCCGGCGAGCAGCGCGCCGTGGAACACGTCGCCGGCGCCGATGGTGGAGGCGACGTCGACGCGGAACGGCGCGACCACGGTGACGTCGTCGCCGTCGAGCACATGGCTGCCGGTGGACCCGGCGGTCGCGACGACGGCGCCGGCCCCGGCCTTCGCGGCGGCGCACAGGCCTTCGTCGACGTCGTCGGTGCCGAACTCGCGGGCGAGCGCCGCGGTGGTCGGGACGTAGAGGTCGACGCCGGCGAGGTCGAGCCCCGGGATCGGGTTGCCGGCGTCGAGGCTCAGCCGCGACCCCGCCCCGCGCGTCCCGGAGCGGACGGCGGCCAGCGCGCTCCGGTATCCGGTCTGGTCGGCGTGCAGCCAGGTGGCGGCGCCGGCCGGGACGTCGTCGGGCGACGGCGCGTGCTGGGCCGTGGTGACGATGGCCCGGGTGCTCCCCGACCGCGCCGCGATGACCAGGCTGGTGGTGGTCGCCACACCGGGGACCGTGCGCAGCCAGGTGGTGTCGACGCCCTCGTGCTCGAAGCCGGCCCGGACCAGCCGCCCGGCGTCGTCGTCGCCGACCACGCCGCAGAAGCCCACGCGGGCGCCGAGGCGGGCCAGCGCGACGGCGGCCGTGGCGGCCGGTCCGCCGCACGCGGTGACGAACGGCTCCGCGACGACGCGATCGTCGGCGGCCGGCATCCGGTCGACCACCGCGATGGTGTCGACGGTGGCCGTGCCGACGCAGATCACGTCCAGAGGCATCGCGCGCCTCACTTCACCGCGCCGGCCGTGAGCCCGGCGACGAGGTAGCGCTGCAGGAACAGGAACCCGACGACGATGGGCACGCTCACCACGAGCGAGGCCGCCATGATCTGGTTCCAGTAGACGTTGACCTCGGTCGAGTAGCTCTGCAGCCCGATCGAGAGCGTTCTGGTGGCGCTGTTCGTCATCTGTGAGGCGAACAGGATCTCGCCCCACGCCGTCATGAAGGAGTAGACGGCGACGGCGATGACGCCCGGCCGGGCGGCCGGCAGCACGACCCGCCAGAGCGCGCCCATAGCCGACGTGCCGTCGACCCGGGCCGCCTCGTCGAGGTCGCGCGGGATGCCGTCGAAGTAGCTGGCCAGCATCCAGATCGAGAAAGGCAGCGTGAACGTCAGGTAGGTGACGATGAGGCCGAGGCGGGTCTGGTACAGGAAGGTGAAGCCCAGCCAGCGGTCGATGTTGACGAAGATGATGAACAGCGGCAGCAGGAACAGCACGCCGGGGAACATCTGCGTCGACAGGATGACGCCCGAGAACGCGCCGCGGCCGCGGAAGCGGTACCGCGAGATGGCGTACGAGGCGAAGATCGCGATGATCACGCTGGCGATGGTCGCGACGGTGCACACGACCAGGCTGTTCACGAAGTACTTCCCCAACGGCACCGTCGACCAGATGTCGATGAACGGCTGCAGCGTCATGTTGCTGGGCCACCACTGGAAGTCGCCCTGCACGTCGCGCAACGGCTTCAGCGCCGACGTCACCATGACGTACAGCGGGATCAGCGTGAACAGCGCCAGCGGGACCAGCACCACCCACCGGAAGATCCGGAACGACAACTGCTCACGCATCGCGGCGCACCTTCCTGTTCCACAGCGCCCACACGCCGGCCACCACGACGAGGAACAACATGAGCAGCACGGACATCGCCGAGCCCAGCCCGAAGTTCCACTGGATGAACGAGTTGGTGTAGATGTGCACGGTCAGCAGGTTCGCGGAGTCCGGCGGCACGTCCCCGAAGAGCACGAACGGGGTGTTGAACTCGCGGAACGTCCACAGGAACAGCAGCAGGAGCAGCACCGAGTTGACCGGGCGCATCATGCCGAGCGTGATGTAGCGGGTCTGCTGCCAGATGCCGGCGCCGTCGATGGAGGCCGCCTGGTACACGTCGTCGGGGATCGCCTGCATGCCGGCCATGGTCATGAGGAACGCGAACGGCCACTGCTGCCAGATCGAGACGATGACCACGGACAGGAACGCGTTGCCACCGATCAGCCAGAACGGCGGATTGTCGACCACCCCGAGCGTGTTCACCAGGAACTCGTTGAGCAGGCCGTTGTCGCGCTGGAGGATGAACTTCCAGGTGATGATGCCCGCGTACGCCGGCAGCGCGTACGGCACCAGGAACAGCGTGCGCAGGGCGCCGCGGCCGCGCATGTACTTCTGCAGCACCAGCGACGCGCTCATGCCGAAGACGAACGAGATGCCGACCACCAGGATCGTGAACACCAGCGTGATGCCGAACGACTGCAGCAGCTGCCGGCCCAGCGGGTTGTCGAAGTCCAGCGCGACGGCGTAGTTGCCGAAGCCGGCGAACGGCGCGGCGCCCCAGTTGGTGATGAAGAACTGCGTCAGCCGGATGAAGCTCATCCAGATGCCGACGCCCATGGGGACCACGTGGATCAGCAGCTCGAGCAGGATGGCGGGCAGGATCAGCAGGTACGGCGTGATGCGCGCCCAGCTCCACCGCCCGTCCGGGCCGCGCAGCCGCCGGGCCACCCACGACCCGGAGCCGCGGCGGCCGTCGCCACCGTTGCCGACGCCGCTCCGGCGGCCCGCGTCGGTACGCGGGCCGCCGGGCGTTGCCGGGGCACCGGCCGACGGGATGCCCCCCGCCGGCCGGGCCTCGCTCGTCCGGGCCTCGGTCAAGACGTCGCGCCCATCTTCTGCTGCGCCTCGTCGAGGGCCGCGCGCACGTCGTCCTCGCTGACCGTGCCGCCCGACGCCGCCTTGGCGATCAGGGACACGACCGCCTCGCCGACGTTGGCCTGGAACGCCTGGATCTCCGGCACCAGCGGCAGCGGCTTCGCGTAGTCGGCGACGATGGTCGCCCACGTCTCGAGCTGGTCCGGCTCGGCCTCGAAGGTCGGCTGCAGGCCCTCGATGACCGGCAGCGACGTGTACGCCTCGTTCAGGATCTGCTGCTCCTCGTCGCTGGTCATGAACTCCACGAACTGCAGGGCGGCGTCGAGGTTGTCGGTGTTCTCGAAGATCGAGATGTTCGTGCCGGCGACGAAGCTGCCGATCTGGTCGCCGCCCTGGGGCGACGGGATCGGGACGATGCCGTACTGGTCCGGCGTCATGCCGTTCTCGCGCAGCACGTTCATCGACGCCGTCTGCGCCATGAGCATCGCGGCGTTGCCCTGGGCGAACTCGCCGGCCGCCTGCGGGCCCTCGGTGAACTGCGCGACGCTCGGGTTGACCACGTGGTACTCGCTGAGCAGGTCGACGTAGCGCTTGACGCCGGCGACCATGCCGTCGGACGTGAAGGTCGGCTTGCCGTCGTCGTCGAACGCCGAGCCGCCGTCCTGCTCGCTGAGGATGAAGGCCATGTGCATGCTCGCGTTGACGACACCACCGGGCAGGACGATGCCGTAGCGGCCGGCGTCGGCGTCGGTCAGCGCCTGGGCGGCAGACACCAGGTCCTCCCAGGTGGCCGGCGGCTCGAGGCCGGCGTCGGCGAACTGCTGCTTGTTGTAGTAGAGCGCGTAGACCTGGCTGTAGAGCGGGATCGACGTGGGCGGCTGGCCCTCGGCGCCGGCCGTCCCCAGAGCGGAGTCGACGAACCGGTCCTCGCCGCCGAGCTGCTCGAAGTCCTCGTCGCTGAACTCGTGGAACGCGCCGGTCGACTGGAACGTGACGGCGTTGGTGTTGCCGATGTTGATGACGTCAGGGCCCTGGCCGCTGACGGCGGCGGCCAGCGTGTTGTTGGTGAGATCGGACCACGGCACGACCTCGACGTCGACCTGGATCCCGGTCTGCTCCTCGAACTTCTCGATCTCGGGAGTCAGGATCTCCATGTCGTTGTCGAGGCTGGCGCCCTGGTTGCTCGCCCAGTAGGTGAGGGTCCCGCCCCCACCGCCGCCGTCGCCACCGGAGCCTTCCGTCTCGTCACCGCCGCCGCCACACGCGGCGAGAGCGGCGGCCAGCACCAGCGCCGAGGCGCCCGACGTCAGGATTCGCGTCTTCATTGAACGTCTCCCTGTGAGGTTCTGTACACGGCAGCCGCAGGAACGCGCCCCGTCGAATGTCGCCATTGAAGTCCTCGTCGAGGTTGGTGTCAAGATAACATCTTCTGTTAATTCAGCACCGTCTCATGTGTCGACTCCATCACCGTAGCGCTGAAACGTCCCAGCAGGGCGCCGCGTGTTCGATTCGAGACCGAAATGAGGGAATCCGCACACTTGGGGTGCGGCGAGGGTGCAGCGAGGGCGCTGCCGCGGCTCAGAGCCGGTCGCGGACGAGGTCCCAGACGACGTGGGCGAGCGCGGACTTGGGGCCGTTCTCGACGGCGACGGAGCCGCCGTCGGCGCTCAGGATGACGGCGGCGTTGTCCTCGGACTCGAAGCCGCGGTCGGCGCCCACCTCGTTGACCACCAGCAGGTCGCAGCCCTTGGAGGCCAGCTTGGCCCGGCCGTGGTCGAGGACGCTGCCGGAGGCGTCGCCGGTCTCGGCGGCGAACCCGACCACCACCTGCGCGGGGCTGGGCCGGTGCGCGGCCAGGTGGGCCAGGATGTCGGCGGTGCGTTCCAGCTCGATGACCGGCGACGAGCCGTCGGCCGACTTCTTGATCTTCGTGTCGGTGTACGCGGCCGGCCGGAAGTCGGCGACGGCGGCGGCCATGACCACGGCGTCGGCGTCGGCCGCCGCGGCCACCATGGCGTCGAAGAGCTGCGCGGCCGACCCGACGCGGACGAGGTCGACGCCGGCGGGGTCGGGCAGCGCCACGTTGGCCGCGACCAGCGTGACCCGGGCGCCGCGCGCGGCCGCGGCCCGGGCCAGCGCGTAGCCCTGCCGCCCGGACGAGCGGTTGCCCAGGAACCGGACGGGGTCGAGGTGCTCGCGGGTGCCGCCCGCGGAGACGACGACGTGCCGGCCGGTGAGGTCCGGTCCGGCGCCGCCGCGGCCCAGCACGTCGGTGACGTAGGCGACGATGTCGGCGGGCTCGGGCAGCCGGCCCTTGCCGGTGTCGGCGCCGGTGAGCCGGCCCACCGCGGGCTCGACGACGAGCGCGCCGCGCTTGCGCAGCGTCTCGACGTTGGCGACGGTGGCCGGGTGCTCCCACATCTCGGTGTGCATGGCCGGCACGAAGATGACCGGCCCACGCGCCGTGAGCAGGGTGGACGTCAGGAGGTCGTCGGCCATGCCGGCCACCGCGCGGGCCATGAGGTCCGCCGTCGCCGGCGCCACCAGCACCAGATCGGCGTGTCGGCCGATGCGCACGTGCGGCACCTCGTGCACGTCGTCGAAGACCTCGGTGTGCACCGGACGGCCCGACAACGCGGCCCAGGTCGGCTCTCCGACGAAACGGAGGGCCGACCTGGTGGGAACCACGGTGACGCCGTGGCCGGACTCGGTGAGCCGGCGCAGCACCTCGGCGATCTTGTAGGCGGCGATGCCACCCCCGACGCCGAGGACGATTTCAATCTGCCGGGTCATGCGACGCTTCCGACCTTTCGAAATCTCTCAGCGACGGATCGATGGTTGGGAGGACCTCCGGCCCTTCACACACCATCGATGTCGCCTGACCCGGCGGGTTCCGCCATGTCGCCGGCTACGTCGTCAGCTCTGCTCGGCCGCGGGCTCGTCCGCCTTGGCCGTCGCGGGCGCGACCGGGATCTCGGCGTCGATGTCGTTCGGGTCGATGTGCTCGGCCGTCAGCAGGCCCGCGTCGATCTCGCGCAGCGCGATGGACAGCGGCTTCTCCTGGACGTGCGTCTCGACGAGCGGGCCGACGTACTCGAGCAGGCCCTCGCCCAGCTGCGAGTAGTAGGCGTTGATCTGCCGCGCGCGCTTGGCCGCGTAGATGACCAGACCGTACTTGGAGTCGGTCTTGGCCAGCAGGTCGTCGATGGGGGGATAGGTGATGCCCTCGGCAACGCCTTGGGTACCGGACACGCTCATGCCTCCGGGCTTGTCAAGTGGGGTGTACGCATCAAGGCTACCAACTCTTCGCAAACCGTCTCGACGTCCGTGTTGACGAGCGTGACGTCGAACTCGGCCTCCGATGCCAGCTCCTCGCGGGCCGTGGCCAGGCGCCGGTCGCGCTCGGCCTCGGTCTCGGTGCCGCGCCCGATGAGCCGGCGGACCAGCTCGTCCCAGCTCGGCGGTGCGAGGAACACGAACAGCGCGTCGTGGATGGTCTCCCTGACCTGCCGCGCACCCTGCAGGTCGATCTCGAGCAGCACCGAGTGACCGTTGCCGAGCGCACGCTCGACCGGCCCCCGCGGCGTGCCGTACTTCGCCCGCTTGTGGACCACGGCCCACTCGAGGAACTCGCCCTGCTCGATCATCTTGTCGAACGTGGCGTCGTCGACGAAGTGGTAGTGCTCACCGTCGATCTCGCGCGGCCGCGGCGGCCGGGTGGTCGTGGACACCGAGATCCACAACTCCGGGTGGGCGGCGCGCAGCTTCTTGACGACGGTCGTCTTTCCGACCGCAGTCGGCCCCGACAGGACGATGACCCGCGGGGCCGACTGCGGATGGGACGCGTGCAGGCTCAACCGCCGAAACGCTCGATCAGCGCCGCCGACTGGTTGGCGCCCAGGCCACGCACGCGACGGGTCTCGGCGATGCCGATCTCCTCCATGATCTGCTTGGCGCGGACCTTACCGACGCCGGGCATCGACTCGAGGAGGGCGGAAACCTTCATCTTGCCGATGACCTCATTCTTCTCGCCTTCCTTGAGCACGTCACCGAGACGGGCTCCAGCGTTCTTCAGGCGGTTCTTGACCTCCGCACGCTCCCGGCGAGCTTCGGCAGCCTTCTCGAGAGCGGCCGCGCGCTGTTCGGGAGTCAGGTTAGGGAGCGCCACGAGCGGGTCACCTCTGTTGTGTCGTTGTGTGGATGTGGGTCCGACCACCGTGAACGATGGCCTTGTTTTAGGAACCTAGCGAGTGAAGCACCAGGTCAGCAACGCAATCCACCGTACCTGTCCATATGAATCCGCGGTGCAAGGTCCCCCGCGTGTCGCGCCGGAAGTCGCGGGATCGACGCCGGTCAGGCTCCTGCCGAGGCACGAATCAGCAGGTCACGGACGTCGTCGATGGTTCGGCGGGCGGCTCGGCGAAGCGCTTCGGGGTCCGGCCCGGCGCCCAGGACCTCGCGGGACGCGGACGGTACCACCTGCGCCAATGCCGGCCCGAACACCGTCGCGAGGTCCTCGACGGTGGCGCCCTGGGCCCCGATGCCGGGCGCCAGCAGCGGCCCGCCGACGGCCAGATCCTCGCCGTTCCCGCCGGTCGTGGCCCCGACGACGACCCCGACGCTGCCGAGCGGGTCGCCGTCGGCCAGGGCGGCGGCGTTGGCGGCCCGGACGTGGCCGAGCATGGTCCCGGCGACGGTGCGGCCGTCGGGGCGGACGGCGTGCTGCACCTCGGGGCCCTCGGGGTTGGACGTCAGCGCGAGCACGAAGACGCCGTTGCCGTGCGCCAGCGCGGTGTCGAGCACCGGACGCAGCGACTCGAAGCCCAGGTACGGCGAGACGGTGACCGCGTCGGCGCACAGCGGCGAGGCGGGGTCGCAGTAGGCGTCGGCGTAGGCCTGCATGGTCGAGCCGATGTCGCCGCGCTTGACGTCGAGCAGCACCAGCGCGCCGACCGCCCGGGCGTCGGCGATGACCCGCTCGAGCACCGCGACGCCGCGCGACCCGTGCCGCTCGAAGAACGCCGACTGCGGCTTGAGCAGCGCGACGGTGTCGCCGAGCGCCTCCACGGCCGTGCGCGAGAACCGCTCTAACCCGGCGGCATCGTCGTCGAGCCCCCAGGCCGCCAGCAGGCCCGGGTGCGGGTCGACGCCGGCGCAGAACGGCCCGCGCTCCCCCATGGCCGCGTGCAGCCGCCGCCCGAACGTCTGGGTCACGGGTCCTCCTCAGTCCTCGGCCAGCAGGCGGGCGAGGTCGCGCTGCACGCGAGCCGGCCAGAACGGGCCGCCGTAGATGAACGCGGTGTAGGCCTGGACCAGCGTGGCGCCGGCCTTCAGCCGCGCGTGGGCGTCCTCGGCGGTGCTGATGCCGCCGACGGAGACCAGCGTGAGCTGCTCACCCACGCTCCCCCGCAGCAGCCGCAGCACCTCGAGCGACCGCTCGGCCAGCGGCGCGCCGGACAGCCCGCCGGCGCCGGCCCGCTCGACGGCGATGGGCGTGGAACGCAGCCCGTCGCGCCCGATGGTGGTGTTGGTGGCGATGATGCCGTCGAGCTCGAGCTCGACCGCCAGCTTCGCCACCGCCAGGACGTCGTCGTCGCTGAGGTCGGGGGCGATCTTCACCAGCAGCGGCACCCGGCGCGACGTGACGGCGTCGGCCTGCGCCCGCACGGCGGTGAGCAGCGGCCGGAGCAGCTCGACGGCCTGCAGGTCGCGCAGGCCCGGGGTGTTCGGCGAGCTGACGTTGACCACCAGGTAGTCGGCGTACGGCGCGAGCAGCCGGGTGCTGGCCTCGTAGTCGCTGATCGCCTCGGCCTCGGGCACGACCTTGGACTTGCCGATGTTGACCCCGACGACGACCGGCAGCGCACCCCGTCGACGCCGGCGCCGGGCCAGCCGGGCGGCCACCACCGCGGCGCCGTCGTTGTTGAAGCCCATGCGGTTGACGACGGCGCGGTCGGCGACCAGGCGGTGCAGCCGCGGCTTCGGGTTGCCCGGCTGCGGGCGCCCGGTGACGGTGCCGACCTCGACGAACGCGAACCCGAGGCCGGCCAGGCTGTCGATGCCGGCGGCGTTCTTGTCGAACCCGGCGGCGAGGCCGAGCGGGCCAGGGAAGTGCAGCCCGAACGCCTCGACTCCCCCGGCCGGTCCCCCGGCCGCGCCGCCGGACGGGGTGAGCCGGCGCCGTCCGTACGCGGCCAGGCCTGGCACCCGCGCCGCCAGCCGCATGGCCGCGAACGCCCCTTTGTGTGCCGTCTCGGCGTCGAGCCTCGACAGCACCCGCCGGAACAGCAGGTCGTACGCCGTCACACGCGCTCCGCCCACGACTGCAGCGACCGGACCCCCACCGACTCGGCGCGCAGCGACTCGATGCCCTGCACCGCCGCAGCCAGGCCCTGCGTGGTGGTGATGCAGGGGATGTTGCCCTGGATGGCGGCGCGGCGGATCTCGTAGCCGTCGGCGCGGGGGCTGCCGCCGGTGGTGGTGCCGCTGGGGGTGTTGATGATGAGGTCGACGTCGCCGGCGAGGATGCGCCCGATGATGGTCGGGGTGCCGTCGCGCTCGTGGCCGACCCAGCGCTTGCGCACGACCTCGGCCTCGACGCCGTTGCGGCGCAGCACCTCGGCGGTGCCGGCGGTGGCCAGGATGGTGAAGCCGAGGTCGGCCAGCCGCTTGACCGGGAAGATCATGTGCCGCTTGTCGCGGTTGGCCAGCGACACGAACACCGTCCCGGCCGTGGGCAGCGCGCCGAACGCCGCGGACTGGGACTTGGCGAACGCGGTGCCGAACTGCTCGTCGATGCCCATGACCTCGCCGGTCGAGCGCATCTCGGGGCCGAGCAGGGTGTCGACGGTGCGGCCGTCGGGCGTGCGGAAGCGGTTGAACGGCATCACCGCCTCCTTGACGGCGACCGGGGCGTCGGCGGGCAGGTCGACGGCGTCGCCGTCGGCCGGGAGCAGCCCCTCGTCGCGCAGGGTGGCGATGGAGGCGCCGAGCATGACCCGGGCCGCGGCCTTCGCCAGCGGGACCCCGGTGGCCTTGGACACGAACGGCACCGTCCGCGAGGCGCGCGGGTTGGCCTCGAGCACGTAGAGGACGTCGCCGGCCAGCGCGTACTGCACGTTCAGCAGGCCGCGCACGCCCACGCCGCGGGCGATGGCCTCGGTGGAGGCCTTGATGCGGGTCAGCTCGTCGCGGCCCAGCGTGATGGGCGGCAGCGCGCACGCGGAGTCGCCGGAGTGGATGCCGGCCTCCTCGATGTGCTCCATGACCCCGCCGAGGTACAGCTCGTCGCCGTCGTACAGCGCGTCGACGTCGATCTCGACGGCGTCATCGAGGAACCGGTCGACCAGCACCGGGTGCTCGGGGCTGGCCTGAGTGGCCCGGCCGATGTAGTCGGCCAGCGTGTCGTCGTCGTAGACGATCTCCATGCCGCGCCCGCCGAGCACGTACGACGGCCGCACCAGCACCGGGTAGCCGATGGTGTGGGCGATGTCGCGGGCCTCGGCGAACGAGCTGGCCGTGCCGTGCTTCGGCGCCGGCAGCCCGGCCTCGCCCAGCACCCGGCCGAACGAGCCGCGGTCCTCGGCCAGATCGATCGCCTTCGGCGAGGTGCCCACGATCGGGACGCCCGCCTCGGCCAGCGCGGCGGCCAGGCCCAGCGGCGTCTGTCCGCCGAGCTGCACGATGACGCCGGCGACGGGGCCGGCCTGCGACTCGGCGTGGACGACCTCGAGCACGTCCTCGAGCGTCAGCGGCTCGAAGTACAGCCGGTCCGACGTGTCGTAGTCGGTCGACACCGTCTCGGGGTTGCAGTTGACCATGACGGTCTCGTAGCCGGCCTCGTGCAGCGCCATGGCCGCGTGCACGCACGAGTAGTCGAACTCGATGCCCTGGCCGATGCGGTTCGGGCCGCTGCCCAGGATGATGACGGCGGGCTTCTCGCGCGGCCCGACCTCGGTCTCCTCGTCGTAGGACGAGTAGTGGTACGGCGTCCTGGCGGCGAACTCGGCGGCGCAGGTGTCGACGGTCTTGTACACCGGCCGGATGCCCAGCGCGTGCCGGACGCCCCTCAGGACCTCGGGTGACGTGCCGCGCAGCGCCGCCAGCTGGACGTCGGAGAACCCGTGCCGCTTGGCCTCGCGCAGCACGTCCGGGGTGAGCTGGGCGGCGTCGCGGACCTCGGTGGCGACCTCGGTGAGCAGCAGCAGCTGGTCGAGGAACCAGGGGTCGATGCGCGTGCTGGCGTAGAGCTCGTCGACGGTGGCCCCGGCGCGCAGGGCGTCGACGACGTCGCGCAGCCGCCCGTCGTAGGGCCGGGCGACCCTCGCCGTCAGCTCGGCCTTGTCGCCCGGGTCGGTTGCGAAGTCGAGCGCGCCGTCGGACTTCTCGAGCGAGCGCAGCGCCTTCTGCAGCGCCTCGGTGAAGTTGCGGCCGATGGCCATGGCCTCGCCGACGCTCTTCATGTGCGTGGTCAGCGTGGAGTCGGCGGCCGGGAACTTCTCGAACGCGAACCGCGGCGCCTTGACCACGACATAGTCCAGCGTCGGCTCGAACGAGGCCGGGGTCTCCCCCGTGATGTCGTTCGGGATCTCGTCCAGCGTGTAGCCGAGCGCGACCTTCGCCGCGATCTTCGCGATCGGGAAGCCGGTCGCCTTGCTGGCCAGCGCGCTGGACCGGGAGACGCGCGGGTTCATCTCGATGACGATGAGCCGGCCGTCGGCGGGGTCGACCGCGAACTGGATGTTGCAGCCGCCGGTGTCGACGCCGACCGCCCGGATGATCGCGATGGCCTGGTCGCGCATGATCTGGTACTCGCGGTCGGTGAGCGTCATGGCCGGCGCGACGGTGACGGAGTCGCCCGTGTGCACACCCATGGGGTCGACGTTCTCGATGGAGCAGACGATCACGACGTTGTCCGCGCCGTCGCGCATGACCTCGAGCTCGTACTCCTTCCAGCCGAGGATGGACTCCTCGAGGAGCACCTCGGTGGTCGGCGACGCGTCGAGGCCGGCGCCGGCGATGCGGCGCAGGTCGTCCTCGTCGAACGCCATGCCCGAGCCCGCGCCGCCCATGGTGAACGAGGGCCGGACGACGACCGGGTAGCCGAGGTTCTGCACCGCGGTCAGGCAGTCGTCCATGGAGTGGCAGATCTCCGAGCGGGCGGTCTCGCCGCCGACCTCCTCGACGATCTTCTTGAACGACTCGCGGTTCTCGCCGCGCTCGATGGCGTCGATGGACGCGCCGATGAGCTCGACGCCGAACCGCTCGAGCACGCCGCGCTCGTGCAGCGCGACCGCCGTGTTGAGCGCCGTCTGCCCGCCCAGCGTCGCCAGCAGCGCGTCGGGCCGCTCGAGCGCGATGACCTTCTCGACGAACTCCGGCGTGATGGGCTCGACGTAGGTGGCGTCGGCGATGTCGGGATCGGTCATGATGGTCGCCGGGTTGCTGTTGACCAGGATGACCCGCAGCCCCTCGGCCCGCAGCACGCGGCAGGCCTGCGTGCCGGAGTAGTCGAACTCGCAGGCCTGGCCGATGACGATCGGGCCGGACCCGATGACCATGACGCTGTCGATGTCGGTGCGCCTGGGCATCAGGCCTCCTTCTGGGGCTGCGAGGCCGCAGCTGCCGCCGTCATGACGTCGGTGAACCGGTCGAACAGGTAGGCGGCGTCGTGCGGGCCGGCCGCGGCCTCCGGGTGGTACTGGACGGAGAAGCCCTTGAGCCGGCCGTCGCCGCCGCGCAGGGCCAGGCCCTCGACGACGTCGTCGTTGAGGCAGACGTGGCTGACCTCGGCGGTGCCGTACGGCGTCTCCGTCGTCCCGTCGAGCGGGGCGTCGACCGCGAAGCCATGGTTGTGCGCCGTCACCTCGACCTTGCCGGTGCCGCGGTCCTGGACCGGCTGGTTGATGCCGCGGTGGCCGTAGCCGAGCTTGTAGGTGCCGAAGCCGAGCGCGCGGCCGAACACCTGGTTGCCGAAGCAGATGCCGAAGAACGGCAGGTCGCGCTCGAGCGCCTGCTGGACGACGTGCATCGGGCCGTCGGCCGTCGCGGGGTCGCCCGGGCCGTTGGACAGGAACAGGCCGTCGGGCTCGTGCGCGAGGACGTCGTCGATGCTCGCCGTGGCGGGGAGCACGTGCACCTCGATGCCGCGCTCGGCCATGCGCCGCGGCGTCATGGTCTTGATGCCGAGGTCGAGGGCGACGACGGTGAACCGCCGCTCGCCGTCGGCCGGCACGACGTAGGGCTCCTGGGTGCTGACCTCGGCCGCGAGGTCGGCGCCGAGCATCTCGGGGCTGTCGAGCACCCGCTGCCGCAGCGCGTCGGGGTCGGTCTCGACGGTGGAGATGCCGACCCGCATGGCGCCGCGTTCGCGCAGGTGACGGGTGAGCGCGCGGGTGTCGATGCCGCTGATGCCGACGACGCCCTGGGCGGCGAGCTCCTCGTCGAGGCTGCGCTCGCTGCGCCACGACGACGCGCGGCGGGCGGGGTCGCGGACCACGTAGCCGGCGACCCAGATGCGGCCGGACTCGGGGTCGTCGTCGTTGACCCCGGTGTTGCCGATGTGCGGCGCCGTCTGCACCACGACCTGGCGGTGGTAGGACGGGTCGGTGAGCGTCTCCTGGTAGCCGGTCATGCCGGTGGAGAAGACGGCCTCGCCGAACGTCTCGCCGTCGGCGCCGTAGGCATGGCCGCGGAAGGCCCGGCCGTCCTCGAGCACGAGCAGCGCCGGTGCGCGGGTCGTCATGCGTGTCCCCCTGTGGTTCCTGCGGTGATCGAGTGCGTGGGCCGGCCGCGCAGGAACGTCGCGACGACGGTCCCCGGCAGCTTCATGCCCTCGTACGGCGTGTTCCGCGACAGCGACGCTGACGTCGACGGGTCGATGGTGGTCGTGGTGCTGGGGTCGACCAGGGTGAGGTTGGCCGGCTCGCCGGCGGCGACGGGGCGCCCGTGCGGGACGTCGCCGGTGTCGCAGCGGCCGATGCGGGCCGGCGCGAACGAGAGGCGGTCGGCGACCCCGGCCCAGTCGAGCAGCCCGGTGTCGACCATGGTGTGCTGCACGACCGACAGCGCGGTCTCGAGGCCGAGCATGCCGAACGCGGCGGCGTCCCACTCGCAGTCCTTGGCCTCGACCGGGTGCGGTGCGTGGTCGGTGGCGACGATGTCGATGGTGCCGTCGGCCAGCGCCTCGCGCAGCGCCGCGACGTCCTCGGCGGTGCGCAGCGGCGGGTTGACCTTGTAGCGCGGGTCGTAGCCGGCCACCAGCTCGTCGGTGAGCAGCAGGTGGTGCGGCGTGACCTCGGCCGTCACCGGCAGCCCGCGCTCCTTGGCCAGCCGGACGATCTCGACCGAGCCCTTCGTGGACAGGTGGCAGATGTGCACCCGCGAGCCGACGTGCGCGGCCAGCAGGACGTCGCGGGCGACGATCGCCTCCTCGGCGACGCACGGCCAGCCGCGCAGCCCGAGGCGGCCGGACAGCTCGCCCTCGTTCATCTGGGCGCCCTCGGTGAGCCTCGGCTCCTGGGCGTGCTGGGCGATGACGCCGTCGAACGCCTTGACGTACTCGAGCGCGCGGCGCATGAGCTGGGCGTCGTGGACGCACAGGCCGTCGTCGGAGAAGACCCGCACGCCCGCGGCGGACTCGGCCATGGCGCCGAGCTCGGCCAGCCGCTCGCCCTTCAGCCCGATGGTGACGGCGCCGACCGGGCGCACGTCGGCGTGCCCGGCCTCGCGCCCGAGCCGCCACACCTGTTCGACGACGCCGGCGGTGTCGGCGACGGGGTCGGTGTTGGCCATGGCGTGGACGGCGGTGAACCCGCCCCGAGCGGCCGCCTTCGTGCCGGTCTCGACGGTCTCGGCGTCCTCGCGGCCGGGCTCGCGCAGGTGGGTGTGCAGGTCGACGAGGCCGGGCAGGGCGATGAGGCCGGTGGCGTCGACGCTGCTGTGCTCCCCCTCGGGACGTAACCCGGCGCCCAGGGCGACGATGACGCCGTCGTCGATGAGGATGTCCTGCGGGTCGCCGCCGAGGACGCGCGCGTTCTGGATCAGGATCGGGGTCACGCTTCCTCCGTCGTGTTCGTGCCCGCCAGCATCAGGTAGAGGACCGCCATGCGGACGTAGACGCCGTTGGTGACCTGCTCGACGATGACCGAGCGGGCGCTGTCGGCGACCTCGGCGGTGATCTCCATGCCGCGGTTCATCGGGCCGGGGTGCAGGACCAGCGCCTCGGGCGGCATGAGCGCCTGGCGGCGGGAGTCGAGGCCGTAGCGGCGGCTGTACTCGCGGGCCGACGGGAAGAACGCGGCGTTCATGCGCTCGTTCTGGACGCGGAGCATCATGACGGCGTCGGCGCCGGCCAGGGCGTCGTCGAGGTCGTAGCTGGTGGCGCACGGCCAGGCGTCGACGCCGTTGGGCAGCAGCGTGGGCGGCGCGACCAGCGTGACCTTCGCGCCGAGCGTCGCCAGCAGCAGGACGTTGCTGCGCGCCACGCGGCTGTGCAGCACGTCGCCGACGATGACGATCTTCTTGCCGGCCAGCTCGCCCAGGTGGCGGCGCATGGTGAACGCGTCGAGCAGGGCCTGGGTGGGATGCTCGTGGGTGCCGTCGCCGGCGTTGACCACGCAGGCGTTGATCCAGCCCGACGTCGCCAGCCGGTACGGCGCGCCACTCGACGAGTGCCGGACGACGACGCCGTCGGCGCCCATGGCCTCGAGCGTCAGCGCGGTGTCCTTGAGGCTCTCGCCCTTCGACAGGCTGGACCCCTTGGCCGAGAAGTTCACGACGTCGGCCGACAACCGCTTCGCCGCGAGCTCGAACGACGTGCGGGTGCGGGTGGAGTCCTCGAAGAAGAGGTTCACCACCGTCCGGCCGCGCAGGGTCGGCAGCTTCTTGACGGCGCGGCCTTCGGTCAGGCGGGCCATCTCGTCGGCGGTGTCGAGCACCAGCGTGGCGTCCTCGAGGGAGAGGTCGCCGGCGGAGAGCAGGTGGCGGATCACGGGGCGACCTCGCTTCCTGCCGCCTCGGCGGATTCGGCGGATTCGGCGGATTCGGCCGGTTCGCCGGGCTCGCGGGCGGGTTTGTCGAGGAGGACGCCGTCGTGGCCGTCGGACTCGGTGAGCCGCACCTTCACGCTCTCGGCCAGGCTGGTCGGGATGTTCTTGCCGACGTGGTCGGCGCGGATGGGCAGCTGGCGGTGGCCGCGGTCGACGAGGACGACCAGCCGGACCGCGCGCGGCCGCCCGATGTCCTCGAGCGCCGTCAGCGCCGCCCGGATGGTGCGCCCCGAGAACAGGACGTCGTCGACCAGCACCACGATGCGGTCGTCGACCCCGCCGGGCGGGATCTCGGTGTGCTCGAGCGCCCGGGCCGGCCGCAGCCGCAGATCGTCGCGGTACATGGTGACGTCGAGTGCCCCGACGGGGACCTCGATGCCCTCGACCGCGGAGATCCGCTGGGCCAGCCGGTGCGCGAGCGGGACGCCGCGCTTCGGGATGCCGAGGAGGACGAGGTCGGTGGCGCCCTTGTTGCGCTCCACCACCTCGTGGGCGATACGCGTCAAGGCCCGGGCGACGTCGTCGCCGTCGAGTACCTCGCGCGCGCCGGTCAGGTCGCGAGACATGCTTCGCAGGACCTCCTTCCCCGCCTCACGGGACGGGACTTAAAGGATGTCGGTCAGTTGCGAGAGTATCAGCGGGGCCTGCGTCGTTCCGGCCCGGCACGCTGTCGGTCCTGTCACACCTCCTCGTGGCTGACCGGTGCGACGACGCGGAGGCCGACGGCCCGGGCGGCGTCCGCCTGCCGGAGGTCGTAGGCGACCAGCTCGACCGCCTCGACCCGGATCGCGACGGCGACATGCAGGGCGTCCAGGCTCCGAAGCTGTTGCCCGGGCAGCAGCCCGGCCTCGACGAAGGTGGCGCGATCGGGCTCGTAGAGGTCGAAGCGTTCCAGCACCTCGGTGACCCGGCCCTGGTCCAGTCCGACTCGCGTGGCGAGCCGGCGCAGCTCGGTCTCGAGCAGCATGCTCGACACCAGCGGCAGCCCTGCGTCCTGGCGGGCATCGAGGTAGTCGGCGAGCGCCCCCGACTCCGGCTCCTCGATCAGCAGCTTCGCCGCGGCGGACGTCTCGACGTAGACGTTCATCGAGCGCTCACCGCTCACCGCTCGCCGCGGAGGTCGTCGAGGAGCTCCCGTACCGGCGTGTCGAGCCGGACCCGTTCGAGTCCGGCCAGGCCGCCGCGGACCCGGGCCTCACGCACCCGCAGACTAGACCGGCGACTGGCCGGCGGCACCAGGATCGCCACGATCTCGCCGTGGTTGCTGATCGCGATGCTCTCGCCCGCCTGCACGTCGCGCAGGACGGCGCTGCTGTTGTTGCGCAGCTCGCGATGCGGGATGGTTCGCGCCATCGGCCCCACCTCCTCGAGGTGTAGCAAACGTAGCACCATCAGCTCTCGTCGTCCTCCTCGTCGTCCTCCTCGGGGTCGTACGCCTCGCGTAGTTCGTCGCGTACCTCGGCCTCGGCCGACGGCTCGGTCTCTCGGCTGTGCGTCTGCATGTCGGCTCCTCCCATGCGGCCGGCTGGTCGGCCACTCACTACCTATGGGTGGTTTCCGGAGCCGGAATGTGACAGCGCGACCGAGATCTCTTCCCGATTGGTTCCCTTGGCACGCCTGACTGCCGGAATGGTTCGATGACGCTGTGAGCATCTCGAGCGGGCAGTTGATCGACCACCTCCGCGCGCTGACCGACCGCGACGTCCCCTCGCGCCGGCTCGCGGCGGACGTGATCACCGACGTGTACGACGCGTTCGACGTGACCGAGGTGCTGGTCGTCTCGTACGTGCTGGTCAGCCTCGCAGCGGTGGAGACCGAGGAGAACTGCCTGGAGGCCCAGCTGAACGCGCTGGGCGCCATGACCGAGCGGCACCTCCTCCCCGAGGCGACGCTGAACCGGCTCGAGTCCATCGGCCGCGACTCACTGCCGCAGCACCTCGCCGAGTACTACGACGGCCTGGTGGAGCAGCGCGACTGGTAGGCACCGCCCCCGCTGCCCGCCTACGACGGAACGGTGTGGGATCGCTGCAGCGACGGTGTGGCATAGGTGTTGCCAGGACGACAGCTATGCCACCCGGTCGGCGCAGCGATCCCACACCGTTGGCGAACAGGGCCCGCGAAATCGGGGTGCGGCCGCCGGGCCGGGGCACCTACGGTGACCACCCATGGAGCTGCGCCTCGAACGACCCGCCGACCACGACGCCGTCCACGACCTGCATCGGCAGGCGTTCGGAGGCGAGCACGGGGAGCTGGTCGCGACCCTCACCCGCGAGCTCCGCGCCCTGCTCGAACCCGAGCGCGGGCTCTCGCTCGTCGCCGTCGAGGGCGACGGCGCCGGGCAACAGATCGTGGGGCACGTGCTCCTGACCCACTCCATCCTCGACGCGCCCGAGCGACTGGTCGACGTGCTGGTGCTGAGCCCGGTCGGGGTGCTGCCGACGCACCAGAAGCAGGGCGCCGGCAGCGCGCTCATCACCCGCGCCCTCGAGCTCGCCGACGAGCAACACGCCCCCGCCGTCTTCCTCGAGGGCTCGCCGACCTACTACCCGCGCCTCGGGTTCGAGCCCGGCGAGCCGCTCGGGTTCCGCAAGCCGTCGCTGCGCATCCCCGACGCCGCGTTCCAGGTCCGGCGTCTCAGCGCCTACGACCCGCGAATGACCGGCACGCTCGTCTACTCGGAGATCTTCTGGCGCCACGACGCCGTCGGCCTCCGCTGACGAGACGTCGACGGCTCACCGCCCGGCGAACTTGCCCCATCCGTGCCACCGGTCGACCTCGATCCAGGCGCTGATGCGCCCGCGGTCGCGCCGTCCGTATTCGTGGCCGGTGTAGTGCCGCGACAGCCGGTCGATGTCGGCCAGGCCCTCGTCGTCGAAGAGGTCGACGACGCGGCCCTGGACGCTGACGTGGGTGTACCAGTCCTCGGCGAGCGCGGTGAGGCTGACCCGCGGGTCGGCCCGCAGGTGCTCGACCCGCTTGCGCGACTCGTCGAGGTTGATGAGGATGCGCCCGTCCTCCCAGAAGTACCAGGTCGCGACGGTGACCGGGCCGCTCGGGCCAATGGTCCCCATGACCGCGGGGTTGGGCTGGGCGAGGAACGCGCTGATGTCGTCAGGAAGCGGGGGCTTCGGCATCCCCCGATCCAACCACAGCCGCCTGCGCCGCCCGCGCCGCCTGGAACGGCAGGCGGTCGAACACGAACCAGCTGTGCGCGATCCTCCCATCGACGACGGTGACGCATTCGGCTCCGGGGGCCTGGGCCACCAGCCGGGTCGCGGAGTCGTACATGACGACGGCTGTCGAGTCGTCGCCGAACGCGCCCAGCAGGGTGACGCCGAGCAGCTGCGACACGTACGGCTCCATGAAGGCGCGGTACGCGTCGACCCCCTCCAGCCGGCCGGGCGGCGCCTCGCAGACGACGTCCACGGCGATGTACTCCAGCGCCGCGTCGAGGTCACCGCCCGCCCAGGCCCGGTGGTACGCAAGCGCGACGTCCAGGGCTGCACTACTCATGATCAACGGTCCTTCCGAGGTGAGTTCATACCGACAGCAGTGCTGACACCGTCGGCCCCCGGAACGGAACGGTCGTGGGACGACTCGTGGGACGTCTCGTGGGACGATTCGGGCGTGACGTCCCCGCTCCTCGACCGCGCCCGGGCCGGTGACCACGACGCGTTCGCCGAGCTGGTCGAGCCGTACCGCCGTGAGCTGCAGCTGCACTGCTACCGGCTGCTCGGCCGCCTCGCCGACGCCGAGGACGCGGTGCAGGAGACGCTGCTCGCGGCGTGGCGCGGGCTGCCGGAGTTCGAGGGCCGGGCGTCGGTGCGGAGTTGGCTGTACCGCATCGCGACGCACCGCTGTCTCAACGCGATCCGCGACGGTGGACGAAGGCCGCCGCCGTCGCCCGTCCCGCCGTTCGAGGCACCCGAGCCCACCACGCACACCGAGGTCCCCTGGCTGCAGCCGTACCCCGACGTCCTGCTGCCCGAGTCGGCCTACCTGCACCGCGAGCAGGTCGAGCTGGCCTTCGTCGAGGCGCTGCAGCAGCTGCCGCCGCGGCAGACCGCCGCCCTCGTGGTGTGCGACGTGCTCGGCTTCCCGCTGGCCGAGGCGGCGGCCATGCTCGACACGACGGCGACGGCGGTCAAGGGGGCGCTGCAGCGGGCCCGGTCGACGCTGCGATCGAGCACCACCCGGCCGCCGGCGCACGGCTCGGCCGAGGAGCGCCGCCTCAGCAAGGAGTTCGCCACCGCGTTCGTCGCCGACGACGTCGACGCCGTCGTCGCGCTGCTCACCGACGACGCCTGGCTGGCCATGCCGCCGGCGCCGCACCAGTACGTCGGGGCGGCGGCGATCGCCGGGTTCCTCCGCGCCAGCGCGGGCTGGCGGGCGGGCCGGCTCTACTCACTGCTCCCCACCCGGGCCAACGCCCAGCCCGCGTTCGGCCTCTACCTCGACGCGGCCCCCGCCGGGCTCGTCGTGCTCGCCCTCGACGGCGACCGGGTCGCCCGGATCACGCGCTTCATGGACGACACCCTGTTCCCCGCGTTCGGCCTGCCCAGGGCGTTCAGCCGATCCCCCGCATCTGCAGCACCTTCAGGGCCAGCGCCAGATCCAGCCGCAGCTCCGGATCGGTGGTGAACGGGCCGAGGATCCGCTCGAGCTTGCTGATGCGGTAGCGCAGCGTGTTGTAGTGGAAGTGCAGCTGCCGCGCCGCCTCGGCGACGTTGAGGTTGGTGTCGAGCAGGACCTTCAGCGTGTGCCGCAGGTCCTCCATCTCGGGGTCGTCCTCGGCGGCGAGGCCGTGCAGGGTCTCGCGGACGAAGCCGCGCAGCTCCTCACGGTCCTCGATCTGGCTGAGCAGCCGGAACGAGCCGAGGCTGTCGAAATGTGCCAGGGATCCGCGGCCGTTCATCTGCCGTCCGACGTCGACGGCGCGGCGGGCCTGCTCGTAGCCGACGGGCAGCCGCTCGGGGTCGTCGACGAGCCGGCTCACGCCGGTGGAGAACGACCGCCGGCCGCCACCGCCGTCGCCGGAGACCTGCCGGACCGCCTCGCGCACGGCCGACTCCGCGTCCTGGCGCGGCCCGACCGGCAGCAGGGCCACCACCTCCTGCGCGAACCCGACGACGGCGGCCCGCGGGTCGCGCCGGCCGACGACCGACTGCCAGGCGACGGTGAACCGCTCCTGGACGGGGCGCAGCTGCAGCCCGGCCGACCCGGCCGTCCCGTTCTCGGGATCCAGCTCGGCCACGACGACGACGAGCTCGCGGCCGACGTCCCAGCCCAGCGACTCGCAGTGCGCCACGATGCGCTCGCGGTCGCCGGCCCGCCCGGACAGCACGTCGCGGAGGAAGTCGCCGCGGTACTTGCTCTCGACGGCGGTGACGGCGAGCTGCTTGTTCACGGCCAGCGCGGCGACGGTGGCGGCCCGCTCCAGCACGGTGACGTCGGCGACGTCGAGGCTGCGGTGCCGGGCGAACGCGACGATGCGCCCGTGGTCGACGCGGCCGGCCACGATCGACACGACGGCGTGCCAGCCGGGCACGTCGACGTGCGAGTGGACGCCGCCGGGCTCGTACTCGGTCCGGAACCGGCCGGAGGTGTCGAAGCACGGCGTGTGCCGCCACGACGCGAGGTCGTCGACGTTGCCGCCCTCGGCGAGGATGCGCCCGTCCGCCGTCGTCACCATGACCGGCACCCCGAGCACGGCGGACGTCTTCGTGACCAGCTCCGTCAGCCCGCCGCCCTCGAGCACCACCGACAGCAGCGCGTGGTGCACCTCCCAGGACCTCTCCAGCGCGGCGGCCTGCTTGTTCAGCACGCCGGTGAGGACCTGGTTGAGGATGTCGTCGAAGCCGACGGCGTCGGGCAGGAGCAGCAGCGGCAGCCCGAGCCGGTCCGCCTCGTGGATCATCTCGTCCGGCAGGGCATCGAGGTAGCGGTGCAGTTTGACGCCCAGCGCGGCCAGCCCGCGCGCGTCCAGTTCGGCGACGAGGCCCGGCAGGCCCTGCGGGGTGTTGCGCAGCGGGTACCCGGTGGTCAGCAGCAGCTCGTTCGGCTTGACCCACGGCAGGATGTCGGGGACCTCCATGATGTTGGCCCGCTGGACCACGCGGTCGAGCCCGGACTCACCCGCCAGCAGCCGCGCTCCGGCGAGCGCGGGGATCTCCATCGCCTTGCGCACCGTCAGGCCCGGCATGGCGTGCGCCGGCCAGTTGGCAGCGTCGGCTGGCAACTCCGGCGAACCCTGGGCCCGATCGTTGGCAAGTTTGCCCATGCGATGACGGTATCCCTCCCGGCTAGTTTCGTGGCAGTCCCAGTTCAGGTGATCTTGGGCGGAAACGGAGGTCGCGAGTGCCGGTACCGACGGTTCCGACCGGGGTCCGGGCCGCCCGGCCATGGCCGGGCGCCGCGTCACGGCAGGTCCTGCCGGGCGCCGCGAGCACCGTCGTCGCCGCTCTCGTCGGGGGTCCACGGCTCACCGGGGAGGTCGTGGCCGCCACCCGCACGCTGACCGCCGTCCTGGTCGACCACGGAACCGGGCCGGTGCTCCTGTGCATCACCGGCCCGGCTGCCGTGCGCCTCCCGTGCGCCGTCGTCACGCCCTGGCCGGTGTCGGGGCTGCGACCCGGCCAGCGGGCGGTCGTCGGCGACGGCGAGCTGAGCATCGGCGATCCGGGGGCCGACGGCGTCCTCGTGTCGGTCGCGCGGTGGTGGCGGGTGCGCCCGGCGACCATCGGCGACGTCGCGCTCGCGCGCTCGCGCACGGCGGGCCTCGCGGACGGCGCGGGGCTCGACGGCGGCATCGTGGCGGCCTCGGGGCGGCTCGGGCTGGCGCTGCTCTGTGGCGACGACGACGAGCTGGCGGACGCCGTCGACGGCCTGCTCGGTCTCGGGCCCGGCCTGACGCCCGCCGGCGACGACGTGCTGGCCGGCGCGCTGGTCGTCGCGGCCGCGCTCGGCCGGGCGGCGCGGCTGGCATCCGCCGTCGGGGCCGCCGTCCCGTTCGCGCGCACCACCGCCGTCTCCGCCGGTCTGCTCCCCCACGCCGCCCACGGCCTGGCCGCCCCGCAGCTCGCCGCGTACCTGGCCGCGCTGGGCGCCGCCCGCGGCGACGTCGACGCGGCCGAACGGCGGCTGCTCGACGTCGGCCACACCTCCGGCGCCGCGCTGCGGCTGGGCGCCGTGGTCGCCCTGGCCGCGCTCGCCGGCGGTCCGCGGTGATCCGCCACATCGAGGTGCGCACCGGCACCTACCACGACTCCGTCACGTTGATGCAGGTCAGCCAGGCGGTCCAGGGCGAGGACGGGGTCGGGGCGGCACTCGTCGCCATGGCCACCCAGCTGAACCTCGACCTCCTGGCCGGCATGGGCTTCGAGCCGCCGTCCGCCGGCCCCAACGACCTCGTCGTCGGGATCACCGCGGACGACGACGCCGCGCTCGGCCGGGCGCTGGTGCGGCTCGAGGCGGCGCTGTCGGCGGGGGGTTCCGGCGGCGGATCCGAGGGCGGCGGGTTCGACGCCGCTCCCCCGCGGTCCGTCGGGTCGGCCGCCCGGCGCGACGGCGCCACCGTCGCGTTCGTCTCCACGCCCGGCCCGTACGCGTTCGTCGACGCCATGGACGCGCTGCAGCACGGCCTGCAGGTCGTCGTGTTCTCCGACAACGTCCCCGTCGAGCAGGAGGTCCGGCTCAAGCGCGAGGCCGCCGAGCGCGGACTGCTGGTCATGGGTCCCGACTGCGGCACCGCGGTGGTCGGCGGCGTCGGGTTCGGGTTCGCCAACGTGGTGCGGCCCGGCCCGGTCGGCGTCGTCGCGGCGTCCGGCACCGGCGCACAGCAGCTGCTCGCCTTGATCGACGGCGCAGGCGTCGGCATCAGCCACTGCCTCGGGGTCGGCGGCCGCGACCTGTCCGCCGAGGTGGGCGGCGCGTCCACGCTGGCCGCGCTCGACCTGCTGGCCGACGACGACGCGACCGAGGTCGTCGTGGTCGTCAGCAAGCCGCCCGCGCCCGAGGTCGCCGACGCCGTCCGCGAGCGCACCGAGAAGCTCGGCAAGCCCGTCGTCCT
This sequence comes from Jiangella mangrovi, assembly GCF_014204975.1. NCBI lineage: Bacteria > Bacillati > Actinomycetota > Actinomycetes > Jiangellales > Jiangellaceae > Jiangella > Jiangella mangrovi. Next base: position 5,974,339 of record NZ_JACHMM010000001.1, read on the forward strand.
CGCGCTGCTCGGCCCCGGCCGGCCCGACCTCACCGCCGTCGCCGAGACCGTCGTCACCACCGCCGGCGCCGAGTGGGCGCCGCCGCGGTCCTGGCCGTCGACGGCGCCAGGTGCCGGTCCGTACCCGTTCGTGCGCGGGCTCTATGCCGGCGGGACGCTCTGCGACGAGGCGATGCTGCTGGTCAGCGCGGAGTTCGGACCTGTGCGGTCGAACATCCCGCTGGCGCCGGCCTGGGCGCTCGAGCCGGACCTGCGCGCCGACGGGCACACGATGATCGACTTCGGCGACGACACCCTGACCCGCGGCCGGCCGCACCCGATGATCGACAACTCGCTGCGCATCGAGCGCCTGCTCGCCGAGGCACGCGACCCGTCCTGCGGTGTGGTGCTGCTCGACGTCGTCCTCGGGCACGGCGCGCACCCGGACCCGGCCGGCGAACTGGCGCCGGCGATCGTGCGGGCCCGCAACGTGGCCGGCTCGCGCGGCCGCGACCTCGCCGTCGTCGTCGCCCTCATCGGGACCGACGCCGACCCGCAGCGGCTGGACGACCAGGCCCGGGCGCTGCGCGACGCCGGCGCGTCCGTGCAGCTGTCCAACGCCGCGGCGGCCCGCGAGGCGGTCGCGCTGGTCCGGGACGGTGCCGATGGCTGACCTGCTCAACGACGAGCCGCGCGTGGTCAGTGCGGGCGTCGACCTGTTCGCGGCCGCACTGGTGGCCCAGGCCGTGCCGGTGACGACGGTCGACTGGCGGCCGCCGGTCGACGGGACGTCGGACGACCTGGTTCGTGTGCTGGCCGACCCGCGGCGACCCGAGGCGAACGAGCTGGCATTGACGCGCATGCTCGAGGCCGGGGCCGAGCTCGTCGACGTCCGTCCGGCCCGCGAGGTGCTCGGGCTGGAGCCCGGGCAGTTCCTGCACGCCGGCCCGCCGGTCACGTGGGAGCGGGCGTCCGGGCCGCTGCGGGGCGCGCTGATCGGGGCGACGCTGTTCGAGGGCCTGGCCCCGACGGCGTCCGCTGCGGAATCGCTGCTGGCCGCAGGCTCGTCCGTCGAGTGGGGCCCGTGCCACGACCGTGGCGGCGTCGGCCCCATGGCCGGGGTCGTGTCGCCGTCGATGTGGCTGTTCGAGCTGGCCGATCCCGCGAGCGGGCGGACGGCGTGGTGCTCGCTGAACGAGGGCCTCGGGGCGGTTCTGCGCTACGGCGCGTACGGGCCGGAGGTGATCGAGCGGCTGCGCTGGATGGCCGACGTGCTGGGGCCGCTGCTGCAGGCCGCCGTGCGCCGGGGCGGACCGGTGGACGTCAAGGCGATCGTCGCGCAGATGGTCCAGATGGGCGACGAGGGCCACAACCGCAACCGCGCCGGCACGCTGATGCTGCTGCGCGACCTGCTGCCGGCCATGGTCGACAGCGGGGCGCCGTCGTCGGACGTCGCGGCGGCCGCGGCGTTCATCGGCGGCAACGACCACTTCTTCCTCAACCTCGTCATGCCGGCCGGGAAGCTGCAGACGGCGGCGGCCGCCGGCATCCCGGGGTCCAGCGTGGTGACGACCATGGCCCGCAACGGCACCGACTTCGGCATCCAGGTGTCCGGAACCGGGTCGGCCTGGTTCACCGCCCCCGCCAACACGCCGGTCGGGATGTACCTCGGGGCGTACGGTCCCGACGACGCCAACCCCGACATCGGCGACTCCGCGATCACCGAGACCATCGGCCTCGGCGGGTTCGCCATGGCCGCCGCCCCCGCCATCGTCCGCTTCGTCGGCGGCTCTGTGCCCGACGCGCTGGCGACCAGCCGGCTCATGTACGAGATCACCGTCGGCGAGAACCCCGCCTATGCGTTCCCGATCCTCGAGTTCCGCGGCGCGCCCACCGGCATCGACATCACGCTGGTGGCGCGGACGGGCGTGTTGCCGCAGATCAACACCGGTATCGCCGGGCGCGTGGCCGGAACGGGTCAGGTCGGCGCCGGCCTGGTGCAGCCCCCGATGGACTGCTTCACCGCCGCCCTCTCCGCCCTCGCCGCCGCCGTCCCTCCGCCGCCCGCCCCGGAATGATCACGTTCACCACCCGATTCCGTCCCACAGCAGGCCTGCAGCCCTCCTGATGCGCGGGCGATCCTCGGGATGAGTGGACCTGAACTCGGGAAAGCGATTGCCGCCCGCCTCACCAGGCCTGCCCGTGCGTCACGAGGGCTGCAGCCCTCGTGGAGCAGGGACTCGGGTGGTGAACGTGATCATTCCGAGGCGGGGAGGTCGGAGGGGGTGTCGACGTCGGCGGGGAGACCGGTGCCGGTGCAGTCGACCGGCGTGACCAGGGACGGGTTGGCCTGCATGAAGGGGCGGGCACCGACGTCGCCGACGGCGAGATCCGCGACCTCGGACCAGACGGCACGGGACAGCAGGACCGGGTTGCCGCGCCGTCCGTCGTAGGTCGCCACCGCCACCTGCGTACCCGATGACCAGGCTGCGGCCAGACGGCGGACCGCTTCCACCCCCACCCAGGGCTGGTCGACCAGCGCCACCACGACGGCGCCGGCAGCTGACGCCGTCAACGCGCGCAGGCCGGCCCGCAGCGACGAGCCCATGCCGCTCGCCCAGTCGGGGTTGTGCACGACGATCGCGCCCGGCACCGTCAGCGAGACCGCGCCGGACACCACGACGACCGGGTCGCAGCCCCCGGACGACAGCAACCGCGCCGCCCGGTCGACCAGCCGCGATCCCTCGTACTCGACCAGCGCCTTCGGCCCGCCGTACCGCGACCCGGACCCGGCCGCGAGGACGAGCCCCGCGACGTCAGAGGGCATCCGACGCGAGCGGTTCACGGTGGATCGGCCCGCTGGTGTCGCGCAGCCGGCGGCCCGACCCGCCCCAGCGCGCCGCGATGATCTCGGCCGCGATCGACACCGCGGTCTCCTCGGGCGTGCGGGCACCGATGTCGAGGCCGAGCGGCGACGCCAGCCGGGCCAGATCCGCCTCCGACACCCCTTCGGCACGCAGCCGCGCCAGTCGGTCGTCGTGAGTGCGCCGCGACCCCATGACCCCGATGTAGGCGGCCGGGGTGCGGACGGCCTCGGCCAGGAGCGGCACGTCGAACTTGGGGTCGTGGGTGAGCACGCAGATGACCGTCCGCGAGTCGACCTGCGTCGCCGCGAGGTAGTCGTGCGGCCACTTGACCACGACCTCGTCGGCGTCGGGGAACCGCCGTGGCGTCGCGAAGACGGGCCGGGCGTCGCACACCGTCACGTGGTAGCCGAGGAAGCGGCCGACCCGGACCAGCGCCGCGGCGAAGTCGATGGCGCCGAAGACCAGCATGCGCGGCGGCGGCGCGAACGACTGCACGAACACCTGCAGGTCGTCCAGGCGCCGCTCCCCCTCGGCGCCGTAACGCCGGATGCCGGTCATGCCCTGTTCGAGCATGCCGCGGGCGTCGTCGGCGACGGCGTCGTCGAGCCGCTCGCCGCCCAGCGACCCGGCCACACGGTCCGGCCAGACCACCAGGTGCGCCCCCACCGGCCCCGGCCCGGCGACGACGGTGGCGACGGCGACCGGCTCGGCCTCGTCGATGCTCGCCGCGACGTCGACCAGTCCCGGGAAGGTCGTGCGGTCGACCGCCTCGACGAACACGTCGATGATGCCGCCGCAGGTCAGCCCGACCGCGAACGCGTCGTCGTCGCTGACGCCGTAGCGCTGCAACACGGGCGCGCGGCCGTCCATGACCTCTTGCGCGAGCTCGTACACCGCGCCCTCAATACAGCCGCCGGAGACGCTGCCGACGGCCTCGCCCGCTTGGGTGACGGCCATCGATGCGCCCGGTTGGCGGGGCGCGGACTTGAACGTGCTGACGACGGTGACCAGGCCGGCCCGCTCGCCGTCGCCGACGGCGCCCACCAGCTCACGCATGACCTCTTGCACGGTCACCCTCCCTCCCGGACGAGTCGAGCAGCCCGGCCAGCTCCTGCATCGCCGCCAGCGAGTGCCCGGCGACCAGCCGGTCGACGTACGGGAGCGCGGCCCGCATGCCACCCGTGCTCGGACTGTATCCAATATATCCGCGATGGGGATTCACCCATACGATACGCCTGGCCAGCCGCGACAGCCGCGCCATCTGCGTCGCGAGCTGCTCCGGCCCGCCGCGTTCCCAGCCGTCGCTGCCGATGACGACGACGGCGCCGCGGGCCGTCCCGCGCTGCCCCCAGCGGTCGAGGAACTCCTTCAGCTCGTCGCCCAGCCGGGTCCCGCCGCTCCAGTCATCGATGGTCGCCGATGCCGCCGCCAGAGCGGCCGCGGGATCGCGCCGTCGCAGCTCACGGGTGACACGGGTCAGCCGGGTCCCGACGGTGAACACCTCGGTGCCGGGGCGCACGCGGCAGGCAGCATGCGCGAAGCGGAGCAGCGTCTCGGCGTACGCGGCCATGGATCCACTGACGTCGATGAGGAAGACCAGCCGCCGCTGCCGCCGTCCGTGCGAGTGCCTCCGCAGCTCGACCGGCTCGCCCCCGTGGCGCAGCATGCTCCGCACGGTGCGGCGGGCGTCGACGGGGCCCGACGGCGACGGCTTGCGCCGGCGGGTGGTGCGGTCGGGGGCCGCCGGGAGCAGCGCGCTGACGTAGCGGTGCACCTCGGCGCGGTCGGCGGCGCTGAGCGTGGCCACGTCGCGGTGGCGGAGCACCTCGATGCGGCTGGCGGTGGCGATGCGCTGCTCGGGGGCGTCGCGGTCGTCGCCGTCGCCGCTCACGTCGGCGGGGTCGACCGGGACCGCGACGAGCCGCTGCACCGGCGGGACGGCGACCCGGTTCGGCGGGCGCGCCGGGCCGCCGCCGAAGTACGCGGCGAACACCCGGTCGTAGGTCTCGACGTCCTCGAGGGAGCCACACAGCGTCGTCCGCCCGGCCCAGTACACCGGCCGCAGCTCGGCCGCGCCCAGGACGTCGAGCGCCTCGAGCATGGCGTGCACCCGCGTGGGCGGGACGTCGACCCCCGCCGCGGCGAGCCGCCGGGCGAACCCGAGGACCTGTGTGTCGACGGCGACGTCGACGGCGACCGGCGATGGCGCCCGCCCGCTCATGGGCGGCCGACCAGCTCCGCCACCTCGCCGGTGACGCGCTCGGTGTCCTCCTGGTACTTGAGCACGGCGCCGAGCGTGCGGGTCGCGAGGTCGGCGGAGAGCTCCGTCGCGCCGAGCGCCGTCAGCGCCGTCACCCAGTCGATCGACTCGGCCAGCCCCGGCGGCTTCAGCAGGTCGGCGGCGCGCAGCCGCTGGACCGCGCGGGCGACGTCGTCGGCGAGCCGCTCGCTCACGCCCGGCAGGTGCCGCCGGATGACCGCGACCTCGCGCTCGAACGTCGGGTGCGCGAGCCAGTGGTAGAGGCAGCGCCGCTTCAACGCGTCGTGCACCTCGCGGGTCCGGTTGCTGGTCACGACGACGACGGGTGGCGTCCCGGCGCGGACGGTGCCCAGCTCGGGGATCGAGATGGTGAACTCGGACAGCACCTCGAGCAGGAACGCCTCGAACTCGTCGTCGGCGCGGTCGATCTCGTCGACCAGCAGCACCGACGGCGTCGTCTCGAGCGCCCGCAGCAACGGCCGGGCCAGCAGGAACCGGCGGTCGTAGAGCTCGTGCTCGAGCCGCTCGACGTCGGTGACGCCGGCCGCCTCGGCGGCGCGCAGGTGCAGCAGCTGGCGCGGGAAGTCCCAGTCGTAGAGGGCCTGCGCGGCATCGACGCCCTCGTAGCACTGCAGCCGGATGAGCGGCGCGTCGAGCACCTCGGCGAGTGCCTGGGCGAGGGCGGTCTTGCCGACTCCGGCCTCGCCCTCGAGGAACAGCGGCCGGCCCATGCGCAACGCCAGGAACGCGGCCGTCGCGAGCCCTTCATCGGCCAGATACCCGGCGGTGTCCAGCCGCTGGGCCAGCTCGCCGGGCGTCGTCGCTCCCTCGGTGTCCGCCATGACACCACGCTACGCCGCGCCGGCCGCTCCCCGCTCGCGCTCGCGCGCCGCCGGCACCGGTCAGCCGGCCAGGTACGGGTCGAGCGCGGCCGCCTCGCGCCGGAGCCGGTCGGCGGCGTCGGGACGCCCCAGGGCGTCGTAGCGGTCGGCCTCGGCGCGCCGCTCGGCCACCTGTTCCTCGATGATCGCCCGGACGTCGCCGGCGGTCAGCAGCAGCCGCTCGGCCTCGGCCGCGCCGAGCCCGACGTGCGCACCGGCCACGTGCTCGCTGGTCGCCTTGCCGGTGGGCCCGGCCGGGGCGACGGCCTCGGCGTTGTCGATAGCGGCGAGGGTGGTGCGCAGGGCGGTGACGGCGTCCTTGCGGCGCTCCTTCATGGCGGCGACGAGGTCGGCGCGCAGCCGGGCGCGCACGGCCTGGACGTCGGCGGTCATGGTCGTGCTCCGTTCGTGAGGAAGTGGTGGACGTCGTCGGCGTAGCCCGCGGGGACGTGGCCGGCGCCGGGGTGCAGCACGACGGTGCCGCCGGGCACCAGGTCGCGGACCCGGCGGGCGGTGGCCCGCTGGTCGAACATGCGGTCCTTCGCCCCGGCGACGACCAGCAGCGGCATCGCGAGCCCGCGCAGCTGGTCGTCGGTGAAGACCGGCAGCGGGTCGCGGCGATACCGGAAGCCGCGCTGGATGAGCAGCAGGTACTCGTCGAGCGCGCGCAGGGCCGCGGCGTCACCGCTGGTGACGCCGTCGTCGATGCCGCGGGGGCCGAGCACGATCCGGCCGGCCGCCCGCCGCCCGCGGTCGCCGAACGGCAGCAGGAACGCCGACGCGAGGACCGCGGCGTAGCGCTGGCGTCCGATGCCGCCGGGCACGAGCAGGGCGAGCCGCTCGACGCGCTCCGGCCGGCGCAGCGCGTAGTCGAGCGCCGTCCAGCCGCCGAGCGAGGTGCCGACGAACGCCGCTTGCGCGACCCCCAACCCGTCGAGCACGTCGTCGAGCCACTCCGCGTAGCCGTCCGACGTCAGTGGCAGCCGGGCCGGCGCGCTGAGCCCCGGCTCGCCGAGGAGGTCGACGGCGTACAGCCGGTGCGTCGTCGACCACGCCGCGACGTCGCCCGCCCACGCCACCGAGTTGAAGCCGGCGCCATGCAACAGGACGACCGGCGGCGCGGTGTCGGGACCGGAGGCGAGTACGAACGTGTGGCCGTGCCGCGTGGGCAGCGTGACCTCGGTGGCCGGCACGGGCCAGCCGTCGAGGAACGTCCGGTACCGCGCCTCGACCGCCCGGCGCGCCTCGGCCGACCGGTAGACGGCGCTCACAGCTCGGACTCCGCGAACGTGCCGACGAGCCCGACGACCGCCGCGGTGTCCTCGGCGCCGCCGATGGCGACGATCTTCAGGCTCTGCCGCTGCGGGTCGTACACCGTCTCGAGGTGCAGCCGGGGGCCGTCGCCGGACCGGCCGCCCACGGCCGCCGTCACGAGGGTCGACAGGCGGCTCATGGCCGTCTGGTCGACGCCCTCGACCTGGACGACGGCGGTGACCTCGACCCTGCGCGCGGGCGCCGGCGCCTGTGGACGGACGGCGCTCGTCCGGCCGCCCGTCAGCGCGTCGACGTCCTCGGGAGCGATGCGGTACTGCTTCCCGATGCGCACGGCCGGCAGCCTCCCGTCGCGCACGTACGCGCGGACGGTGCGGACGTGCAGGCCGAGCAGCTCGGCGACGTCCTCGGCGGAGTAGAGGGTCCCTGCTGTCATGTCATTCATCATTCCCTATACGACCGTCTGATGCAATCGAATAGGGAGTAATACAGATGTCTTGCGCAACATCGAGGATCGTCAGGAATCGTCACCGCCATCCCCGCTTCGACAGGTACCAGCAGAAGAGCGACCGCCCCGGACATATCACCTTGTCACCAGGTAGCCCGATGGCCCATCCTCGTGGGCGTGGTGACCGCGGCCGGACTGCTCAGACACGACGGCGCGTTCCGGACGCTGTTCGCGGCGCGGACCATCTCGTTCCTCGGCGACTCGCTGAGCCTGGTCGCGCTCATGCTCTACGTCGCCGACACCGCCGGGCAGGCGCTGGCGGTCGCGCTGCTCCTGCTGGTCGGCGACCTCGCGCCGGCGCTGCTCAGCCCGCTGGCCGGCGCGGTGAGCGACCGCTGGGACCGGCGCCGGGTGATGATCGCCTGCGAGCTGGTGCAGGCCGGGCTGCTCGCGGCGATCGCGCTCTCGCTGCCGCCGTTGCCGCTGCTGCTCGTGCTGGTGGGCACGCGGGCGATCGCCGGGCACGTGTTCCTGCCCGCGTCGCGGGCGGCCGTGGCGACGCTGGTCCGGCCGGGCGACCAGGCCGCCGCGAACTCCGCGCTCGGGCTGGCGACCAACGGCGGCGAGGCGGTCGGCCCGCTCGTCGCGGCGGTGCTGTTCCCGCTGGTCGGCGTCCGGGGCGTGCTGCTGGTCGACGCCGCGACGTTCCTGCTGTCGGCGCTGCTGCTCCTGCGGTTGCCGCAGCTGCCGCCGTCGGCACCCGATGGGGAGCCGGGGAACGACGGCGGCGGCTCGCTCCTGCGCGGGGCCCGCGAGGGGCTGGCGTACCTGTGGCGCGAGCCGGCGCTGCGGATCATCGGGCTCGGCTTCTGCGCGGTCGTCGCGTTCAACGGGATCGACGACGTCGCGCTGGTGGTGTTGGCGACGGACACCTTCGACGCGGGCGACTCGGCGGCGGCGACGCTGCTGGCCGCCGTCGGCATCGGGCTGTTCGCCGGGTACGCGCTACTCGCCCGCTGGTCGGCACGGGCGTCGATGCTGTGGCTGCTGCTCGCCGGGTTCGCCGTCAGCAGCGTGGGCAATTTGCTCACCGGGCTCGCGTGGGCGGTCGCCGCGGCGTTCACCCTGCAGGCGGTGCGCGGCCTGGGCATCGCCGCGATGGACGTCGCGACGAACACGCTGCTGCCGCGGCTGGTGCCGGACGCGATGCTCGGGCGGGTCTTCGGCAACCTCTACGGCGCGATCGGCCTCGCCGCCGGGGTGTCGTACGTGGCCGGCGGCCTGTTGCTCGACGCGACGTCCGCGCCGGCGACCTTCGTCATCGCCGGCGTCGGGGGCACGCTCGCCACCGTCGCGGTCGCCGTCACGCTCCCCCGGGAACTTCGCCGAAAAAGATCGGCGGAAGTGTGAACCATTTCACTCCGCCGATCGTCATACAGTCACGGGCCGGTTCGGCGGAGGGTTGCTGACCCATGCGAGGTCTCGTGATCGTGCGGTGCTCCCGACGTTGGGCGGCTGCGGGCTCAACGAGCGGTAGCAGCACATAGTGACCGCCTGTGCGGCGCCGGTCACCACGATCACGCCTCCTCCGACCGGCCCGGCCAGCCGCAGCCGGCCCCGTCGCTGCCGGCAGGCCGACGCCGTCAGCCCTCGGCTTCCTCTGCTCGCTCGAGCCGCGTCTTCAGCAGGCTCACCAGCGTCGTGACCAGCAGCGTCAGCGTGATGAAGCCGAGCGACGTCGCAATGCCGATCTCCGGCAGCGGGATGGAGCCGAGGTGGTCGACGTGCGAGCCGTGCAGCGCCTCGATGACCAGCTTGACGCCGATGAAGCCGAGGATCAGCGACAGCCCGACGTTGAGGTAGACGATCCGCTCGAGCAGCCCGCCGATGAGGAAGTACAGCTGCCGCAGCCCCATCAGCGCGAACGCGTTGGCCGTGAACACGATGTACGCGTCCTGCGTCAGGCCGAAGATCGCCGGGATCGAGTCCAGCGCGAAGATCACGTTCGCCATGCCGATGGCCGCGATGACGATGAACAACGGCGTCAGCATGCGGCGCCCGTCCGCCCGCGTGACGATGCGGCTGCCGTCGTACTCCGCGCGCAGCGGCAGCACCCTGCGCAGACCGCGCAGGACCGCGTTCTCCTGGAAGTCCGGCTCGCCGTCGTCCTTCTCGGTCGCCAGCCGGTACGCCGTGTAGATGAGGAACGCGCCGAACAGGTAGAACACCCAGCTCGCGGCCGCGATGGCCGCCGCGCCGGCCGCGATGAACGCCGCCCGCAGCACCAGCGACGCCACGATGCCGATGTAGAGGACCTTGTCCTCGGCCAGCGGCGGGACCGCGAACCGAGCCATGATGATCACGAAGACGAAGAGGTTGTCGACGCTCAGGCTGTACTCGGTGACGTAGCCGGCCACGAACTCCGAGCCCTGGCTCGGCGAGCCGAAGACGAACAGCGCGCCGGCGAACAGCGCGGCCAGGCCGACGTAGAACAGCACCCAGCGGGTCGCATCGCCGACGGTGACCTCGCGGTCGCGGCGGGCGATGACGGTGAGGTCGAGGACCACGATCGCCAGCAGCCCCACGACCGTCAGGACCCACACATAGCCCGGCACGGCCGAGACCATCCCCGTCCCCTCTCGTTCGGCGAAACCGTCGCGACGTTACTCTCCGACCCTGTGAGCCGTCTGTGCGCTGGCTCACAGCAAGTAGATTTTGGATACATTAGCGGAGTCGCGAGTGAGTGACGAGACGTTCGAGCGACTGGTCGCCCCGCACCGCCGCGAGCTGGCGGCGCACTGCTACCGCATGCTCGGCTCGGTGCAGGACGCCGAGGACGCCGTGCAGGAGACGCTGCTCGCGGCCTGGCGCGGACTGGACGGGTTCGAGGGGCGCAGCTCGGTGCGCACGTGGCTCTACCGCATCGCGACCCGCGTGTGCCTGCGGCAGGCGTCCAAGCGGCCGCCGCGGCTGCTCTCGCCCGACCACGGCCCGGCCTTCACCGACGTGTGGGACCTCGGCTCGCCCGTGGACGGCCCGGTGTGGCTGGAGCCGTGGCCGACGGGTGGTGGGGGTGACCCTGCCGACGAGTACGTCTCGCGGGAGGGCGTCGAGCTCGCGTTCGTCGCGGCCCTGCAGCACCTGCCGGCGACCCAGCGGGCGGTGCTGATCCTGCGCGAGGTGCTGCAGTACTCCGCGGCCGAGACGGCGTCGCTGCTCGACACCACGCCAGCGTCGGTGAACAGCGCCCTGCAGCGCGCCCGGGCCTCGGTCGGCGACCGGCTGCCCGCCGTCAGCCAGCGCGACGAGCTGTCAGCACTCGGGGCGTCGGGCCGGCGGGACCTGGTCCACGCGTTCGTGTCGGCCTGGGAGGCCGCCGACGTGCCGGCACTGCTCTCGCTGCTGAGCGAGGACGCCCGGTTCACCATGCCGCCCCTCCCCGCCTGGTACTCCGGCCGGGTGGACGTCGGGCGCTTCCTGGCGGAGCGGGTGTTCGAGACGCCGTGGAAGCTGCGGCCGGCCTCGCTCAACGGCCAGCTCGGGTTCGCCTGCTACCAGCGCAATGTGGCCGACGGCGTGTTCCGGCTGAGCGGGGTCAACGTGCTGAGCGTGCGGGACGGCCTGGTGACCCACCTCAGCACGTTCATCGACCCGGCGCTGCTCCCCCACCTCGGCCTCCCCGCCACCCCACCCTGACCGCTCTCGACCATGATCATCAATGATCCGACCCCCTATGGGTGGTTGGATCATTGATGATCATGGGCCGGCGGTGGCCACCAGCCGTGTGCTCAGTCGGACGAGGAAGGCGTCGGCCTCGTCGTTGACCTCATCTGGTCGATGCGACCCGCCCTCGATGATCGCGGATTCCGGTCTTGACCATGATCATCGGCGATCGCTGGTGCTATGACGCCAGTGATCGCCGATGATCTGCGGGGGTCGGCGCCGCGCCCGGAACGCGGACACAAAGAGGCCGCTCCGCCAGTTGGGGGGCAATTGGCGGAGCGGCCCTTGTGAGTTCCATGGTAGCGGAGCGTGACCACCTTGTCGCACTAAGTGACAGTACGTCCGCTGACCTGCGCCGATACGACCTACACATCCCAGAGAATCTCCCCGGCCCATGCAACCGAGCACCAGGCTGAGGAGTGATTGATGGTGAGAGCCGATACCCGGTCGCACCGTCCGGGACGGCGATGTCAGGAGGTCCACCATGATCGTCCGGCAACGGGTCCGGCGGGCGGCCATCGCCCTCGCCACGGCCGTCATCGTGCCCATCGGCCTGCTCGCGACCAGTGTCGCCGCGGAGGCCGCGACCACCTACAAGGGCAAGGTCACCGAGGGCGTCAACGTCCGCAGCGCGCCGACCAGCTATGCCACGAAGGTCGGGTCGTACGCCAAGGGCGCGACCATCACGATCCAGTGCAAGGTGTTCGGGCCCACCGTCAGCGGCAACAGCCTCTGGTACAAGCTGGCGACCGGGCGCTGGGTGTCGGCGCGCTACGTCGCGAACGTCGGCGCCGCGCCGCGCTTCTGCGGCGACGGCAAGGAGTACGTCGGCCGGGTGTCGTCGTCGACGGCGCTCGCGGTGCGCAGCGGCCCGAACACGGCGAACCCCAAGGTCAGCTCCGCCCCGCGCGGCTCGAACCTGGCCATCGTCTGCAAGGTCGACTCGCAGACCATCGACGGCAACCGGCGCTGGTACCAGCTCACCGGCGACGGCGGCGGCCAGTGGGTGTCCGCGCGCTACGTGACGAACATCGGCGCGGCCCCGCCGTACTGCTAGAGACCCGCTCGAGCCCTCTCAGGGGAACGACGGCGCCGCCTCACATCCGGGGCGGCGCCGTCGCCGTTCGCGGCTTCACCCCGAGCAGTGCGAACGCCAGCGCCCCGGCCGCCGTCAGGGCCAGCAGCGTCAGCCCGACCCCGTAGCCGTCCAGCAGCACCTCGTACGTCGCCCCCATGACCAGCGGCGGGAAGAAGCCGCCCAGTCCGCCGGCCGCGCCGACGACGCCGGTCACCGTGCCGACCTTCTCGGGCGGCGCCAAGCGAGCCACCCACGCGAACACGCCGCCGGTCCCCAGCCCCAGGAAGAACGCGAGCAGCACGAACTCGATGCCGGCGGGCACCTCGAGCGGCGGCTGGAACGCGACCAGGATCGCCATGACCGCCGTCCCGGCCAGCGAGATCGCGACCACCGTCCGCGGCCCGATCCGGTCGGACAGCACGCCACCGACGGGCCGGGCGACGACGGCGGCCAGCGCGAAGCCGGCGGTGCGGGTGCCGGCCGCCGTCAGGTCGAAGTCGTAGATGTCGTTGAGGTAGGTCGGCAGGTAGGTCGAGAAGGCCACGAACCCGCCGAACGCCACCGCGTACAGGAACGACATCTGCCACGTCACCGGCAGCCGGACCGCGTCGTTCAGCTTGGGCAGGACCGGTGCGGTGTTGGGCGACCAGGTCGGCGCGTCGCGCATCAGCAGCCAGCACACCCCGGCCGTCGCGACGAGCGCCACGGCCACGATCACGTGCGTCGCCACGTAGCCGAACCAGTCGACGAACCGGGGCGTGAAGAACGCCGAGAGCGCCGTCCCGCCCATGCCCGCACCGAACACGCCGGTGGCGAAGCCGCGCCGCGACTGCTCGTACCAGGCGTTGACGAACGGGATGCCGACCGCGAACGTCGTGCCGGCGATGCCGAGGAAGAACCCGAACACCAGCAGCAGCGCGTACGACCCCGCCTCGCCGGCCACTGCCACCAGGACCACGAACGGCGCCGCCGCGACCATGAGGACGGGGAACATCAGCCGGCCGCCGAACCGGTCGGTCAGGGCGCCGGCCAGGATTTGCTGGGTCTCCCAGGTGATGATTCCGTCCTTGACGTACACCTTCCAGGAGCATGAGCCGGTGCAGTTGACGCCGTGGGTCGACCGGACGACCTCGTCGTGGCTCCACCGGTCCCGATAGAAGACGTCGCCCTGCCGGCCGCCCTCCCTGAACACCACCCGCCCGTCGGCGGACTCGTCCCAGCGGGTGAAGAACCGGCCCGCCTTCAGCAGCGCCTCCGACGCCGGCCCGTCGACCCCGGCCGGTTCTCCTCGGGTCGCTCCTCGGACTGGTCCTCGCGCTGGGTCCCATCGGGCGACCTCGTTCCCGTGGTCGGCCGCCTCGCCCTCCCCTGCGCGAGGCGATGTTTCCGAGCATGGACATGATCACGAGAGCGAGACACGGATCACGCGAAACTCTCTTCACACAGGTCGCGGACGCCACGGACGCGCGGGCCGCCCCGAGTTGGACAGAGCACCCCGCGAGTTTGGTATGGTTACGCAGCCGCTGGCGCTCCACGAAGCGCAGCAAGTCCGGGTGGCGGAATAGGCAGACGCGCTAGCTTGAGGTGCTAGTCCCCGTCAAGGGGGTGGGGGTTCAAGTCCCCCCTCGGACACTCTTCATTGTGCCCCTCATCAGCAGAGATGTTGGTGAGAGTTCACGTCATCGCGGCGTGCCCATGGCTACGTCACCGATTCGTCGGTCTCTGAAGGATCACGATGCAGGTGTGCCCGCGCAACCGTACCTGCGCGCCCCGAGGGCCGGCCGAGCCCACCCTCCGTCCGGCCGAGGCGTCGGCGGTCTCACCACTCTGCGAGCGAGCCGTCGGGATGCCGCCAGATCGGCGCCCGCCAGCGATGACCGTCCTGGGCGACTCGACGGACGGCCTTCTCGTCGATCTCCAGGCCGAGACCAGGCGCCATCGGCCGCTCGACATACCCGTCACGGACGGAGAAGCCGGCCGGATCGACGAGGTCGCCCAGGAGGCCGGCGGCCTTGCCGTCGTGCAGGCCGAGTGCCTGTTCCTGGATGAGGAAGTTGGGCGTGGCGAGGTCGACCTGCAGGCAGGCGGCCAATGCGATCGGGCCCAGTGGGCAGTGCGGTGCCAGAGACACGCCGTGGATCTCGGCCATGGCGGCGATCCGGCGGCATTCCGACACCCCGCCCGCATGGGAGAGATCTGGCTGGGCGACAGCGATTCCGCTGGCCAGGACGTCGCGAAAGTCCCAGCGGGAGTACAGCCGTTCCCCCGTCGCGATCGGCACCGAGGTCGTCGCGGCGATGCTCACCAGCTCGCTAGAGAGCTCCGGAACGACCGGTTCCTCGACGAACAGGGGGTGGAACTCCTCGAGCAGAGGCAGCACGCGGCGGGCCATTGCCGGGGAGAACCGGCCGTGGAAGTCGATGGCGAGGTCGGCGTCCTGGCCGATCGCCGCGCGCACGGCCGCCACTCGTGCCACCACCGCGTCGATGCGTGCCGGCGTGTCGATGGTGGCGACCGGATCGTCCCACCCGTTGAACTTCACCGCCGTCAGCCCGGTCGCCATGGCCTCGGCCGCCTGGTCGGCCAGCTCCTCGGGCCCTGACCCGTGTACCCAGGCATAGATGCGCACCCGCTCCCGAACCGGTCCGCCGAGCAGCTCGTGCACGGACGCGCCTCGCGCCCGGCCGGCGATGTCCCACAGTGCCTGATCGATGCCGGCGACTGCACTGGACAGCACCGGGCCGCCCCGGTAGAAGCCGGCCTTGGTCAGCACCTGCCAGTGGTCCTCGATGCGCAGCGGATCGCGCCCGACGAGCTGGTCCGACAGCTCGTCGACGGTGGCGGCCACGGTCGCGGCCCGGCCCTCCAGCACCGGCTCGCCCCAGCCGACCACACCGTCGTCGGTTTCGATGCGCAGGAACAGCCAACGCGGCGGGACGGTGAAGGTCTCGATTCGGGTGATCTTCATATGGTGTCCGTTCCGGTCAGGTGGCGAAGCGGGCGCCCAGCCCGCCATCGACGTACAGCTCGGTGCCAGTCATGTACGTGGCCTCGGCGCTGGCGGCGAAGGCAACCACCGCCGCGATCTCGTCCGGCTCGGCCAGCCGGCCGAGGGGGCAGGACTCCGCCACCTCGCGCTCGGCCCGATCCGGGTCGCCGGTGGCGGCGAAGGCGGCCTCGACCGGCCCCGTACGGGTCCAGCCCGGGCAGACCGCGTTGACCCGGACGCCGTCCGGCCCGAGCTCCACCGCCATGCTGCGGGTCAGGCCGACGAGCCCGGCCTTGGCCGCGGCGTACGGGAACATCCCGCGTGTGGTCAGCTTGGCGTGCAGTGAGGAGACGTTCACGACGGCGCCACCGCCGGCCGTGCGCATGCCGGGGATGACGAACTTGGCGCACAGCCACGCCGCTCGCAGGTCGATCGCCAGGAACCTGTCCCACTCACTGACCGTGAGGTCGGCGAGCTCGAAGTGTGCGTTGACGCCGGCGTTGTTGACCAGGACCGTCACGCCGCCGAACCGCGAGGAGACGGCTGCCACCGCGGCGGCGATCTGATCCTCGTCGGTGACGTCGGCGGGCACGAACAGGGCGGCCGGGCCGAGCTCGTCGGCGACGGCCCGGCCGCCCGCGTCGTCCACGTCGCAGAACCCCACGCGAGCACCCTCGGCCACCAGCCGGGCCACGATCGCCCGCCCGATGCCGTGCGCCGCGCCTGTCACGAACGCGACGGTCCCCGCATGTCGTCCCATGGATCAGCTCCTGTGTCGATGTCCTACGGCTCGACGACCACGGTCACGGGCCGCGAGCGCACGGTGAGGCCGTTCAGCGTCACCGCCGCCCAGATGCGCGCCGTACCGGCGCCGCCCGCGTCGACCAGGTGGCCAGTCGGCCCGCCGGTCACGACCGTCGCGACGGCGGAGTTGTCGCTGCCGTAGGAGATGGAAGCGCCGGTGAGGTCGGCGAGCGTGCCGTCGCCGAGCAGGCCGCGGGTGATGACCGGCGTGGTGGCGCCGACGGTCAGCGTGGCTGCGCCGACCGCGGTGACCGCGTCCCACAGCTCGCCGGCGGTCGCGGTCTGGAACTGCGGGACCCGGATGAACACGAGCTCGGACGGCATCACCGGCGTCGCCGTGCCGGGCTGGCTGAACGTGACGTGGTGACCGGCGCCGGCGTTGAACCGGTAGGTCCCCACGTAGACCCCGAACCGGGTGTATTCGGGGTTGCGGCCGGTGCCTGACCACTCGCTGTAGACCGACATTGACTGTCCGTCGGCGTGCTCGACGAGGATCCGCAGCGCTTGCGGCGCCGTCGACGATGACCGGCGCGCGTAGACGCGGTAGGCGCCCTCCTGGCCGAACGTCGGCGAGTAGCGCGTCGTCTTCGTGTCGACGGCGACCGGTGGGGCGGTCGTCGTGACGGCGGCCATGCTCGCCAGAACGGGAACAGTGGTGACGGCGCCCGGCCCGGCGTTGGCGGTGTCGATCGGCTGGAAGCCGACCGCAGCGTACGACGTCGAGCCGGGCACCGCGTTGACCGAGCCGACGTCCACCACCAGGGCCTGCCAAGCCGCGAACGTGCGCCGGCCGGGCTCGAACCACACGGCGGGGTCGCTCCACAGCACGTTCCGCTCGCTCTCGAGAACCGCCCGCGGGTTGGCCGTCAGCAGGTTCTGGAAGGCGAACACCGGGCTGAACAGGCGCACCGCCGGCTGCGTGGCCGCCGACGGGTCCGACAGGACGTTGCGGCGCATCCGGTTGTCGCGCATGTGCTCGTCGGTGTCGACGAACCAGACCTGGTGCGGGTTCAGGAACTCGTTGCCGACCAGCGCGTTGAACTGCCCCGCGTGCACCAGCATGGGCAGCGACGCGCCCGTGACGCTGTTGCGTTCCCACCAGACGTTGCTGGTGCTGTGGTCGGCGTAGAGACCGAACCCGAACGGCCGGCTGACACCGGTGCCCAGCCGGAGCATCCCGGGCGCGTCCACGATGACGTTGTGCCGCACCAGCGACGGCGCGGACAGGTTGGTCATGGTCGCGATGTTGATGGCGCCGGCGTCCGCGGTCGACAGCACCACGTCCTGGATCCGGTTGTAGGCGATGATGTTGCCGCCCTGGTTCCGGAACGCGAACACGCCTTGCCGCGGCAGGTTCTCGATCAGGTTGCCGGCGACGAGGTTGCCGGCCGCGTAGACGGTGCTCGGCGGCCGGCTGTCCAGGTTGATCCCGGCCGCGCAGAGCCACACCCGGCCGCCGTCGCGGATGGTGTTGCCGGTCAGCGCGTTGCGCAGTGGGGCGAAGTCCTCGACCTCGTCGCGGGCGTCGTACTCGTAGCCGTAGCCGAGCCGGGCGGACGTGAGCAGGATCCCGCCGGCCCCGATGTCGTCGATCAGGTTGCCGTCGACGACGTTGTCGCAGCTGTCCAGGTGCAGCCAGATGCCGTAGCCGTCGACGGCGGTGACGTGGCAGCCCTCGATGCGGCTGTCCGAGGCGCAGTCCAGCACGACCGCCGCATCGGTGACGACCCGCGGCTCGGGGTAGGACTCCGCGGTGGCGCAGTGGGTGAACGTGAAGTCGCGCAACGTCAGCCAGCGCACCCGGGCGCCGGTCACGCCGTCGCCGGCCAGGACGACCAGCCGGTTCAGCACCGGGACGACGAACTCCTGGGTGGCCGGGTCCTGCCCCGCGGGAGGCAGGTAGTCCAGCCGCTCGTCCGCGGTCGACAGGTACCACTGACCCGGCACCTTCAGCTCGGTGCGCACGCCGCGGACGGTGAACGGGCTGGCCGGTTCCAGCCGCCCGGTGGTGGGCGCCGCCAACTGGATCTCCCCGGTCGAGGTGTCCACCGAGTCGATGTCGCGGCGTTCGTTGAAGTACTGGAAGCCGCTCACGACCTCGACGAACGCCTCAGGGTCGTCCGCCCAGGGCTGCCGGGCGAACTCCGCCTTCAGGGTCTGGTGGTTGTTCGGGTCCCAGCCGGTCACGGCGATGCGCTGGAACTCGATCGAGCTGTAGCCGGCCACGTAGTCGACGGCGTCCACCACGACGCGCTGCTCGCCCACGGCTGGGGCCGGCAGGATCTCGCCGTCGGGCTGGGCCATGGCCGAATTGGTGGTGAACACGAGTGCGTCGAGGTGCACCCGGCCCTCTGCCGCGGTGCGGATGTTGGACACCCGGACGGTGTGGGTGCCCGCGGTCAGCGACTGCCCGGTGAGCACCCGGCTGTACCGGACGACGCGGAAGTCGTCGTCGCTCTTGGCAATGGTGCCGGGGGTCAGCGTCGGCCCGCCGTCGATGCGCAGCCGCAGCCAGGTCTGGCTGTTCTCGTACCCGGTCGACACACCGAGCCAGAGGTCGTAGGTCCCGGTCACGGGGGCGTCGACGGTGTAGTCGACGTAGTCGCCACTGCGGGCGAGGCCGGCCAGGATCAGGTTCGGGTACTGCCCGCCGTGGTAGAGGTTCCCGGTCGCGGGGTACCGCACCAGCGGGGCGCGCACGCCGTCCACGAACAGCGTCCGGAACCGCCCGGCGCCCGGCACGCTCAGGCTGCGAATGCCGTCGGCGTCCGGCGCGCCCCAGGTGCCGGACAGCACCCGGCCACCGCTGAGCACGGCGGCGCCCGGCACCTCGGAGCGCCACACCACGGGGCTGGCGGCGTCGGCGCCGGAGTCCTGCGGGCCGAAGGTCAGCGGCGCGTCCAGGTAGTAGGTGCCCGGCCGGACGACCACCTCGATGCCGCCGGCCGGTAGCGCATGGGAGTTCAACCAGGTGCGCACGGCGTTCAGGGCGCCCTGCGGGCTCCGCAGCGGGCCGGTGGTCGCGCCCGGCTGCGGGCTCGGGTGTTCGCCGGTCCAGCCGTCGTCGCCGTCGGTGGCGACGTAGAACGTCTTGCCCGCGGCGTGGGCGGGCAGGGCTCCCAGGCCCAGCAGCCCGCTGCCCACGGCGACCGCACCCACCCCGCGCAGCAGGGTCCGGCGGCTCAGTTCGGTTGTCATGGCACTGCCTCCTCGACGTTGAGCATCAGGTCAGGCCGTTCGAATCCCCCGTCGTGCGATAGCGGGTGAACCGGACGTCGTCCGGCTCGAGCCGGACGAGGAGCTCCTCGTCCGGAGTCCGTCCGAGCCCCAGCGCCCCGAGAGGAACGGTCCGCAGGAGCGCCTCGGTGGTGCGGTTGAAGACGCCCACCCAGCCCGAACCCGGGTCGTCGCGGCGCGGCGTCGCCCAGACCTCGATGCCGTCCGCGGCGTAGCGCAGCCGGCCGACCACGCCGTTGCCCTGGCAGGCCAGCAGCTCCGGGTCGGTGACGAGGTCGAAGGTGGCGTCGTCGGTGAGTACCAGGTCGCCGCCGAGGATGAGCGGCGCGGCTGCCATGGCACGCAGCGTCACGAACGTGCGCTGCTGCGACGGTGTCAGCCGGCAGTCGCGATCGCGGCCCTTGCCGTGGCGGGCCGCCATCAGGTCGTCGTCGATGTCAGCGGCGTCGGCCGGGACCCGGACGCGCAGCCGGCCGAGGCAGAGCATGTCGAGGTCGGGCCAGAAGCCGTCACCGCAGGGCCAGGCGTACCAGGCGCGGAACGCCCGATCGAGGTCGTCGCGGGTGTCCCAGATGTCGCTGGTCGTGCGGACCAGGTCGGCCCGCCGATAGGCGCCGGCGTAGCGGTGGTCGGTGTCGTTGCCGGGCGACAGGCTCAGGACCATCGGCCGGCCGCTGCGCTGGATCGCCGTGGCCAGTGCATCGATCTCGGCGGGGAACCGGGTGATGTCGTCGGCCTTGATGAAGTCGACGCCCCAGGAGGCGAGCAACGCCACCCAGGAGTCGTAGTACTCCTGGGCACCGGGCCGGCTCATGTCGACGCCTACGTTGTAGTCGCACCAGCGGCAGCCGCTGGACGGGTCGGCGACGTCTGCCGCGGTGTACGGCGTGCCGAGCACGGGCAGGCGCCGCTCGACCGCGACGCGCGGGATCCCGCGCATGACGTGCACGCCGAACCTCACCCCCAGCTCGTGCGCCTGAGCGGCCAGCGCGGCCAGGCCGCTCGGGAAGTACGTGCGCGACGGGAGGTACCGGCCGTACTCGTCGACGCGGAAGCCCGACGGGGCCGAGCGCGCCGGCACCAGCGAGCCGGGCAACAGGTCGTACTCGCAGTACCAGCCGATGTCGAGCACGAAGTAGTCGTAGCCGTGCGGGCGCAACCGCTGCGCGAACCGCTCGAGGTTGGCGCGCGCGGCGACCTCGTCGATGAACCCGCCGTAGCTGTCGAAGCTGTTCCAGCCGCGGGGTGCGCTGTTCGTCATCGCAGTCCGTAGACGCGCTCGGCCGTGCCGCCGCGCACCGCCGCCAGCTCCGCAGCGGACAGCTCGGGCAGCGCCGCCTCGTGGAAGTCCCAGGTCTCGCGGTAGCTCGCCGCGCGCAGGCAGTTCGGCCAGTCGGCGGCCAGCATGAGCCGGTTCGGGCCGAACAGCTCGACCGCCGCCGCGACGAACGGCGCTGCGGTCTCGGCACCCGCACCCGGCAGCGTCACGAGGCCGGACACCTTCGCGACGGCGTTCGGGCACGCGGCCAGCGGCATGACCAGCGCCCGCCACCCCGCCAGGCCGGACGCCCCGCCGTCGAGCGGCAGGTGGGCGAGATGGTCGAGCACGAACGTCAGCTCCGGCAGCGCCGCCACCGCCCGTGCCGCGGCCGGAAGCTGCTCGTGCCGGACGACGAGGTCGAAGGTGAGCCCCGCCGCCGCCACGGCGGCCAGGCCGCGGCGCACCTCGGGCCGGTCGAAGTAGTCCGCGTCGGGGCGGTGCGTCGCATGCGCCCGCACACCGGACAGGAACCGCCCGCCCGGCAGCGACCGGTAGCGGGCCAGTGCGTCGGCGAGGTCCGGCCGGGCCGGGTCGACCCAACCGACCACTCCCCCGATCTCCGGGGTCTTCTCGGCGACCGCCAGGAACTCCTCGACCTCGACCTCGCGGCCGAGCCCGGACTCGACCAGCACCGTCCTCTCGACGTCCGACGAGGCCAGCGCCGCCCGCAGCTCCGGCACCCAGAACGGGCGGCGCAGCGCGGTCATGGCCGGTCCCTCGAGCCAGCGGTAGCCGCGGCCGGCGTCGAGCCACAGGTGGTGATGGGCGTCGACGATCACGGCGTGGGCACCTCCTCGGGCAGCAGCCTCTCGGCCACCAGCTCCGCCCACAGCTCCCCCGGTACCTCCAGGCTCTCGAGACGGACGTCGTCGGCGATCTCCGCCGGGGTGCCCGCGCCGACGACGACGCTGCGCACCGCCGGGTGACCGAACGGGAACCGCAGCGCCGCGGCCGCCAGCGGCACGCCGTGGCGGGCGCAGACGGCCGCCAGCCGCTTGGCCCGGCCGACCAGCTCCGGCGGCGCCGGCACGTAGGCGTACGGCGCGCCGTCGGCGGGGTCGGCGAGCAGGCCGGAGCCGAACACGCCGGCCGCGATGACTGCGACGCCGCGCTGGTGGCACAACGGCAGCAGCGACGTCAGCGCCGACTGGTCGAGCAGCGTGTAGCGCAGCGCGATCAGCAGGCAGTCGAGGTCGGCGGCCCGGACGAACCGGGCCGCGGCCGGGCCGTCGTTGAACCCGGCGCCGATGCGGCCCACCACGCCCTCGTCGCGCAGCCGCGCGGCGGCCCGGTAGGCGCCGGCCAGCGCGGCGTCGTGATGCTCGGCCGGGTCGTGGACGTGCAGGACGTCCAGCCGGTCCATGTCGAGCAGGCGCAGGCTCTCGGCCACCGAGCGCAGCGTCGCGTCGTAGGAGAAGTCGGCGACCCTGGCGCCGTCGTCGAGCATGATCCAGCCGCTCTTGGTGGCGACGGCGAACGAGCCCCGAGGCCGCCCGCGCAGGGCCGCGCCCAGCCGATGCTCGGCCCGCCGCGACGGGCCGTACAGCGGTGCGGTGTCGAAGAAGCGCACGCCGGCGTCCCAGGCGGTGTCGACGGTCTCCCTCCAGGGCGCGTCCGGGTCCTTGCCCAGCGGTGCCAGTCCGAGACCGAACGACGGCAGCGGTTCAGCCATGGTCACTCCTTGAGCGTCAGGTACACCTGGGCGTGCAGGTGTGCCTCGCCCTGCTCGGGGTGTGCGGCCAGCCGCAGCCACCCTCCGAACTGGGTGACGCCGACGGTGTACAGCCCGGGTGCGTCGAACCGCACCGCCTCACCGTGGGGGCACCAGTGGTGTCCGTCGGGCGAGATCTCCGTCTGGACCACCCACATCCCGGTGGCCGACGCGACCCGGAGGAACCACCGCGCCTCACCGGCCCAGCCGGCCTCATAGGGCTCGGTGGCGAAGTGGGTGTCGAAGCGCCCGTTGCGTTCGATGACAGCCGTATGGGAAACCCTCATGCCTCACCAGTCCGCCGAGATGACACAGGAATCGAGAAACAGGAAATTGCGCACGTCGCGGTGCGTCCGGACGTCCAGCAGCAGGTTGAACAGCCCGCGCAGGCCGGTGTAGGGGTGTGGGTAGACCGGGACGTCGATGTCGCGCAGGTCCATCACCCGGTCGTTGACCTGCAGCTCCACGTTGCGCCCCGCCTTGGTGTCGACCTGCCAGCGCAGGTAGTGCCAGTTGACCTTGGTGGGCACCTCGTTGAAGCACAGCGGCCCCTGCCCGCCCGGCACCGGCTGCCAGTCGTCGTCGGACAGTGTGTGGAAGTCGCCGTTCGGGATCTGGCCGACCAGCTGCATCTTGGTGGTCGGCTGGAGGCTGGTCTTGTAGTACCAGCCCTGCACCAGCCGGCCGTCGACGCTGGTGTTCTGGTAGCGCAGCGCGCAGTGGTAGCGGCTGCCGTCGAACCGGCCGATGTCGTTGCTCAGGGTGAAGGCGCCGAGGTCGTACTCGCTCGGGTCCTCGTTGCCGTCCCAGCCGCGGTCGGCGTAGACGCCGTTGCCCTGCCGGGCCTCGGGCTTGGCGGCGAAGTACGTCTCGAACTGCACCAGCGCCTCGTCGGCCAGCGTGAGCCGCTTGATGAGGCAGGCCGTGTGCCCGGCGCGCGGGCGGGTGGCCAGCTTCAGCGCGTACGTCCCGGTCATGGCGCCGTGCGAGCCGATGTCGAAGAAGGGGACGGTGGACAGCTGCGGCGGGCGGAGGTCGCCGAACGACGGCCGGACGGTGTCGAGGTCGCCGTCGTGGTTGCCGCACAGCTCGCACCACCCGTTGACCCCGCGGTCGAAGTCGTCGTACGACAGCACCCGGCGCAGCGGGTTGTACCTGGCCAGTTCGATGGTCATCCCTTGACGCTCCCTGCGGTGAGGCCCGCGATCACATGACGTTGCGCGGCCACGAAGACCACGAGGACGGCCAGGATGGACAGCGTCGTCGCCGCCATCTGCACGTTCCACAACTGGGTGCCGTACGCGTCCTCGATCTCGGTGAGCACGAGCGGCAGCGTGAAGTTCTCCGGCGTGCGCAGGAAGATCAGCGGTTCGAGGAACATGTTCCAGCTGTTGTAGACGGAGAGGATCACCACAACGGCCACGGTCGGGCGCACCAGTGGCACCGCGACCCGCCAGTAGGTGCCCCAGCGGCCCAGTCCGTCCAACCGGGCCGCGTCCTCCAGCTCCTTGGGCAGCGACAGGAACGCCTGACGCATGATGAAGGTCGCGATGACGCCGCCTCCGGAGAAGATCGGCAGCACGATCAGCGGCCAGTGGGTGTCGATCAGCCCGAGGGAGTTGACGATGCGGTACAGCGGTACCACCGTCACCTCTTCGGGGATCAGGATCCCACTGATGAGCAGCAGGAAGATCCCGTTGCGGCCGCGGAACCGGAACCGCGCCAGCGCGTAGCCGGCCATCGTCGACACCAGGACCGTGCCGGCGGTCGCCAGTACGGCGATGTACAGGCTGTTGAGGTACTGCCGGGCGAACGGCTGCACCTCGAACACCGTCCGGTAGTTCTCCCAGTTCCACTGCGTGGGGAAGAACCGCGGCGGATAGGAGAACACCGCGTCGTTGGAGTTCAGCGACGCCGTCACCATCCACAGCCCGGGCAGGACGAACAGCGCCGCCGCGAGCAGCAGCACCACATACAGCCCGGCCCGCGAGGCCAGCGCCTGCAAGGCCCTAGTCCGACTCATGGAACACCACCCGCTTGCGCGCGACCCACATGACGCCGGTGAGCACCACGAGCACCAGGAACAGCAGCACCGACAGCGCGCCGGCGTAGCCGAAGTCACCGTTGCCGAAGGCCTGCCGGTAGATGTAGTAGGCCAGGACGGTCGTCTCGTAGCCCGGCCCGCCCTCGGTGAGCAGCAGCACCTGCGCGAACACCTTGAGCGAGCCGATGGTCATCAGGATCGTGACCATGAGGATCTCCGGCGAGATCATCGGCACCGTGACGGAGCGGAACGTCCGCAGCCGGCCGGCCCCGTCGACCCGCGCGGCCTCCGTCAGCTCCTTCGGCACGCCCTGCAGCGCGGCCAGGAAGATCAGCATGTTGATGCCGACGCCCTTGAGTGCCTGCACGACGATGACGCAGACCATCGCGGGCACCGGCTCACGCAGCCAGTTGGGGCCGTCGACCGAGATCATCCGCAGCAGCCCGTTGACGGCGCCGTCGGGCAGCAGCATGAACTGCCAGACGATGACCCATGCGGCGACCGACACCAGCGCCGGGGCGAAGAAGATCGCCCGGAACACCTTGATGCCGGCGATCCGCTGGTTCACCAGGACCGCCAGGAACAGCGCGAACGGCACGCCGAGGACGACCAGCCCGACCACGAAGATGCCGGTGGAGCGGAGCACCGTCGGCAGGTTCGGGTCGTCGAGCAGCCGCTGGTAGTTCTCGGTGCCCGCGAACTCGCTGCTCCCGGACAGCGCGCTGAACTCCTGGAAGCTGTACCAGAACAGCGCCACCATCGGGACCACGACCACCGCGAGGTAGCCGATGACCTGCGGCGAGGTGAACAGGTAGCCGGCGATGAGCTCGCGGCGAGCCTGGGTGAGCCGCGGCCGCCGCGCCGGTGGCCCCAAGGAGCCACCGGGCGGCGCCGGCCGACGACCGGTATCGGTCAGTTGCGTCATCGTCCGTCCTACTCGGACAGCAGCGGGCCGATGCGGTCGCAGACCCCGGTCAGTGCGGCCTGGACGTCGGCGCCCGGCTGCCACAGCGTCTCGAGCCCGATGCGGCCCTCGGTCTGGATGTCGCCCATGTTCGTGTGCGTCGGCGCCAGCCGGCCGTGCGTGATGCCGTCGACGACGACCGACTGCAACTGCTCCGGGGTGAGGACGGGGTTCGCGGCGGCGAGGGTGTCGACGTCGATCAGCGGGGTCCGGATCGACGGGAAGAACTCGCTGAGCTTGCGGGAGTTCTCCTCGTTGGTCATGAAGGCGACGAACTCGGCGGCGAGGTCGGGATGGTCGCCCTCGGCGAAGGCCACGACGGCGGACTGCCCGATGACCGCGGTCCGCCCATCGGAGGTCTCCGGCCCGCTCGGCAGCGGGACGAGGCCCCATTCGAACGGCGCGCTCTCCAGCGTGTTCGCCATGCTGATGAAGGTGTCGACCATGGCGGCGTTGCCGGCGGCGAAGTCGACCACCTCGCCCGGTGTGGGATAGGACCCGTCGGTGTAGATCATGTCGTGCAGCAGCGTGAAGGCCTCGACGTTGCCGGCGTCGTCGAACGTGCACTCGGTGCCGTCCTCGTCCCACGGCGCCCCGCCGTAGGCGTAGCTCACGTGGGAGAGGAACTGCCAGTTCTGGTCGAAGTTGAGGTACGGGCCGATGTAGAAGCCGGCCACCTGCTGCGAGTCGCTGATCGCCTTGGCCGCGGCGGCCAGGTTCTCCCAGGTCCACGTGCCGTCGGCCAGCATCTCGTCCGGGGCCGGGAGGCCAGCGGCAGCGAACATGTCGGCGTTGTAGAAGACGCCGGCCGGCGAGGTGGAGAACGGGATGCCGTAGACGGAGTCGCCGTCGCTCCACAGCTCCATCGCGCTCGGGGTGAGGTCGTCGAACGCGTAGCCCTCGTCCTCGTGCACGGTCGGCCCGAGGTCGACGAGGCCGTCCAGCGCGATGAAGTCGCGGGCGTCGACCTCGCTCAGCCAGCCAACGTCGGGGGCGTCGCCGCCGGAGATCTGGGTGGTGACCACCGTCCGGTAGTTCTCGCCGGTCGGCGTGGTCTCGATCGCGACCGACGACACCTCGTCCGGGTGCGCCGCGACGAACTCGTCGGCGATCTCGTTGAGGATGGCGAGGTGCGCTTCGTTCGGGGTCCACGTCACCATGCGCAGCTCGACGGGGCCCGCGTCGGCGCCCGTCTCGTCGTCGCCGCCGCCGCAGGCGGTGAGGGTCAGGGCGACGGCCGCGGCGGCGGCGGTCGCGCGGGTCCAGCGGATCGTTCTCATCGGTCTGTCTCCTCGAGCGTCGTGGGTCGGGTCAGGAGGTCCGCAGGTCGCGGCGCCGGAGCAGCTCCAGCTGGGTGGCGGGCAGCGCCAGCCCGTACATGCGGAAGGCGTCCAGCCGGGCCGGCGGGGTGCGGTCGGCGGGGGTAAGCGTGGTGGAGCCGAGCCGCAGCTCGGCACTCGGTGCGGGCGGCAGTGCGCCGTTGCCGGCGACGCGGCCGATCTCGGCGACGGCGGTGGTCCGGTTGCCGCGGTAGACCCGCAGGCCGGTGCCGTCGCCGACGACGGCGAGGAACTGCCAGTCCCGCGCGTCGAAGGCCGCCGGCCGCAGCCCCAGCGGGCCGGCCTGCAACAGCGTGGAGACCGCACCCGCCGTCGAGCCGGCCAGGACGTACCAGTCCAGCGCGCTGCCGCGGCCGAAGATCCGGTCGTTGGCGGCGGGGTCGGCGGTGAGCTTCAGCCAGAGCACCACGCTGAACTGCGCCAGCGCGTTCACCTTGGCCGAGCCGGCCACGCCGGGCGTGACGTAGGCGACGCCGCCAGCGGCGAGGTCCAGGGACGCGCCAGTCCCGAGCGGGGTGTCGGCGCTGCGCCGGGCGGCGCCGGCGAACGTGCCCGGGGCCGCCGGTGCGGCACCCGCGTCGGCGGCCGGTTCGGTGCCGGTGCTCGACTCGTCGAAGCCGTAGGACAGCAGCGGCGTCACCCGCGCGGCCACGGTGAGCGGCGTCGACGCGGTCAACGTGACGCCGTGCTGCGTGACCGTCGCCGTGAGCACTGCGCTCCCCTCGGCGACGGCGGTGATCGTGCCGGTCGAGGGGTCGACGGCGGCGACGGCGGGCCGATCGCTGGCGTACGCGACGACGGCGCCGGTGAATTCTGCGCTCGCGCCGGTGTCGGTGCGGCCGGACACCGTCAGGCGAGTGGTCTCGCCCACGCCCAGCAGCTCGGTCTCCGCGGCGACCCGGACCTCCCAGAGGAGGTCGCCGACGACGATGCGCACGGGCGGCGCAGACACCGGCCCGCTGGCGTGGTCGACGGTCGCCGTGACGTGCGCCTGGCCCGGTGCGACGGCGGTGACGAGGCCTGCGGCGTTGACCGTGGCGACATCGGGCGCGTCGCTGGCGAACGTGGTCGACCCGAGACTGGTCCGCAGCGCCAGCCCGTCGGCCGTCCAGGCGTCGACCCGGATGCGGGTGCGACGGCCGATGGCGAGCTTCGGGGTCTCGGCCGACGCCGTCGCCTCCCAGAGGACGCCCGCAGCGGCGGTCGGCATGCGGGGCACGCGCAGCAGCACGACCTCGGCCGGGAACACCGGGGTGGCCGTGCCCGGCTGGAGCACCGTCACCTCGGCCGGGCCGTCCGGCTCGAACGGGTGGGTGCCGGCGTACAGGCCGAAGCGCTGGGGTGGGTTGCGGCCCGCGTTGACGACCTCGTCGAGGACGATCCGGCTCTCGCCCCGGGCGTGCCGGATGACGACGCTGAGGTGTTGCGGCGCCGTCGTACTGGCGTCGCGGCGCAGGTAGACCCGGTAGAGGCCGGCGTCGGCGATCTCGAGCCTGGCGCGCACGGTGGAGGCGTCGACGGCTGTCAGCGGTGCCGCGGCCCGGACTGCGGCCATGGTGCGGATCGCCGGCAGCTGCGCCTGCGCGCCGACCCCGGTGTTCGCGGTGTCAATGCTCCGGATCCCCAGCGCGAGGGCGGGCGACGACGGCAGCAGCCGGTAGTCGCCGGCCCCGGGGTCGGCGAACCCGGGGTCGGCCGCGACCGACGCCGCGTCGTTGCCGTGGTCCTGCCAGGACGCCAGCGAGCGGTGCGGCACCATCTCGACCGGGCGGCCGCCGTTGAACAGGACGTTGCGATCGGTCGCGACGACAGCGCGCGGGTCGGCCAGCACGACGTCGAGGAGCGGCGGCAGGACGTCGAGGCGGTAGAGGACGTCGTCAGCGGTGCGGACGTTCGCGATGACGCCACGCTCGATCCGGTTGCCGCGGGCGATGCCATCGGTGTCGGTGAACCAGAACTGCCCGGGATCAGCCAGGACGTTGTTGACGTAGCCGTTGAACTGCCCGCCGTTGGCCATGGCCGGGTACGACGCCCCGACGACGAGGTTGCCCTCGAACCAGAAGTGGCTCGCCGAGTGGTCCGCGTACAGGCCGAACCCGTACGGGAAGACCTCCTCAGCACCCAGCCGGAACAGCCCGCGGGCGCCGTCGACGACGTTGTGCATCACCAGGTTGGGCGCCACCAGGTTGGTCATGACCGCGAGGTTGATCGCCCCGGTGTCGGCGGTCGAGGTGACCACGTCGGTGAACCGGTTGTACGCGATGACGTTCCCGCCCTGGTGACGGAAGCCGAACACGCCCTGGCGGGTCATGTCGTGGACGTCGTTGAACGCGATGAGGTTGCCGGCGGCGTAGGCCGTCGACGCGGGCCGGCTGCCCAGGTTGAACCCGGCCGCGAGGACGCGCACCCTGCCGCCGTGGTGGATGTGGTTGCGCAGGAACGCGTTGCGCAGCGGCGCGTACCCCTGCACCTCGGGGCGCGGGTCGAGGGTCATGCCGGGCGCGAGGTCGAGGTAGTCGAGCACCGGGCCGCTGAGCAGGACACCGCCGATGCCGATGTCGTCGATCTCGTTGCGCTGGACGACGTTCTCGCAGCTGTCGAGGTGCAGCCAGAGGCCGTAGCCGTCGACGCCGGTGATGTGGCAGTCCTCGATGGTGCAGTGCCACGCGCAGTCGAGCTGGATGGCCGCGTCGGTCGGTGAGCGGTCGGAGAGGTAGCGGAGGCTGCCGCGGGTGTGGCTGAACGTGAGCCCGCGGAAGCTCACCCACTCGACCCGGGCGTCGCCGACGGCGTCGCCGCGCAGCGTGACGAGCCGCTCGAGGTACGGCGCGACGAAGTCCGACGTGTTCGGGTCGGCGCCGTCGCGCGGCAGGTAGTCCAGGCGCCCGCGGGTGCTGTCGACGTAGAACTCCCCCGGCGTGTCCAGCTCGGACCGCACACCGGAGACGAAGAAGTAGTTGCCGGCCTGCAGGGCGCCGGGGGCGGCCGGCCGGTCGACGGAGACGATGCCGCGAGCCGTGTCGATGGCGGTGATCGGCGCCAGCTCGTTCCAGTACTGCAGGACCGTGACGACGTCGACCAGAGCCTCGGGGTCGTCCTTCCAGGCGGCCTTCACCAGCGCCGGGTCGGCGTACAGGTCGGTGGCCGTGGCGGGAACGTCGGAAACGATGAACCGCTGGAACCGGATGGAGCTGTAGCCGGCTACCCGGGCGTCCTCGTCCTCGGCCTGGATCACGACGCGGTGCTCGCCGGGCGCGGCCGGTGTCAGGCCCGGCCCGTCGGCGGCAACGCCGGGGTCGTCGGTGAACACCAGAGCGTCGAGGTGCACCCGGTGGTCTCCGCCGGGCGGGGTGGTGCTCTCGATGCGGATCCGGTGCTCGCCCGGCTCGAGCGCGATGCCCGTGCCGGCGCGGCTGTAGCGGATGGCGCGGTAGCCGCCGCTGCCGTCGATGACCGACAGCGCGATCGGCTCGCCGTCGACGGTGACCGCGAGGAAGTCCTGGTTGTCGGCCTCGACGGTCGCGACCCCGATCCAGAGGTCGTACGTCGCCGCCGTCGTCACGTCGAACCGGTACTCGACGAAGTCGCCGCCGCGAGCCAGCCCGGCCAGGATGAGGTTCGGGTTCTGGCCGCCGTGGTAGAGGTAGCTCCGGCCGGGGTGCTCGGGGTCGGGGTTCGGATAGCGGGCCAGCGTCTCGCGCCGGCCGTCGGCGAACAGCGTCCGGAACGGCCAGCCGACGGGGATCGGTGTCGACCAGACGCCGTCGCTCCCCCGCGTCCAGGTGCCCTCGATGGGCCGCCCGCCGGAGATGACGACGTGCTCACCGTCGGCGGCCCGCCAGACGATCGGACACTCCTCGGTGCCGGAGTCCTCGGGCGTGAGCAGCAACGCCTCGGCGAGGTGGTGGGTGCCACCGCGGACGACGACGTGGACCGGGCGGGTGAGGCCGCTTTGCGCCTTCAGCCGGCGCACCGCGTCGCGGGCCTCGACCAGCGTCCGCAGCGGGCCATCGCTGCCGTCGGGCGCCGGGTCGGCGAGCCGTCCGGACCAGCGGTCGTCGCCCTGGAGCGAGACGTAGACGTGGTCGGCGGCGGGGTCGTTGCGGGCCGGCTTGTTGCCGACCGGCGCCATCGCCGAGGCGAGGCCGGCCGGGAGAGCGGAGAGGACGCTCGACCCGACGCCTACGGCGCCCAGGTCGCGGAGCAGTTCGCGACGCGATCTACGGACCATTCCGGAGACTCCTTCGTTTCCGTCGGGGTCCTCGAAAAGTAGAGGGAACCTACGAATGAGTCAATAGGTCGACCTCTTGTCAATATGCTGACACGCGTGCCCAGCATCCGGCGCCCGCCCGGACGGGTGGACGACGGACCCTCAGCCCGCCGTCGCGCTCGCCACGTTGCGCAGCAGCTGCAGCATCTCGTCGACCTGACTGGGACCCATGGAGGCCTTGAGCGTCGAGCAGCTCACCCCATAGGGGCCCTCACCGGGAGCCAGGTCGGGGACCGCGACCGCGACGCCGTAGACGCCGAGGTAGGTCTCTTCGTCGTTGACGGCGTACCCGCGATCACGCGTGGCGCGGATGTCGGCCAGCACCTCGTCGACGTCGGTCCTGCTGTGCGTCGTCATGGCCTGGAGCGGTGCGGCCGCCTCCACCCGGCGGCGGACCTCGTCGTCGTCGAACTGGGCCAGCATGATCTTCCCGATGGCCGTGCAGTTCGCCGGCAGGTGCTGCCCGACGCGCGGCGCGACCGCGACCGAGTCGGTGCCGTAACTGCGGGCCACGTTCATCGAGTTCACGCCCTCGAGCGTGGCGAGGTGCAGCGTGTAGGAGTGCACCTCCTCGTGCATGCGGCAGTAGTCGTTGAACCGCTGGATCGGGTCGAACGCCGCCAGGTAGTAGCCGCTGAGCTCCACGAGCTTGTGCCCGAGGACGAAGCCGCGGTCGACCTCTTTGATCAGGCCGATCTCCGCCAGGGCGGCGCAGACGTTGGCGGCGGAGGAACGGGCGATGCCCAGGGCCGCGGCGATCTCCGGCAACCGCACCGGCCGCCGGCCGCCCGCGGCAATGAGGTCCAACGTCGCTCCGGCCCGCAGGACTGCGGGTGCCGGCGACACACTCGTCCAGGTCGACATCGCGTCAGCATACTGACAGGGACGGCACCTGTCGATATATTGACAGGGCATCAGCATGTTGACGACGAGGCAGGCTCGCCCTAGAGTCCCCGCCATGAGGATCGTGGAGTCGACTGCGCCGCTCGGGCCTCCGCCATCGTGGGCGGTCCAGCAGCGTCGACTGCTCGACGACCTCGCGCCGGCGGCACGCGTGTTCGCTGCGAAGTATCTGCACGACGACGGCAGCCTGATCTGGCGCGACGAGCTGCCCGGCCGGGACGGCCTCGACGACGGCTACGAGTCCGTCTACGACTGGCCCCTGGCGTACCTGCTCGGAGCCGACGACGACCTGATGACGGTGGCAGCTCGGGCCTGGGCCGGCATCACCACCCAGTTCACCCGGTACGGGCAGGCGCTGGACGAGTACGAGCGCGGCTACGACTGGTTCCACCAGGGCGAGGGCAACCTGCTGCTCTACCACCTGTGCCTCGCCGACCCGGCGGCCTGGCGCGACCGCGTCGCCCGGTTCGCCGGCCTCTACACCGACCCCGCGCACGGCAACTACGACCCCGTCCACCGGCTCATCCGCGCGGCACACACCGGCAGCGGCGGCCCCCGGTACGGCCCCTACCGCTACTCCCACCCGTTCACCGACGACGAGAACGTCTACGAGTGGAGCAGCCGGCACGAGCCGTACGGGTTGCCCTTCCGCGACCTGCCGGGCATCGACGCGTTCGCCGACCTGAAGGACCCGGCCAACGCCCGTCTGATGGGCGCGGCCATGCACGAGCGTCTGGCGCGCGGCGACACCGTCGTCAACCTCACCTCGACCGGGCTGGTCACGCTCGCGTACGCCACGACGGGCGACGAGCGGCTGCGCGACTGGGTGATCGGCTACGTCGACGCCTGGCGTGAGCGGGCGGCTGCCAACGGCGGGCTGATCCCGGACAACGTGGGTCTGTCCGGCGAGGTCGGCGAGTATCTCGGCGGTCGCTGGTACGGCGGCCACTACGGCTGGTCGTGGCCGCACGGCCTGGAACCGATCGCCAGCGCGATCATGGTGGCGGCGTCGTCGGCGTATCTGCTGACCGCCGACCCGGGCCACCTCGAGCTCCCCCGCAGGCTGCTGCGCGGCGTGCTGGAACGCGGCCGCATCGACCACGGTCGACTGGTCGTGCCGCACCGCCACGACGACTCCGGCTGGTTCGACTTCCGGCCGCTGCCGCCGCGGTTCGCCCTGGCGCTCTGGCATCTGTCCGGCGATCCCGCGGACCGCGCCCTGCTCGACGAGCTCGAGACCGGCGACCCCGACGACTGGACGGCGGTGCCGTCCGATCCGGGACGGTTCCGCGACGCCGGCACCCGGCCCTGGCTGACCTACCTGTCCGGCGCCAACGCCGACTACCCGCGGCGGGCCGCGGCCGAGGCTGCCGCCCAGGTCGCCCGGCAGACGCGGCTGGTCCGGGCCGACGACGCCGACCCCGCCACGTACGACCTGCACCACTGGCAGCAGCGCAACCCCGTCACCACCGAGGCGCTGGTCCAGCTCACCCTCGGCGGGCCGGCCCCGATCTACAACGGCGGACTGCTGCACGCGAGGCTGCGCTGGTTCACCGGCCTCGACGCACGGCGGCCGGGGCTGCCGCCGGACGTCGCTGCACTGGTCCACCGTGTCGCGGCCGACGGCGTGAGCGTGCGGCTGGTCAACCTGCATCCGGCGGAGTCGCGCCAGCTCGTCGTCCAGGGCGGCGCGTTCGGCGAGTTCCGCATCGACGAGGTTCGCACGCCGTCGGCCTCCTGGCGGGTCGGGTCCGCCCGGTTCGCCGTCCGACTCGCCCCCGCCAGCATGCTCGACCTGGACCTGACCACCACGCGCACACCGCTGCGCCCGACCACCGAAGGGTGAGGACATGAGCGACTTCCAGGGACTGACGGCGGTGGTGACCGGCGGCGCGTCGGGCATCGGGCTGGCCACAGCGGAGCTGCTGGCCGCCTCCGGCGCGAACGTGGGGGTGCTGGACCGGACGATCGACGGGGTCGCGCCGGGCCTGTTCGCCGTCGAGTGCGACGTCACCGACTCCGACGCCGTCACCACCGCCGTGAACGCCGTCGCCGAGCACTTCGGCGGCCTCGACATCGTCGTCAACAACGCCGGCATCGGCGCCGCCGGCACCATCGCCGACAACCCCGACACCGAATGGCACCACGTCTTCGACGTCAACGTCCTCGGCATGGTCCGCACCGCCCGCGCCGCCCTCCCCCACCTGCGCCGCTCCCAACACGCCGCCATCGTCAACGTCTGCTCCATCGCCGCCACCGCAGGCCTCCCCCAACGCGCCCTCTACTCCTCCACCAAAGGCGCCGTCCTCTCCCTCACCCAGGCCATGGCCGCCGACCACATCGGCGAGGGCATCCGCGTCAACGCCGTCAACCCCGGCACCGCCGACACCCCCTGGGTCACCCGCCTCCTCCACGCCGCCCCCGACCCCGCCGCCGAACGCGCCGCCCTCGAAGCCCGCCAACCCACCGGCCGCCTCGTCCCACCCGAAGACATCGCCCACGCCATCGCCCACCTCGCCGGCCCCCACTCCGGCTCCACCACCGGCACCACCCTCGCCGTCGACGGAGGCATGCAAGGCCTCCGCCTGCGCAAATAGGCCGCTCACAGCCCGACCACCACGCCCGCCCCGCGGCCGTCACGCCAGGTCCAGCGTCGTTCGGAGGGTGAGGCCAAGTGGGCGAATCCCTCCTCGGACACATCCATACCCCCCGCGCTTGGTCAACATCTACTGTGACCAGGCGCGGTTCTGGTTCATAGGTCAGGTTCAGCGCCAGCGCCTCGTAGATCTCGGCGCGCTCTTCCGCCGTCGCGTGCCTCAGCGCCTTCACGATGCCGCCGAGCTGGTCGATCAGCGTCGTGATGTCGGCCACAGTGAGTTCGTCCGTCGTCGTGAGGCGCTTGAGCTTGGCTGCCGCGTCGCCCCGCTCGCTCGTGCGCTGCGCCAGCTTCTTCGCCAGGATGGCGGCGCTCTCCGGAGCGTTCTCGATCGCGACGACAAGGTTCTCGATCTTGCGGTCCAGCTCCTTGATCCGCCCATGCAGGGCCGCGGCGGCCGGGTTCTCACCGCCGGCTGCCTGCTGGCCGGCCGCCAGCCACTCCGCGTTCGTGAAGGAGGCGATCCACTCGTCCAGGCGCTCGAGGATCACGTCCTCGCGGACGTAGACGTTCTTGGGGTGGTCAGCGATATCCGTCGAGATCGACCGGTGCGTGCCGGGCCGGCAGCGGTAGCGATTCCAACCCAGCCCATCACCCGACCGAGAGGCGCGGTGCTGCGCCTCCATCTTGAACCCGCAGAGACCACAGTGCAGCAGCCCGGACAATGGGTAGGCCCGTTGAGCCTGTGCACGGCGCGTTATCCGCGGCCGCCGGCACCGAGGTGCCTGGTCATGTGCTGCGCAGGGCTTCGGTGGGCGGTACTGAGTCGGCCCGGAGTGCGGGGTACGACCGACGACGGAGCCGATGAGCAGCGAGTAGGCCAGGTCGAGTCCCACTGAGGCCCAGGTCAGTACGACGGCCTGGCCTTGCGTGGTGACGAAGACGTTGGTGACGAGCACGCCCAGGATCAGGCCTGTGATGCCGCCGACGACATCAACCTCGACACCACCTGTCCGCCCCGTGTCCCTGGCGCGACGAAGATCTGCTTGCGCGGTGCCTCATCGGTCTTCCCGCAACACCTCGCGGGCCCCTCAGTGTTCGGTGCTGAAGAACCGTAGCAACAGCGGGCCGACGGTCTGTGGGTCGACGACGTGATCCGGCCCCTCGAGGGTCTCCCGTTGAGCGTGGGGTAGTAGGTCTGCAAGCTCGTCGGCCGCGCGGTCGAAGAAGTCCGAGGGCAGGCCTGCCATGTAGGGGACCGTGATCGGTCCTCCGGTGGTGACCAGGACCGGTTGGGTGACCGTTGCCAGTCGATCGGCCGGCAATTGGTAGCGGTTGAGGAAGACGCTGTCGTGGACCAGCGTGGGCGCGAGGGCGACCGAATGCGCCCAATGCGCCGTCTGCTTGCCTGCCGCTTTCCTGGCCGCGATGTTGTCGTCGGAGGCGCCGGTCATGCGCATGAATAGTTCGAGAACCTCCTCGTCTCGCCCGGCGTCGAAGGCGCGTCGGGTGTCTGCGATGTACTCCTCGAATCGCGGGCGTATGTCGTCCCCGACCGCGTAGGGCACCTCCCAGACGGCGATCGTGTCGATGGCTGACCCGGCCGCGGCGGCTTCCAGCGCCAGCGCGCCGCCTGAGGACGTCCCGAACAGGTGTGCCGAGCCGCCCGCCTCCGCGATCAACGCATCCAGGTCCTCGATCTCCCTTTCCACGGCGTAGGGCTCGGTGAAGCCGCTCGCGCCGCGTCCCCGACGGGCATAGTTGTAGACCGTGAAGTGCTCGGCGAGAGCTGGCGCCAAGGGAGCGTTCTCCACCCCCTCGTCGAGTGCTCCGCCCACCAGAATGACGGCCGGACCGCTTCCCTTCCGGTCGTAGGCGATGGTGGTGCCATCGTTTGATGTCACGCGAAAGGCCATCTCGTTCATCTCACATCTCCGTTCGAGAGGTTTGTCTCAGCGCCTGAGCAGCGTGCCGACGACGGCCTTGGTGCGCGACCACCGCGCCCTTGCGATCACGGCCGCCACGACGAGACAGGCGAGCGGCAGCCAAGGGCTCTGCTCGAGCACGAACTGATCGGTGATGACAGCACCGGTCAGCAATGCCGCCAACCCGAGACTGGCCAGGCCCGCCAGAGCCGGGATCAGAAGTCCAACCCCTCCCGCGACCTCCAGCGCTCCGACCAGGTACCGGAGCCACTGGCCAGCCCCGATGTCGGCGAACATGTCCACCATGACCGGGTCGCCGGCGAGCTTCGAGATTCCGCCGCCGGCGATTATCGTCGCCAGGACGACTTGCAGAATCCAGACGCCGATGCTGCTCGCCCGCCCGGGCGTGTGCGCAACGGTTTCCGAGTTGTTCTTGGGGATGGTGCTCATGCGTCTCTCTTTGTCGTGTCCGGGCCTGGTACCGGTGATGGCGTTGGCCGAGTGGGCCGGGTTGTCGGAGTTGATGTCGACCAAGTGCTCGCGGGAGCGGCATCTACTTCTTGTTGCGGTAGAGGACCATGGTGATGGGACCGAAGACCGCGACGAGAAGTACGGACGAGACGAGCACCCAGCCGATTTCCCCGGCGGGCACCGAGCCGTCCATCAGGCCGCGTACCACGGTCGCCAGGTGGGTGATCGGGTTGACCTCGACGACCGCCTGAAGCCATCCGGGCATCGTCTTCGGGTCCACGAAGATGTTGCTCACGAACGTCAGTGGGAACATCACCATCATGCTGACTCCCGCCACCGAGTTCGGCGTGCGCAGGATCAGGCTGAGCATCGTCCACAGCCACGACAGGCAGAACGAGAACACCAGCAGCAGCGCGACCGACAGCACCACGCCGACGGCGCCACCCTCCGGCCGGAACCCTAGGACCAGGCCGAGCGTGATGACGATCGCCGACCCGATCGAGTAGCGCACCAGATCGCCGAGCAGGGCGCCGACCAGCGGGGACGGTCGCCACACCGGGAGCGACCTGAACCTGTCGAAAACGCCTTTCTGGATGTCGGTGTTCAGCGTTATGCCGGTGTTCATGGTGATCATGACGTTCGCCTGCACCAGGATGCCGGGCAGCAGGAACTGCAGGTATTCCTGTGTCGACCCGGCGAGCGCGCCGCCGAACAGGTAGGTGAACATCAGCGTGAACATGATCGGGAACATGGTCACGTCGACGAGTTGCTCGGGCACGTGCTTGATCTTCAGGAGGGCGCGCCAGCCGAATGTCAACGAGGTGCTCACCGGACCGGGTCGGGGCGGGCGCTCGCCGGCCAGCACACTGCGCAGCGCGTCCTCGGTGACTGGCGGCGACGCCTGCTCCGCGGACGTGGCATTCATGCGGCATCCTCCTTGGGTGTCTCCTCGGCGGCGTGTCCGGTCAGGGCGAGGAACACCTCGTCCAGGCTCGGCTGACCGAGCGCGAACTCGGTGACGTCGATGCCGCCGCGGGATAGCTCGGCCAGGGCGCGGGCGACCCGCTCGGGGTCGGAGATCCGCGCGGACAGCGCGACCGGGTCGGCGGACGGCTCGGCCGGCACGTCGAGAGCGGCGGCGAGGACCCGCTCGGCCTCGGCCCGCTGCTCGGGACTACGGAGGCGTACGTGCAGCGAGCCGGCGCCGACCGATGCCTTGAGCTGGCCGCTAGAGCCCTCGGCGATGACCTTCCCGTGGTCGATCACCGCGATGCGGTCGGCCAGCTGGTCGGCCTCGTCGAGGTACTGCGTGGTCAGCAACACGGTGGCGCCCTCGGCGACCATGCCCCTGACGATCTCCCAGACCTGGTTCCTGCTGCGCGGGTCGAGCCCGGTCGTGGGCTCGTCGAGGAAGATCAGTTCGGGGGTGACGACCAGGCTCGCCGCGATGTCGATGCGCCGGCGCATCCCGCCGGAGTACTTCTTCACCTGCCGGTCGGCCGCGTCGGCAAGACCGAACGCGTCGAGCAGGTCGGTCGCCCGCTCCCTGCCTCGGCGGCGCGAGTAGCCGAGCAGCCTGGCGAGCAGCAATAGGTTCTCCGCCCCGGTGAGGTCCTCGTCGACCGACGCGAACTGCCCGGTAAGGCTCACCCGGGTCCGTACCGAACGCGCATCACGCACGACGTCGTAGCCGAGCACTTGCGCCTCTCCGGTGTCGGGGCGCAGGAGCGTGGCGAGCATGCGGATCGTGGTGGTCTTGCCCGCCCCGTTCGGGCCGAGCACGCCGTACACGCCCCCGGCGCTCACGGCCAGGTCCACGCCGGCGACCGCGTGGGTCTTGCCGAAGCTCTTCTTCAACCCTCTCGTCTCGATCGCGAACTTTCCCATGGCTTCGATTCCTTCTCTCGGTGTTGCGAACGGATTGATTGAACTAGTCAAGTTTGACTACTTGGCCAAAGTACGCGAGGGGGAACAACTAGTCAAGGTTGATTAGAAGCGCATCTTGAGGGGATCGGGGACCGTTCGCCACGAACCCGGATCATCGGCCATGGTGTAGGCGCCCTCAGACAGTCGTTTGCTCAGGCTCTTCGCCCACTCCAGTTCGGTGCGTGCGTGTCCCGCCCACAGTTCGGCCTGATCGCGGACGTGTTCGGGAATGTCGGGGTTCGGGTTCTCCCGCCACTTGGCCTGCTCTACGAGCTCCGCTTCCAGGCGCGCGACCCGCTCGTTAACGTGCGCGATGGCATCTGTCCTGGTCAGCATGGGCAACATGGCGATGGACGCGTCGAGCATGGTGGGGTCATGGGTGCGCCGCAGACCGTCGCGGACCAGTTCGACTATCTCGTCACGTCCCCGAGCTGTCGCGCGGTACAAAACGCGCTCCGGCCCGGAATTGCCCGGCTCGGCGTGTTCGGTGAGGAGGCCATCAGCCGCCGCCTTCTTCAGCGCGTGATAAATCGAGCCGGGCTTGATCTTGGCCCAAATCTCCGCACCCCAGCTCTGCAGTTCGGACCGCACCTGGTAGCCATGCGCGCCGCCGGAGAGGTGCACGATACCGAGTACCAGGAGCTTCGTCGCCGACATACGCCCACCTCCGCTCAACCTGCTCGGACTCGCTCCGCTTGCGCGCCCGCCAGGGTGGTGTCAACTCCCACCAACACTAGGGTGCTCTCCTGGTCCGGGTGGTGTCAGCACTGACCTACAAACGGTGCTGGTGGAGACCTCCAAAGCCACGATGACCGTCGGCGGACCTTGATGAGGGCCTGCGGTGACCTCGATCTGTTCACAGCACCCAGCGCCCACGACAGTCACTCCCAAGACCAGCCGCGGACGCCGACCACCGTCAACGAGAGGTAGCGGCGGCGCAAGAGGCGGCCGGTCCGCCCGATCGTCCTGGCAACGGCTGGCGCGGCGAGCAGCAGTGCTCAGCGCTCTCCCGGCATCGCGTAATAGTCGGCCAGCATGGTCGACGGCCACGTCGGCTCGCGCACGTCACCGCGCGGTCCCATGACCGCAAACCAGGGCTTGACGTCCAGGACCGGCGTCCCGTCGACGGCGTCCAGATCCTCCACGTGCAGGTCGAGGCCGTCGATGTAGATGAGCCGGCAGCGCG
Organism: Jiangella mangrovi; assembly: GCF_014204975.1. Taxonomy (NCBI): domain Bacteria; kingdom Bacillati; phylum Actinomycetota; class Actinomycetes; order Jiangellales; family Jiangellaceae; genus Jiangella; species Jiangella mangrovi. The sequence goes on from NZ_JACHMM010000001.1 coordinate 6,014,534, forward strand.
AGACGCCGAGCCAGTTCAACCGCCGCATGTTGCGGTGCCCGAAGATGCCGACCTCGGGCCAGTCCGGGTTGTCCCGGGGCCGGCGCGCACCCGTGTTCAGATCCGCGGGGTCGGTCAGGTGGAAGCGGAAGACGACCTCGAGGTGCGAGAAGTCGTCAAGCCCCTTCACCGCGTCAGGGGTGAAGCGCTCCCCGTCGACGCGGATGATCGATCGCGTGCCGCCCCAGTAGTCATCGGTCGGCTCCGCCCGGCCACCAACAACGTGCGCTACCGGCACGACCTCATACGACTCCGCCATCGACACCCTCCCCGAGTCACAGAAACGGAGCGCCGAGCTCGCTGGCGCCTGGCGATCAGTGAGCCGCCGAGGCAACCGTATCGAGGTACGCCGTCGCTCGAGCATCCAGCTCGAGCGCGGCCGGCAGGCGGTCGCGCCGGAACGGAGCCAGCGACGTCCGCATGTCGAGGACGACCTGCGAGTCCGACCAGAACTCACGCCGCGCATGGCGTCTAGCGCCGTGGACCAAGTGCCACATGCCGCGACGACCTCACCTCGACGCAGCTGTACCGAACCCAGGTAGCCGAGTGTGACGGCGTGAGTGCGGGTGAAAGTGCTGGCCTTCCGGGTCTGCACGCTGCGGGCGAACTGCCTCTCGGCGCCGCCCAAATCACCGAGGTCGCGCAGCGTGCAGGCGGTCTCGTGGGCCAGGCTCGCCTCGCCGAAGAAGAACACACGCGCCGGCTCCTCGTCACCGGGCCTGGCGGCAGCCAGATCGTCCTCGGTTCGGTTCAGCGCGGCGGCGGCCTCGGCGTCCCGCCCGGCACTCGCGAGGGCCCTGGCGTGCACGACTCCGAGAAGCGCACGCTCCCGAGGTGCCGCCAGGTTGTAGCGGTCGCCGTCGACGGATGCGTCCGCCAGCTCGAGCGCCCGACCAGGTTGACCGAGGCCGACCGACTGGTGCGCCATCGCGCGCAGGCCGTCCAGACCCTACCTTCGGGCGAGGTCTTCCTGGCGCAGAGGATCGGCCACGACACCGCAAGGACCCGGTACGCCGTCCAGAGACCAGCATCGGCACGGATGAGCCTGGCACCCACGCCGATTCGCTGCGCGGCACCGATCAGGGCGGACACGGGCGCCGCCACGCCCTCGCGGGTCAGCCACCGCACGAAGGCCGTCAGTTGCGAGGCTCCAGGCCAGGGCCACCACTTGTACAGCGCGACCTTGCTCGATCCCGCTTCCTTGGCGACGCGATCGAATGTCACCTGCCGCGGCGAGCACGTCCACGCGGACCTCCGCGGCCTGTTGGCCAGCCCAGGGCTGCGCTGCGAGTAGGCCACCACGGGTTCCTTACTTAGCCGTGCTCTTCAAACGGTAGGCAGTCAATGAGGTGATCTCAGCACGATCGGCTTGATGTAAACGGTTCTGCTTGTGTCCGTGGGGATGGCAGGCCTCATCGGCGTGATTCGGCCCCGCCTGGAGGCTTGACAGGAGCGCTACCCGGTCCACCTCAGGGCGTCGTCGAGCGCCACCGCGAGCTGAACACGGCCATCGCCGCCGATCGCGCACCGATGGACCCGCATCCGCAGGATGCTGAGTCCGTTGCCGCCCTACTCAGCGTCCTGTGCCTCGATCAGGTCGAGGTCGCGGACGCAGAAGCCGTGGTGCTCGAAGGTCTCGTTGAGCACCGTGCCGAGGCACTGCCGCACCGAGCGACCCCGGGCGTACGGCGGCCAGACATCGTCGTCGGGCACCGGCGCTCGCGCTGCGAGCTGCGGAGCGCTGACCATGTCGAGCCAGGCCTCGAGCTCGGCGGCCTGTGCTTCACGCACACTCACGATCTCGTCGAGCGCCGGATCGAGCGAGAGGTCAAGCCCGTGCGCTCCACGGTAGGGCTCGACGGTCGTCCCGATGCCCATCGGCGTGAACAGCTCCGACGAGCCCAGGCAGCAGCGGCGGAACCACGAGTCGTGGACGAAGACCAGGTGGCGCATCGTCTGCACCGCCGACCACTCGTCGTTCACGCTGCGGCGCTCGATGCCGGGCGTACGGCGGATTCGCTCGATCGTGGCGGCCCAGCCGGCATGGAGCTGACGCGTTGCCTCGCGCAGATCGGCAGGGTCCTCGGAGCGGATCAGCACCCGCACCGGATGGCGCCGGTCCAGCTCTGCCTCGACGTACTCGGTGACCTCGACACCGTTCACCACGAGGTTGGTGATGAGCCCGTCGATCACGGCATCCTGCATGACGACGCCGATCAGGCGTGCCTCGGTCAGATCGCACTCGCGGAACTCCGCACCGTGCAGATCCTCGTCGACATACCGCGTCATGCTCCCCATGCTAGGTCCGAGCACTGACAAGCCAGCCTCCCGGCTTGATTTGGCCTCTTCCAGGTCCTGACCGAGCGCGAAACGCGACAGCGTCGCGATCGCCTCCAACGAGTCCTTCTTCAGATGGACCACGACATTCACCGATCCGCCCTTGTGCGCGGGCCATCGTCGACGGCGGCCGGACGTGCCAGTGCTTCCAGCACTGCTCGAGTATGCGCGGGTCATGTGCCCAGGCTGAGTACCGCCCGCGGAGGGAAGATGGACAAGTCCTTCCTCGGACACTCTTCTGGAAACATCCTCCGCGCTTGGTCAGGTACTCCCCTGACCAGACTCGGTGTGCCTTCGGCTCGGCGAGTGTCTGGGGCCTGGATCTCACTCGGAGCACCGACGCTTCCCCTTCCCCGGCCAACGATCCGGGGGGCCCGGGGCGGCGGCTGCTCCGCACTCTGTACACCCGTCCGGGTCGCGCTCTCGTCGGTCTGTTCCTGTTCCTGTTCGTGGTCGTGGCCAGCGCCTTCGGGGCGATCACGGAGCGGCGATGCTCGTTGTTGGAGATCTTTCCTGGCAGCGGGCCGGCTCTAGCGAGCCGCGAGGCCGTCCACCTCGGCGAGGATGGCGTCGACCAGGCGCTCGTCGGTTCCCGCGGCGTCCGGCAGCAGGCCGGGCAGCGCGACGAGTGCACAGGCGACGTCGGGTGGCGCTGCCTGTGCGGGGTCGCCGGCGCCGGCCGCGGCGACGATCGCACGCAGCTCGCCGGCTCGGGGGTCGTCGACCGAGCGGCCGCCGGCCGCCTCGCGCCGCACGAGTTCCGACCAGGCGGCGAGCGCGAATGCGGCTCCGTGCGGAACGACGCCCACGGCCAGCCGATCCGCGATCGTGCCACCCCAGCGGATCGGGATCTTCTGCGTGGAGTCCGACGACACCTGCACCGTCGTGTGCCCGGTCGCCGGATTCGCGAAGCGTTCGAGCACGGACTCGCCGTAGGCGGTGAGGTCGGCACCGTCGGGCGGCGTCAGCGTCGGCAGGGCGTCCTCGAACAGCAACCGGCGGGCACGCGCGGCGATGGCCGCGTCACCCACCGTCTGGGCGATGGTCTCGTGCCCCGCGAGCCGGCCGGCACATGCGAGCAGCGAGTGCGTCCCGTTGAGCAGCCGCAGCTTCGCTCGTTCCCAGGGCGCGACGTCGGCGGTGAGCGTGGCGCCGGCCATCTCCCAGGCCGGCCGCGGACCCGCGAACCGGTCCTCGATGACCCACTGCCGGAACGGCTCGGCGACCACGAGTCCTTCGTCACGGACCCCGAGCTCGCGCTCGACGGCGTCGCGCTGGGCCGCCGTCGTGGCTGGGACGATGCGATCGACCATGGAGCAGGGGACGGCGACGTCGGCAGCCAGCCAGTGCAGGAGCTCGCTGGCCGCGGCGGCAGGCAGCGCGGCCTCGACCGCGGAGCGCAGGAGGCGCTCGAGAACGTGCCCGTTGTCAAGCATGTTGTCGCAGCTCAGCACTGTGATCGGGCGTCGGTCCCGGGCAGCGGCGGCCGCCCGGCGGCGCGCGGCCAGCCCGCGCACGAGCAGTCCGATGGCACTCGTCGAGGCCGCGCCCGTACCGTCCCCGGCCTCCTCGGCCGCGAGCGTCGCGAGGTCGGCGCCGACGCAGTCGACGTCGAGGTCGCCGCCGACGGCGCGGCAGTAGCCCTTCTCCGTCACCGTCAGGGTTACGACGTGCGTCGTCGGCGCCGCGATCGCGGCGAGCACACGAGCCGTCTCTTCAGCCGGCCACGCGACGTCGACCACCGAACCCACCAGGTCGAGGGACGACGCTCTCGTCCCGGCCGTGACGACGGAGTACACCCCGCCCTGCGGCCGGAGCTGGTCGCGCACCGACGCCGACCGCTGGGTGACGCCGAGAATGCCCCAGCCCCGCTCCCCTGTGGCCCGCGCCGCCAGCTCGGTGAAGACCGCCTGGTGCGCGCGATGGAACGCGCCGATGCCGAGGTGGACGATGCCGACCTGGTCGGGCGTCACTGGCTGGTCGAGCCCGGCGGGGACGGCGGCCCGGTGCAGCCGGGCGGTCACGGCAGGTTGGTCGCCGGTGGCGCCGTCGTGGAGCGGACGACGAGCTCGACGGCGAGCCGCGGGACGGGGTCGGGCGCCGTCGCCCCCGCGGCCGCCACGGCCACCAGGTGGTCGACGGCACGCCGTCCGATGGCGCGCAGGTCCGCGCGTAGCGTGGTCAGGGCCGGCGTCACGAGCGAGGCGACGTAGGAGTCGTCGCAGCCGACGACGGACAGGTCGCGCGGGACCTCGAGCCCGCGGGCGCGCAGCCGGCCGATGAGCCCGATGGCGATGAGGTCGTTGAAGGTGACGACGGCGGTGGCTCCGGACGCGACGACGAGGTCGGCCGCCGCCTCGCCGCCGGGCACCTGCGCCGCGAACGGGCCGAAGGTCACGGCCTCGACGTCGTCGAAGTGCTCGGCGGCTCGCTGCAGGCCCTGACGGCGCTGCCCGTCGGACCAGGACCGCTCCGGTCCCGCGGCGTAGGCGATGCGCCGGTGCCCGAGCGCGCGCAAGTGTTCGACGGCGCGCAGCATGCCGCCGGCGTGGTCGGCGACCACGGAAGGCACGCCGTCCGCTTGGTGGTTCACCAGCACCACGGCCTCGCCCGCGACCTCCAGTGCGCGGCCGACTGCGCGTGGCGAGCACAGCAGCACGCCGTCGGTCTGCGGCACGAGCCCTGCGACGGCGTCGATCTCGAGGTCGGGGTCCTCGTCGGTGTCGACCACGAACAGCCCGAGTCCGCGCTCGCGGGCTCGGGTCTGCGCCCCCTTGGCCACCGCCGCGAAGTAGGGGTTCGCGAGGTCGGGGACGACGAGTCCGAGCGCGCCCGTGCGCCCGGCCCGCAGCACGCTCGCGGCGCGGTTCACCGTGTAGCCGAGCCGGCGGGCGACCTGCGTCACGCGGTCGCGGGTGCCCGGCGCCACCCGCTCGGGCGTTGCCAGCGTGCGCGAGACGGTGGAGATGGACACTCCGGCCTCGCGGGCGACGTCATGCACCGTGACCACGCAAGACCTCCCATTCCCGCCTCGTTTTGCGAACGTTATCACGCCAGGACGGAGCGCGTTGTCGCCCATTCGAGCTGCAGTCCGGTGTTTGCTCACGCCGACAACTGTGCCAAGATGATGCAAACGTTGTCATCGTATCGATGCGGAGGTTGCGTGAGCGAGCCCTGGGCCCTGCACCCCGACCGGGCCCTGCCCGCCGACCCTGCGACTCGGCCCGTGGCGCGGGAGATCTACGCCGCCACGAGGGACCTGCCGCTGGTGTCCATGCACGGGCATGTCGACGTGACGGTGTTCTCCCGCGACGAGCCGTTCGGCGACCCGGCCCAGCTCCTCGTGGTCCCCGATCACTACGTGACGCGCATGCTGGTCTCCCAGGGCGAGACCCTGCAGCGACTCGGCCTCGGCGACATGGCCGAGACCGACCCCCGCGCGATCTGGCGCCGGTTCTGCGCCGGCTGGAAGCACTTCCGCGGGACGCCCACCCGGTTCTGGCTGGAGCACGAGCTGGTCCAGATCCTGGGCGTCACCCAGCGCCCGTCCGCCGAGACGGCCGACGCGATCTACGACCAGATCGCGGCCCGGCTCGCCGAGCCCGCGTTTCGCCCCCGGGCGCTGCTCGACCGGTTCGGCATCGAAGTCATCGCGACCACCGACCCGGCGTGGGCACCGCTCGACGAGCACGCCGCCCTCGCCGCGGACGGGTACGGCGACCGCGTGCTGCCCACGTTCCGCCCCGACCCGCTGCTGCGCCTCGACCGGCCGGGCTGGCGCGACGACGTCGCCCGGCTCGCGGGCGCCTCCGGCGTCGAGGTCACCTCGTACACCACCTACCTCGAGGCGCTGCGCACGCAGCGGGCGAGGTTCGCCGCGGCCGGCGCTCGCGCCACGGACCACGGCCACCCGTTCGCCGACACCACGCCGCTGGAGGACGTCGAGGCGCGACGCGTCTTCGACGCCGCGCTCGCCGGCACCGTCACGGCGGCCGAAGCCCGGGCGTTCGGCGGGCACATGGTGTTCCAGATGGCGGCGATGTCCGCCGAGGACGGCCTCGTCCTGCAACTGCACCACGGGGTGGTGCGCGACCACGCGAACGGCCCGTACAACGCGTTCGGCCCCGACCTCGGTTACGACATCCCCGTCGTCGCCGAGTTCACCCACGCCCTGCGCCCCTTGCTGGGCGCCTTCGGACACCACCCGGGCTTCCGGATGATCGTCTTCACCGTCGACGAAGACGTGTACTCGCGCGAGCTCGCACCGCTCGCCGGGGTATACCCAAGTCTCAAGCTCGGCGCGCCGTGGTGGTTCCTCGACGCCCCGGACGCGATGCGGCGGTTCCGCGAGGCCACGACCGAGACGGCGGGCTTCTCCAACCTGGCCGGATTCGTCGACGACACGCGAGGGTTCTGCTCCATACCGGCTCGCCACGATCTGGCCCGCCGTGTCGACGCCGGGTACCTCGCCCGGCTCGTCGCCGAGCACCGCCTGGAGCTCGACGAGGCCGTCGAGATAGCGGTCGACCTCGCGTACCGGCACGCACTGGCTGCCTACGAACGAGCAGGAGTCGCGCAGTGAAGATGGGCTTCCGCTGGTTCGGCGAGGGCAACGACACCGTCACGCTGGACCAGATCCGCCAGATCCCCGGGGTCGAGACCATCGTGTGGAGCCTGCACCACAAGCAGGCCGGCGAGGTCTGGGAGCAGGCCGAGATCGACGCGGAGATCGCGCGGATCACCGACCTGTCCGACGAGGCCCGCGCGCTGGGCGTGACCCGCACGCTGGCCGCCGACGTCGTCGAGTCGGTCAACGTGCACGAGTCCATCAAGCTCGGCCGGACGGTGCTGGGGCGCAGCCGCGACGAGGCGATCGACGCCTACATCACGACCCTCCGGCGGCTGGGCCGCGCGGGCGTGAAGGTTGTCTGCTACAACTTCATGCCGGTCTTCGACTGGTTGCGCACCGATCTGTGGCGACCGCTGCCCGATGGCTCGACCGCCCTCTTCTTCGAGCGCGCCGTCGTCGACCGGATGACGCCCGAGAGCCTCATCGCGGACATGGCGGCCGGTTCCCAGGGACTCACCCTGCCGGGCTGGGAACCGGAGCGGCTCGCCGGTTTCGCTGAACTGACTGCCGCCTATGAGGGTGTCACCCGCGACGACATGTACGCGAACTACCGGCACTTCCTCCAGGCGGTGATCCCCGCATGCGAGGAGTACGACGTCAAGCTGGGCGTCCACCCCGACGACCCGCCGTTCGACGTCTTCGGCTGGCCGCGGGTCGTGTCGACGAAGGCCGACCTCGCCCGCGTCCTCGACCTCCACCCGAGCCCCCACCACGGGCTGACACTGTGCCTGGGGAGTTTCTCCGCCAACCCGGACCAGGACGGCGTCGACGCGGTGCGCACGTTCATGGACCGCATCCACTTCACGCACGTGCGCAACATCAAGCACCTCGGCGGCGGCGACTTCGTCGAGGTCGCACACCGGGCAGGCGAAGGCCACGTCGACACGACCGGGATCATGAAGGCCTACGCCGAGGCCGGCTTCCAGGGGTACGTCCGGCCCGACCACGGGCGTCACCTGTGGGACGAGAACACCACGAACCGGCCGCGGCCGGGCTACGGGCTGTACGACCGCGCCCTCGGCGTCCAGTACCTCCTCGGCGCCTGGGACGCGTTCCGCTATGCCACCCCAGCCGAGGGCCACGACCTGCAGGAAGGGACCGAGCAGTGACCTCCGACATCGTCGACGGCGGCCCGGACGGCAGCGCCGCGGTGCCGCACCCCGCCTGGCTCCCCACGGCCGCGTTCGCCCCGATCGGACGGCGCCGAGTCGCCGTCGTCCTCCCCGACGGCAACGACGACGCGGAAGTGGCGGCCACGGTGCGGCGCGAGGTCGCCGCCGCCACCAGTGCCCACGGCGGCTCCGTCGTCGGACCGGACGAGCACCCCGACCTCGTGCTCGTCCTGGAGCCGACGGCCACCGGTTCCGGGTTCCGGGTCGTCCGCGACGGCGACCGCCTCACGGTCTCGGCCGCGCGCCCGACGGCGCTGCTGCACGGCCTGTTCCACGTGGTCCGGCTCGGCGAGGCCGCGTTCGACGGCCCCGACGGCGACGAGCAGCACTCCCCCGTGTCGGGCCTGCGCATGCTGAACCACTGGGACAACGTCGCATCGCACCCCAGGCATGGGCAGGTGGAGCGCGGCTACTCCGGCGGGTCGATCTTCTACGCCGACGGCGCGGTGCGCACCGACCTGTCCCGCGTCGCCGCGTACGCCCGGCTGCTCGCCGCCATCGGCATCGACCAGGTCGCGATCAACAACGTCAACGTAGCCGCGCGCGAGGCCCGCCTGCTCACCGACGGCCTCGACGACGTCGCGCGGATCGCGGCCGTCCTCCGCCCGTACGGCATCCGCACCCACCTGTCGGTGAGCTTCGCCTCGCCCATCACGCTCGGCGGACTGACGACGTCGGACCCGCTCGACGCCGACGTGCGCACCTGGTGGCGCGACACCGCCGCACGGGTCTGGGGAGCCGTCGGCGACTTCGGCGGCTTCGTCGTCAAGGCCGACTCCGAGGGACAGCCCGGACCGTTCGCGTACGGGCGCGACCACGCCGACGGCGCCAACATGCTCGCCGAGGCGGTCGCCCCATACGGCGGCCTGATCCACTGGCGTGCGTTCGTCTACAACCACCGGCAGGACTGGCGCGACCGCTCGACCGACCGGGCCAGGGCCGCGTTCGACCACTTCGCACCGTTGGACGGGCACTTCGCCGAGAACGTGGTCGTGCAGGTCAAGCACGGCCCGATGGACTTCCAGGTGCGCGAGCCCGTCTCGCCCCTGCTCGCCGCGCTGCCGCGGACACGGGTGGCGCTCGAGCTGCAGGTGACGCAGGAGTACACCGGGCAGCAGCGGCACGCCGTCTACCTGGGGCCGGAGTGGAGCGAGATCCTGCGCTGGCAGGCCCGCGGCGACGGTACGCCGACGGTGGCCGAGGACGTCGCGCGTGCGGGCGGATTCACCGCCGTGTCGAACGTGGGCGACGACCCGTACTGGACGGGGCACCCGTTCGCGCAGGCCAACCTGTACGCCTTCGGCCGGCTCGCTTGGGACCCCACGCTGGACCCGTCGGACCTGCTGGACGAGTGGGTCACGCTGACGTTCCCGGGCGCGCCTGCTGCGCTGCGCGAGGCGATCCACGCCATTCTCGACGAGTCGTGGCTGACCTATGAGCAGTACACCACTCCCCTCGGGGTCGGGTTCATGGTGCGCCCCGGTCATCACTACGGGCCCGACGTCGACGGCTACGAGTACACCCCGTGGGGGACGTACCACTTCGCCGACCGCGACGGCGTCGGAGTCGACCGGAGCAGCGCCACCGGCACCGGTTACGCCGGCCAGTACCCCGAACCGTGGCGCGACGTCTACGAGTCGGCCGAGTCCTGCCCCGACGAGCTGCTGCTGTTCTTCCACCACGTGCCGTACACCCACGTGCTGCACAGCGGCACGACGGTGATCCAGCACATCTACGACACGCACTTCGCCGGCGTGGAGCGGGTGGAGCGCATGGTCGAGGCGTGGGAGTCCGTCGCCCACCTCACCGACGACGACCTCACCGCGCGGGTGCGCGAGCGACTCGCCGAGCAGCTGCGGTCGGCCGTCGAGTGGCGCGACCAGGTCAACACCTACTTCTGGCGCAAGTCCGGCATCGCCGACGCGCACGGCCGGGTCATCCACTGACCCGGCCGTGCGGCCGCGCGACTACAGCGTGCTGACACGCCGCGTGCCGGTCGCGAGGAAGTCCGGGTTGACGGTGACGCCCCACCCCGGGGCGTCACCGAGCACCACCTCACCGCCGACCACCTGCGGCATCGGGTCGTAGAGGTCGCGGACCCAGTCGTAGCTCTCGATGCCCCACTCCTGGTACTGGCTAACCGAGCCGAACGCCGTCGCGAGATGCAGGGTGAAGACCTGCAGCAGCGACTGGTTCGGGCAGTGCGGCGTGCACGGGATTCCGGCCGCCTCCGCGATCAGCACGGCTCGCCGCGCGCGTGCCATGCCGCCGATGTAGTTCACGTCGGGTTGCAGGATGTCGACGGCGCGCATGTTGACCATGCGCTGGATCTGCTCCAGCACCGCGTCCTGCTCGCCGCCGGCCACCGGGATATCGAGTGCGGCCGCGACCTTGGCCGAGTTCTCGATCTCCTGGTAGGGGCAGGGCTCCTCGAAGTGGTGGTAGTCGTACTCCTCGAGCAGCCGGCCGACCCTGATGGCCTTGGACACCGAGAAGGCGCCGTTGGCGTCGGCGTTGATCGCGACGTCCGGACCCAGCGTCTCGCGGATGAGCGGGACGAGCTTCTCGGTGCGTCCGGGCGCGGCGTCGGTGTCGCGTCCCATGACCTCGTGGAGCCGCACCTTGACGCACCTGAACCCGTAGGTCTCCACCAGTTCGGTGAGCCGTTCGGCCTCGGCCTCGGGCGTGATCCTCCGGCTCATGCTGGAGGCGTAGACGGGCACGCTGTCGCGGGCCTTGCCGCCGAGCAGGTTGTAGACGGGCTGACCCGTGACCTGACCGAGCAGGTCCCAGATCGCCGTGTCGATACCGCTCAGGGCGCGCAGCGCGAACGTGCTGGGGAACTTGTAGGTGTCGCGGACGAACCGCTGCGTGAGGACGTCGATGCTCCACGGGTCCGCGCCGAGGAAATGCGGCGCTACGAACTCGTGCAGCAGGTGCACGCTGAGGTCGGCGCGGTGCTGCGAGATCTGCCCGATCCCCTCGGCGCCGTCGTCGGTCCGAATCCGCACGACGGCCAGTTCCACGTCGCGCTGGAAGGTCTCGATCGACTCGATCCTCATGCCGCGTCCTCCGTCGACGTCGGTTCTGGCTCAGCCGCCACGAGGAAGTCGGAGACCACCTGGGCGAAGGCGCGCGGGGTGTCGACGGCGGGCAGGTGCCCCGCGTCGGGGATCACCTCGACCCGGCTCCCCAGCACCGCCGCCGCGATCGCCTCGGCGTCCGACAGCGGCGACCGGTCGTCACGGTCACCGACGACCACGAGGGCCGGGCAGCGGACGGCGTCCAGCGCGGCCCGCATGTCGGCGCGGTAGCACGCCTCGGCGACCTGCAGGTAGTCGTCCCTGCTGATGGCGGCGATCTGGCCGACGAGCTCGGCCTTTAGCCCGGGCTCCGGGTGACTCTTGAGTGTGCGGCCCAGGTACAGCTCGGCGAAGCCTGCCATGCCGGCCTCGGCGGTCTCGCGCACGGCTCGCTCGAGCCGGGTCGCGGCCTCGGCGTCGGGCAGGAAGGGGTAGGAGTCCGCGATCACGAGCCGGCTCACCTGTTGGGGCCGGGTGGCGGCGTAGTGGGCGGCCTGCATCCCGCCGAGCGACAGGCCGACCAACGTCACCGGGCCGTCGGCCGTGTCGGCGAGGATGCGCTCGAGATCGTCGCTCCACTCCTTGAGCCCCACCCCCGCCCCGACACCGCGGCCGCCGTGCCCCAGCGTCGTCGGGGTGTGGACGGTCGCGGCGGGATCGACGTGGGCCAGGGTCGGCGCCCACATCGCGCCGGAGAGTCCGAGGCTGTGGAGCAGGACGGTCGTGCCCGGCCATGGCAGCCGGTCGAGCTCGTGCATGTGCGTCACCTTTCGGAGGAACCGCAGGGTCGGGGCGCCTGTCGTGGTCACCCCGTGGGGATGACCACGACCTCGTGGTCGACGATCCGGGGCACGTCGAGCGCCAGCACGTCGCCGTCGGCCGAGACCTCGATCTCCCCGCCGCTGACGGCGAGTCGTGCGATGCGCGGCGCCGCGCCGCCGGGCGAGGCCCCGGCCGTCAGCTCGACGTGGATGGGCCCCACCGGGATGTACTCGTGCATCGGGGCGCGCCAGGTGCCGGAGCCGCTCAGATTGACCAGGTGCAGCACGTGGCTGCCGTCGCCGCGCACGTACAGGTGCGCGTCGATGGTCCCCACGCCGGAGATCGTCACGGGCTGACGGCCGTGAGCGGCCCAGCGCACGGCGTTGGCGAGCAGGACGGCGTGGTCGGGCTGGAAGCCGCGGCCGAAGCACCGGTCGACGTCGGCCGGGAAGTACGCCACCCGGCCACCGCTCTCGCGGACCAGCAGGCACGGGACGCCGGTGGCCGGGAACCGCTGCCACGACGTCTCCGGCGGCACAACGGGGAACGGTGCCACGAACGTCAGCAGCGCCTCGGCGTCGGTCGCCTCGACGCACTCGACGCGGCCGCCGAACGGGAGCTGGTTGGTGCGGACGAAGCCGTCGAGCACCGGATGCCTGGTCGTCGCCTCGTCGTCCCAACGCACCGGGATGTGCAGGTACGTGTGGGTGGGCGCCGCCTCCCAGCTCGTCACGGGATGGCGCATGGCGCCGAGGTGCGCGTGCTTCGCGCTCGCGCCGAAGACGTCGGCGAGGCCGAAGTCCTCGCGGCGCACGCCGTCCTCGTCGTACAGGCTGCTCTCGCCGGTGGCGACGAGTCCGCCGCCGGCCTGCACGAACCGGCGGATGGCGGCACAGTGGTCGTCCGAGAGCGCGCCGACCGACGCCAGCACGAGCACATCGATGCCGTCGAGCTGCGACTCGAGCCGGCTCACGTGGATCGGCACGTACCCGATGCCCGCCCGCACCAGGGCGTCCACGACCCCGAAGTGCGGCAGCTGGGTCCGCAGCTCCGGGTCGTCGCGGCCGTAGAAGTCGGTGTTGTCCTGCGACCAGACCAGGCCGACGTTCGCCACCGGCCGGCGGTCGGTGAGGAGGTCCTCGTGGTCACGGTGCCAGGTGAAGGTCGGCGCCGCGATGTCGTACTGGCGGTGGTCCTCGCTGTGCGCGCCGATGTGGTGCCACCAGGGGTGCAGGCCGCCGGCGATCCCCTCGACCATCCACATCCGCGCCTCGGGCTCGGCCTGGGCGCTCGTCCGGAACGGCGGCTTCTGGAAGTTGTACATGGCCGTGTTCTCGGCGGCGACGTGCCGCCAGCCCTGGAGCCCGCGGATCAGCTTGCCGCCGTGCGCGTTCTCCTGGAAGCCGAGGTGCTGGCGGTACTGGTGGTCGAGCAGGATGTACGGGGTGCGGTCGCTGATCCGCTTCAGGTCCCGGAACCGCCGCGACTGGTGCTCCACGTGCGGGCTGTTCATGCCCATCCACAGGCAGTCCGGCCCGCCCACGGACCTGGTGACCTCGTTGAACCGGTCCCAGATCTCGATGCGCCGGTCGTAGTTCCAGCGGATCCAGCGCCGATAGACGGGGTCGTCCCAGTCGTGGTTCGCCGGCAGCGCCTCGCCCACGGCATCGCGGAACCCGGCGGCGCAGTTGCGGCAGTAGCAGATCCGCTCTCGGGGCAGGCCGCTCCAGTTGTTGTCCGCGAACCCGTCGGGCCGGTAGCGCTCGATGACCTCGGTGAGCACCTGCGGGATGTAGGTGTCGTAGTACGGGCTGTTGACGCACGAGTGGTACCGGCCGGTCGAGGTGTACGGGACGCCGTCCGCGTCGACGCAGAACCAGTCGGGGTGCTCGTCGTAGAAGCGCTGGTCCGCCCGGTTGCAGTCCATGCGGGCCACCACCGTCAGGCCGCGCTCGCGGGCCGCCTCGACGATCTCGCCGAACAGGTCGCGCCCACCCAGGTACTGCGCCCGATAGTGCAGCGGGAAGCGGCTGGGGTAGTAGGCCACGATGCCGCCGGCGTTGACGACGACGCCCTGCACCGCCGTCTTCTCCCACTGCGCGATCCACAGGTCGTGGTCGTAACGGTCCGGATCGATCTCGGTGAGGTTCGTCTGCCCCCACCTCAGGGTCCTCTCGTACCACGGTCCGTCGGAGTCGCTTATGGCCACAGAATCCCTCCAGGCTGACACGATATGCAGTTAATCCTGTCAGACAATATGAGAGGCGCCGAGAGGGGTCAACCGTCTTGCCAGGCCCTTACCTGCATGTCACTATGGCATGTCTGACAATCGTGCATGACGGCGATAGGGAGATTCAGTGACGGCGCTGCAATCGGAGCGGTCGACGGACCTCAGGACCTTGGACTGGTACCACGACGCCACGCGGTGGACCCAGCTCACCTTCACCGAGGACGACCCGAAGACCCTCGACGTCGACTTCTGGATCGACGTCATGCGCCGTATCGATTCCCGCGCCCTGTGCCTGAGCGCCGGCGGCTACATGGCGTTCTACCCGACAGCGGTGCCGCACCACTACCGCAGTACGTTCCTCGGTGACTCCGACCCATTCGGTGCCCTGGTCGAGGGCGCGCGGAGCCTCGGGATGCACGTCATGGCCCGGATCGACCCGCACGCGACGCACGAGGCGGCCGCGCAGGCCCACCCGGAGTGGATCGCGCACGAGGAGGACGGCACGCCCATCAGGCACGCGTCGATGCCCGGGGTGTACTGGACCGACCCGTTCAGCACTCACCACAGCGAGTTCGTCACCGAGATTTCGCGCGAGATCGTGCGCGAGTACGACGTCGACGCGGTCTTCGCGAACCGCTGGGAGGGGCACGCCGCCGCCACCATTTCCTACTCCCCCGGCACGGCGGCTCGGTTCCGGGCCGACACCGGGGTGGACCTGCCGTCCAAGAGCAACCCCGGCGACCCTGCCTGGGAGGTGTTCGCGCAGTGGCGCAGCCTCCGGCTGAGCGAGCTCGTCGTGCAGTGGGACGATGCCGTGCGCTCGGTCAAGCCGCACGTGCGGTTCATCCCCAACCGCGGCATGAAGCTGACGCGCGGGCTGGTCCCCGAACTCGTGCGGGACCGGTACCCGTTCTTCGTGGTGGACAAGCAGGGCCGCTACGACCTCGACGCCTCGTGGGTGGCCGGACGGGTCAGCAAGCTGGGCCGTGGGCTGCATCCCGATCGGCCGGTCGCGTTGCTGACGTCAGTGGGCCCCGAGTCGCGGGTGCTGCGGTGGAAGGACGCCGTCGCCAATCCGGACGAGACGATGAGCCTCATCGTCGACGGGTTCGCGCAGGGCGCCCGCCCGTGGTTCTCCAAGTTCAAGGCCGAGTGCTTCGACAAGCGCTGGGTGCCGACCATCGAGAAGGCGTTCGCGCTGCACGCCCGGTGCGAGCCGGTGCTCGGCCGGCTGCGCTACACCGCCGAGATCGCCGTACTCGACAACGCGCCGGCCACCCTGCCCGTTCCGGTGCCGGCCGCCGACGGCGAGGCCGACGACACCGGCTTCTACCACGCCCTGGTCCAGTCGCGGCTGCCCTTCGAGTACATCGCCGACGAGGGGTTGAGCCTGGAGCGGCTGCTGCGCTACCGGGTGCTGATCCTCCCCGCCTGCCGCGACCTGAGCCCCGAGCACGTCGCCATGATCGAGCAGTTCGTCGCGGCCGGCGGCAGCGTGGTGTCGGCCTTCGACTCGTCGGTCCGGGGCACCGGGGACTCCGCGGAGCTGGGCCTGGGCGAGCTGCTGGGGGTGCGGCTCGTGGGCGGCGTGCGCGGCCCGCTCAAGAACAAGTACATGACCATCGAGCGCGAGCACGACCTGTCCGAGGGCTTCGGCGTCGCCCAGCGCATCGTCGCCGGCACGCGGGTGCTGGAGGTCGAGGCCGTCGGCGACGCCGAGGAGATCTTCCGGTTCGTCCCCGACTACCCCGACCTGCCGATGGAGGAGGTCTACCCGCGGCCCGGGCGCACCAGCGCGGCCGTCGTGACGCGGACGCATCCCTCCGGCGGGCGGACGGTGCACTTGGCCTTCAACGTCGGCGACGTCTACTGGCAGGCGCTGCAGTCCGATCACCTGCGGCTCATCACCAACGCCGTCCACTGGTGCATGGGCGAGCGACGCCCCCAGGTCGAGGTCCGCGGCGCCGGGCTCGTCGATGTCGCGGTGCAGGAGGGCGAGAACGAGCGGGCCGTCATCCTGGTCAACCTCAACAACCCGATGGCGATGCGCGGGCAGCTGCACGAGATGCTGCCCATGCACGACCAGGAGGTGCTGATCCAGCTTCCCGACGGCGTGACGGCGCCGCAAGCCCGCCTCGTCGTCGCCGACCGGCCGGCCCCGGTCGAGGTTCGCGACGGCGTCGCACGAGTGATCGTCGAACGCATCGAGTGGCTCGAGATCGTCCACCTGACCTGGGCACAGGGAGTGGACTGATGGGTGAGCGATGGTGGCGCGAGCCGTTTCGGACCGTGCAGACGAACATCCGCGAGATCGATGTCGACATGGACGTCGAGGCGGTGCTCGATTTCATCGAGGACTACGGTGCGGACACCTGGCTGCTCAGCGTGGCGGGAATCGTCGCCAACTACCCCAGTGACCTGCACTGGCAGACGGTGAACCCGTTCCTGGCTGCTCGAGCCTCAGGCGACCTCGTCGGCGACGCCGTCGCGGCCGCACGCGATCGGGGGATTCGCGTGGTGGGCCGGATGGACTTCCAGAAGCTCGATGCGCGGCGGGCCGAGCTGCACCCGGACTGGACCTATGTCAGCGCCGACCGTCGCCGCCAGGTTTACAACGGCTACATCAGCGCCTGCCCGAACGGCGCCTATTACCAGGACGGGATGTTCGCCGTCGTCGAGGAGGCGGTCGGCCGCTACGAGCTCAGTGGCGTCTTCGTCAACGGCCTCTCGATCAAGGCATTCGGCGAGCGGGACTATTCCGGACGCTACTGGGGCGTCTGCCACTGCGATCGCTGTCAGGCCGGCTTCGCGGATTTCGCCCCCGGCGTGGCCTTCCCCCACTCCGCCGACTCCGGCGCTTACCTGGCATACGCCAGCGGGGTGATCGACACGTTGGTAACCAGGCTGCGCGAGACCGTCGATGGACTCGGCACCGACGCCGTGGTCTTCGCCAAGACGGGTGTCGATCTCGCGTTCCACGAGGCGAACAACGCCGTCGGCCGCACCGTCTGGCATCACCGGACCGCTGAGCAGGTGAGCGCGCTGCGGACCGCCGACAGGCGGCGACCTGTCGTCGTCAACGCGGTGAGCTTCGTAGACATCCCGTATCGGTGGTCATCCGAGGATCCGCACCACTTCGCGCAACACCTGCTGCAGACGATTGCTCACGGTGGGCAACCCTCGACCTATGTCATGGGGACGCCCGAGATGACCTCGGCTGCGACCCTCGAGGCTGGCCGGCGCCTGACGCGGTTCCATCGCGACAACGCCGACCTGTACAGCTGCCTGGAGTCCGCCGCCGAGGTCGCACTGGTGCGCCGCCCCGATCGTGCAGAGACGAATGACCCGGAGCTCTCGGTCGAGTTCCGGGGCTGCTACCGCAGCCTCGTCGAGTCGCATGTCCCGTTCGACGTCGTCGATCTCACGGATCTCCCGAGTACTCCTGCGGGTCGATATCGACTGGTGGTGCTTCCGGACGTTGGACCGCTCACGGAGAACGAGGTCTTCGCCGTCGAACAGATCCTGGCCTGCGGGAATGCGATCCTGCTCACGGGTGATTCGGCATGTCGGGCCGATGTGCTCCAGATCGGAGCCGGATCACCGCTGGCTCGCCCGCTCACCCGCTACGCCACGCCTGAGAGCGTCCGGTCGATGCACGTCCAGCTGTCTTCAGAGGCGGACCTGGCTCCCGTCGTCGGCGGATTCACCACGCTGGAACCCTCCGCGGAGGCAGAGGTCGCTTGGCCCTTGCTCGGAACGGCGCCCTTCGGTCCGCCCGAACGTTGCTACGGACACCGCCGGACCGGCCATTCCGCCTGGGTATCGGGTGCGGTGAACGGCGGCACTCTCGGGTTGATCCCGTGGGGCGTCGGGCGCGTCTATGAACGCACCGGCCTGACGAGGGTCCGCGATGCCTGGGTCGGCAAGGCGCTGTCGCTGTCGCAGGGTGTGCCGCAGCTGCGCACACAGCTCCCCGAGCAGGTCGAGGTGGTTGCCGGACGAGCCGGGCCGAACCTCGTCCTGCACCTGCTCAACCGCTCCGGAGACGCACCACAGGGGTTTCGTGCGCCCGTGCCGATTCCAGCGGGATCGATCGAGCTGGACATGCCGGGGCCGCCGCCGGCCCAGGTTCGTGCTCGCGTTTCAGGCATCGAGCTCGAGTGGGCGGTCGACGAGGGCCGGCTCACGGTCCGCACCCCACGCTTCGAGACGTTCGAGGTCGTCGAGATCAGGCGCTGATCGGCCCCGATTCCATTCACAACGAGGTGAGATGAGGTGAAGGCCGCTATGCGGGTCGGCAATGACTCGCGTCGAGCCAAAGGCCCGACGACAGTCGCGGTACCCGCCGCGACGGCGGCAGACGGGTCGGCCAAGACCCGTCCGTCCGCGACACGACGGACGCCTGGGTCCTGGCTGCGAAGACACCTGCGCGAGTGGCGGGTGGCGC
The DNA here is from genome assembly GCF_014204975.1 of Jiangella mangrovi. NCBI lineage: Bacteria > Bacillati > Actinomycetota > Actinomycetes > Jiangellales > Jiangellaceae > Jiangella > Jiangella mangrovi. The sequence continues at coordinate 6,033,234 of NZ_JACHMM010000001.1, forward strand.
TGCGGAAGGACTGGCGCCTCTACACGCTCGTCATCCTGCCCCTGGCGTACTTCGCAGTCTTCCGCTATGTCCCCATGCTCGGGAACGTCGTCGCGGTGCGTCGATACCGGCCCGGCGGCAGCATCTTCGGCGACGAGTTCGTGGGGCTGTACTACATCCGCCAGGTCATCGGCGACGCCGGGTTCTGGAACGCGTTCCAGAACACGATCGTGCTCGGCGCGCTGACGCTCGTGATCGTGTTCCCGCTGCCGATCATCCTGGCGCTCTCGCTGAACGAGGTCCGCTCGCGACTCTTCAAGAGGTTCGCGCAGACCGTCTCCTATCTTCCGCACTTCATGTCGATCGTCGTCGTGGCCGCCATGGTCATGCAGCTCGTCTCGATCCGGGGCACCGTCAACCAGGCGCTCGGGCTCTTCGACGTCGGGCCGATCTCGTTCATGCAGGAGCCGGACTGGTTCCGCACGATCTACATCTCGTCGGAGGTCTGGCAGACGGTCGGCTGGGGCACCATTCTCTATCTGGCCGCGCTGACCACCGTGGACTCGCAGCTGTACGAGGCCGCGCGCGTCGACGGCGCCAGTCGGTGGCGGCAGACCTGGCACGTCACCCTGCCGGGAATCCGCCCGGTGATGATCGTTCTGCTGATCCTCAACATCGGTAACTTCATGGCGGTCGGATTCGAGAAGGTCCTGCTGCTCTACAACCCGCTCCTCTATCCGACGGCCGACGTCATCTCGACGTATCTGTACCGCATCGGTCTCGAGATCGGGAACTACTCCTACGCCGCCGCCATCGGCCTGTTCGAAGCGGCCATCGGAATCATCTTGATCGTGAGCGCGAACTTCATCTCGCGCCGCCTCGTCGGGGAGAGTCTCTGGTGACGAGCATCGACGAACGAGCCCAGGAGCAGGCCGAGAAGATCCTCGGCACGTCCGCGCCGGCGAGCCGGGCCGACGACTCCCCCGGATACCGGGTCTTCCGCTGGATCAACACCGTGTTCCTCGTGCTGGTGTGCGCCGCGACGCTGTACCCCTTCGTCAACGTCATCGCCCAGGCGTTCTCCGCCGAGGAGTACATCACCCGCGGACAGGTCAACCTCGTCCCTCGCGGCTTCAACCTGACGACATTCTCCGCAGTCTTCTCCGACGACCGGTTCTGGATCAACTACCGCAACACCGTCGTCTACACCGTCGTGGCCACCGCGATCGCCATCACCCTGACGACGATGCTCGCCTATGCGATCTCCAAGAAGCACCTGAAGGGCCGCGGCTTCATCATCGCGGTGGCGCTGGGCACCATGGTCTTCAACGGCGGCATCATCCCGAACTATCTGCTCGTCGAAGGCCTCGGGATGAGGAACACCATCTGGGCGATCGTCATCCCCAACGCGATCAGCGCCTTCAACCTGCTGATCATGAAGTCATTCTTCGAGAACTTCCCCGCGGAGCTCGAAGAGGCGGCACAGATCGACGGCCTCACCACCTATGGCGTTCTGCTGCGGGTGGTCCTGCCGTTGTCCAGAGCGGTCATCGCCACCATGGTGCTGTTCTACGCCGTCTTCTTCTGGAACCAGTGGTTCCCCGCACTCCTGTACTTCGACGACGCAGATCAGTACCCCGTCACCATGTATCTGCGGAATCTGATGGCTGCTGCGCTGGTCAACGAGGACCTCGGGACCGACAGCGCGCAGATCAGCTCGAACATCCAGGCCGTCGCCATGTTGTTGACGATGCTGCCGATCCTGTGCGTGTACCCGTTCGTGCAGCGGTATTTCGTCTCGGGCGTGATGCTCGGCGCGGTCAAGCAATGAAGAACTCACGTCATTCGCTCGCAGCAGTCTGCACAGATGGAGGAGCAATGAGAACGATTTCTAGGCGGCGGACCGCTGCCGGAGCGGCATCCGCCGTGGCGCTCGCCCTCATGGCCGGCGCCTGCGGTGGCGGTAGTGGCGGCGGCGGTGACGAGGGCGCGCCGGTCGACGTCGACGAACTCCTCAGCGGCGACGAGCACTCCGTCGGCGCGATGCAGGACTACGCCTTCGGCGACACGTTCGTGGCCAGCTCAGACGAGCCGCTCACGATCTCGATGCTGTACCGCGACCACCCCAACTACCCCCTCGACGAGAACTGGCTGATCCTGCAGCAGCTGCAGGACGTCAACAACGTCGTCTTCGACTTCACCTCGGTGCCGCTGCCTGACCTCGACCAGCGGCGCTCGGTGCTGGTCGGCGCCGGTAACGCTCCGGACGTGATGCCGAACACCAAACCGAGCGAGGAGCAGCCCTTCATCGCGTCGGGAAGCCTGCTGCCCATCTCGGACTACGTCGATCTCATGCCGAACTTCCAGCACTACGTCGAGGAATGGGGCCTCGAGGACGAGATCGAGGCCCAGCGCAAGCTCGACGGCAAGTACTACATGATTCCCAGCCTGCTCGAGGCCCCGCGTGACAGTAACTCGATCACCATCCGCGCCGACCTGTTCGAGGCGTCCGGGTTCGACGAGGACCCGCAGACCTGGGACGAGTTCGCCGACCAGCTCGAGAAGGTCATGGCCGACAACGACCTCCAGTACGGGTTCTCGGACCGGTGGAACTTCGGCGAACCCATGGGGGCGACGCTCGGATTCGCGGGACCGTCTTTCGGCACGGATGCCGGCTGGGAGTACCACGACGGCCTGCACTGGGACGACGAGGCCGGCGAGTACGTCTACGCGGGCGCCCAGGACGAGTATCGCGACATGCTCGCCTACTTCAACGACATGTACGAGCGCGGCCTGCTCGACCCGGAGTCGCTGAGCCAGGACGACGAGACCGCGATGGCCAAGTTCGCCAGCGGCCAGTCCGCGGCAATCGGGAGCAACGACCAGGAGATCCTCCTCTACCGCAACGCCATGAACGACCCGAACGCGCGGCTGCGGCAGATCGTCGTGCCGGCCGGGCCGGCCGGAGACATCGTCGGCTCGTCGCGCATCTCGACCGGCTTGATGTTCTCCTCGGACCTGGCGGATAAGGACACGCTGGTCGCGACCCTGCAGTTCGCCGACTGGCTCTACTACTCCGACGAAGGACGCGAGTTCGCGATGTGGGGGGTCGAGGGCAAGACGTTCACACGCGACGGGGACACCCGGGTCCTGGCCGACGACATCGACATGGCCGGGCTCAACCCTGACGCACCGCAGAGCATCCAGGCGGCCTACGGGTTCTACAACGGCGTCTTCATGCTGGAGCACGGCTCGAGCATGGAGCTCATGCAGTCCGAGCGCCGCGAGGAGGTCGCCCAGTGGTTCGCAGAGATGGACGAGCGCAAGACCCTGCGCCCGACCGCGCCGGCGCTGCTCTACGACGAGCTCGAACTCGAGCAGCAGGCCCTGACCGGTAGCCAGCTCAAGGACACGGTCATGCAGTACACCTCGCAGTTCATCCTCGGGCAAGCGTCGCTGGAGGACGACTGGGACGACTACGTCGCCCAGCTCGAGTCGCAGAACATGCAGGCATACGTCGACCTCGCCAACGAGGCGACACAGCGGGAGTTCGACGAGGACGCCTTCGGCTGAGGCCGCGGGCTACCGTCATGTGCGTGCCCGGTGACCGCCGTCGTGCGGTCACCGGGCACCGACCACCGACAGGAGCGAGGTGCATCGAGTGGGCACGACGAGGATCCAGCAGTTCGTCCGGGTGAGTGAGAACACCTACCGCTACGCGAGCATCGCCGTAGCGCTCGTGCTGACGACGCTGCCCGGCCTCGTGGGCCTGCTGCTGCTCGACCGCTCGCTCGGCAACGCGCCGCTGTACGCCCTGTTCCTGCTCCCCTTCGCCCCCGCGACGTCGGCGGGGCTGTTCGCGCTGGGCGCGCCGGACGACGGCGACAGCACCTTCAGGACGTTCCTGCGCGGCTACCGGATGAACCTGGTGCAGGCGGCGGGCATCGGCGTGGCGGCACTGGTCGTCCTCACGATCATCGCGATCGGCGTCCTCGGCGAGGGCCGGGTGCAGCTGCCCGCCGCCTACCGGGTGGGCCTGGTGGTCATCGCCGCCGGCGTGGTGATCTGGGCGCTCCTGGCGCTGGTCATCAGCTCGCGCTTCGCGTTCCGCACCCGGGACGTGGCGAGACTCGCCGTGTACTACACCTTCCGGCTGCCGCTCGTGGCGCTCGGCGTGCTGGGTGTGCTGGTCCTCGCCTACGGCATTGCCACGCTGACCTTCACCGCCGTGCTCGCCTTCGCAGGGCCCGCGATCCTCTGGCTGCTGCAGCGCTGCTGCGACCCGCTGACCCGCGATGTGCACCGCCGCTTCGTGCGACCGGGCGCCGGCGGCTGAGCCCGCGCGAGGCGTCCGCGTTCAGACGGTCGCCTCCTCGGCCGCGGTGCCGGCCTCCTGCAGGTCGGCGAGCACCCGCTCCTTGGCGAGCCTGATGTGCGTCTCCAGCCCCTGCCGCGCTGCCGCCTCGTCGCCCGCCGCGACGGCGTCGACCACGACCTGGTGCTCGGCCACGACCGTCGACAGCGTCGTACGCCGGTGAGCTCGGTGCAGGCCCATCGTCATGTGGATCTCGCCGGAGATCATCTCGTACATGCGCGTGAGCCGTTCGCTTCCGAGCCCGAGCACGATGCCCCAGTGGAAGGCGATGTCGGCCTGGACCAGCTCGGCGAAGTCCTCGTGCTCCTCGGCCAGCCGGATCTGGCGCTGGGCCCGCACCAGGTCGGTGGGCACCTCGCGCCTGCGGGCCAGGAGCGTGACCGCGGTCGACTCGAACGTGGAGCGGCTGAAGAAGAGGTCCTCGATGTCCTCGGCTCCCAGCTTCGGCACGACCGCCGTCTTGTGCGCCACCCGCCGCAGGAGTCCCAGGCCGGTGAGGCGCTCGATGCACGACTTGGCGGTCGGCCGCGCCACGCCGTACTCCTCGACGAGCCTGAACTCGGTGACCTTCTCACCGGGCTCGATCTGACCGCTGATGATGCGCGAGCGCAGCGATTCGAAGAGAGCCTCGGCGAGCGTGGCCGTTCCGAGCCTGAACTGCGGGTCCGAGGTCGACATGGATTGTCCTCACTGCCGGGTCTGCAGATGCCCGCGGATTGCGCGTACACCAGACAGGCCATCCTGACGTACAAATTGACATTGTGGCGCAGAAGTTCTCTGACGGCGGTGCATGTGATCGTGTCATCCGCTGCACCTCACCGTCATGACGCGTGGTCGCACCTCAGTAGCCCCGGCCGATGTCGACGACGTTCCGCAACGGCCGGTTCTCGACCCAGCGGGTGAGGTTGTCGAGGACGATCTCGCGGCCCCTCTCGGCGGTCTCGGGGGTTGTGGCGCCATTGTGCGGAGTGACGATCACGTTGGGCAGATCCCAGAACGGGCTCTCTTCCGGCAGCGGCTCGTCCTGGTGGGCGTCGAGCCCCGCACCGGCGATGCCACCCTCCCGCAGCGCGACGATGAGCGCGCCCTCGTCGACGATGCCGCCGCGGGAGACGACGATCAGGAACGCGCTCGATCTCATGGTGGCGAGCTCCCGAGCGCCGATGAGGTGGCGCGACCCACGGGTCAGCGGGGCGGTCACCACGACGAAGTCGCTCGTGGCCAAGAGCTCGTGCAGGCCACTCGGCCCGAAGAGCAGCCGGATGTCGCCGTCCCGCGCACTTGATGGCGTATGACGCAGTGCCTGGACCCGCATGTGACAGGCCCGGGCCTTGCGCGCCAGATCGCGGCCACTGTGGCCGTACCCCACGATGCCCAGAGTGGCACCGGACAACTCGCCGTGGACGAATCGGTCCCACTCGTGCCGCTGCTGTGCCGCGAGCCATCGTGTGGCTTGACGACTGAGCATGAGCATGAGCATGAGGGCGTGCTCCGCCAGCGGGATCGCACCGTTCCCGACGGCTGATGTCAGGCGCACGCCGGTCGGCACTCCCCCGGCCTCGAACCATCCGTCCACGCCTGCGGTGCCGGCATGGATCCATCGCAGCGCCGGGAACAGCGCGATCTCGTCGCGCGGCGACGCGTTCAGCACGGCCTCGACGGCATCTGGGTCCACGCCCCGGTCCTGACAGGCCTGCCGGGTCACCGTGTCCATCTCGATCACCGTGCGACCGGAGGCGGCCGCCACGAGCGATACGTCGAGGCCGGGTGTCCGCTTCAGCAGGATGGTTCCGCTCACGCGAGTCCCGAGGTAGCGACGTCGCGAGCGAACCGATCCCGGCGCACGCTCATCGCCCCGCCCTTCGTACCGCGTCCAGGGCCGCGGGCAGCCCAATGATGAAAGCCACGACTCCACCCTCCGTCACTTGTCTGACATAATGACATGTCATGCTGGTCCATGGCAAGTTTCCAACAGCGTTCCGGGAGTAGAGGCGGCAATTCTCCGCATGCCCCCGATGGGAGGCGAACCCGCACTGCTGAGCACGTGATGGCCACGGGACCGCGCTGACACAGGCGGCCGGCTGCGGCTAGGAGGTGCCCAGCCGTCGTCCGCACGCTCCCCTCGTCCTCGCGCCACCGCGCGGGCTGCCATTCGCGATGATTGACTGTCCTGGGAGCCGGTCGCCTCTAGGGTCCGGCGCCGCTTCGCTGCGCGCCTGAGACGCTTCATCAACATCGCAAGTCAGGCGGCCAACCGGAGCACGGTCTGCGGAGGGAAGATGGACAACTCCGCCCGCGGACACTCTTCTGGATCAATCTGGCTAGCCGTGCCGCCACATTGTGGACGAGGGATGTCCTCGTCGCCCACGTGATACTGGAGCGGCTCTTCTGGATCGTCCTCCGCGCTTGGTCAGGTACTCCCCTGGCCGGGCGCGGTTCTGGTTCACGTGTCGAGAACGCCCGTCGAGATCGACCAGGCCCGGCCGGCCACTCGGCCGCAGTTGCCTGCAGGGCAGCGCCCGTGCCCTCGATGCACTAGGGCGTGTCTCCTAAGTCCGGGCGTGCTGGGCTGATTTGCTGCTGGTATGTCTCGTGAGCGAGTCCTCACCGATGCTCAATGGGAGCGGATTGCGCCGTTGATGCCCTCGACCGATGGGGTGAAGTCGCGGCCCTTCCGCGACCACCGGCAGGTGGTCGAGGGCGTGATCTACCGGTTCCGCAGCGGGATCGCGTGGCGTGACCTGCCGGCCGCGTTCGGGCCGTGGCAGACAGCATGGAAGCGACACCACCGCTTCTCCGTCGACGGCACCTGGGACAAGATCCATGCCCGCCTGTTGGCCCAAGCCGACGCGGTCGGGGACATCAACTGGATGGTCAGCGTGGACGCCACCATCAACCGGGCCCACCAGCACGCCACCAACGCCGCCAGACTCGAGCAGCCGGCCGGGGACTCCCGGGCAGCGCGCGCGGCGCGCGCCGCGGCCCGCACAGGGGGCTGAGTCGAGTTACACGTTCGGGCTCGCCGAGCCGCTCGATCACGCGATCGGCCGGTCCCGCGGCGGGTTGTCGACCAAGATCCACCAGCTCGTCGACGGCCGTGGCCGGCCACTGGTCATCGCGGTGACAGCCGGCCAGGCCGGTGATTCCACGATGATCAAGCCGCTGCTGGCCCAGCTCGCGGTCCGGCGCCTGGGGCCCGGTCGACCACGCACCCGCCCGCTCGCAGTCCTGGGTGACAAGGCCTATTCCTCACGAGCCACACGAGCGCTGCTGCGCGCTCGTGGCATCAAGGCCGTGATCCCGCAGCGCGCCGACGAGATCGGCCACCGCAAACGCCGCGGCGCAGCCGGCGGCCGCCCACCCAGCTTCGACCCAGTCGCCTACAAGGGCCGCAACGTCATCGAGCGTTCCTTCAACGCCCACAAGCAGTGGCGCGGCATCGCCACCCGCTACGACAAACACGCCGTCAACTACCGAGGAGGCGTCGTCCTACGCGCCATCACCATCTGGCTGACGACTTAAGAGACACGCCCTAGCCGTCGAATCACCTGTCAACGCGCTAGGCAATCTAATACTGACTAATACATCTGATACCTGGATGAGCCTTGCGTAAAGCAGATCTACTGTGCAAACCTCCCTGTGTTCGGCAGATCATTGGACGCGAGGGAGTCGTCGTGGACCGAGGAATCGTCAGGCGGTCGGCCGCCGGGATCGTGGCCCTACCGCTGGCAGTCGCCGCACTGGTCGCACCGGCCGCCGCCGGGCCCGAGGCCGCCGAGCCGGCCACGGCCATCGATTCCGAGGACACCATCGTCGTGCGGGGCCAGACCTACGACCTGCGCATTCTCAAGGACGGCTTCCGGTACTCGTTCACCGACGCCACCGGCACGCAGATCGTTCCGCCGCATGGCGAGTCGGGGGTGCGGCTGCGTCCTGACGGAGAGACGGAGTTCGCCGACGCGGTCGACGCCGATCTGGTCTCTCGCCCGAACGCCCGCACCGCGATCGTCGCGGTGACGCTCGAGGACGGGTCGCGCCTGACGGTGAACCTGCGTCCCTTCGACAGCTATGTGCGCATCTCGGTGGGCAATCTGCCCGGCGACGGCGGCACCGTGGACTTCCGCACCGGCCCGGTCGCACCCGCCTACGGACTCGGCGACCACGGCTCGTGGGCCGACGGCTCGACCGAGCAGGGCGAGTCGTGCAACAGCCGGGTCCGCGCACGACCCACCACCGAGTTGACCGGGCTGGAACTGGACGACGTCACCAACGGCGGCAGCTGCCAGCGCTTCATCAGCAATTTCACCGTCTTCCCGAAGCAGCGATTCGGGCAGGTGTGGTTCGAGGACGGCCAGAAGCGGGTCGCCCTGACGCAGTCGGAGAACCGTCTCGGCGCCCAGGGCGTCGACCGGGTCGACGCGCTCTACTACTTCGCCGGCCGCGACCTCGAGCAGGTCTACGCCGACTATCGGCACGTTCGCGCAGAGCACGGCTACTACGACGGCCGCCCCCACCCGGAGTTCTTCGGACTGGGCTGGGAAGCGTTCGGAGCCCTGCGCTGGGACACGTACCAGTCGTCGGTGACCGAGACGGTGCAGCGGTTCCTCGACGAGGGCTACCCGCTGTCCTGGGGCGTCGTCGGATCCGGCTTCTGGCCGGGCGCTCGGAGCACGCAGGAGGAGGGCACGACCAACAGCTTCGGCATGTGGGACGACACCGCCGAACCGGGGCGCGACGACGGCTTGCCGAACCCGCGCTACCCCGATCCCGACGCGCTCAAGCGGTTCTTCGCGGACAACGACGTGAAGCTGTTGCTCGGCGCCCGCAACAACTTCAAGGCGCTGCCGGAGGACGGCGGCAACCTCGTCGAGAAGTACGACGGCCCGTTCGTCCACGAGGCGATCGACCGCGGCTATCTGGTCAGCGACCCCGACGGCACGCCCACGGTCATCACCGGTGCGGTGTTCCCCGACGGCCACAGCTATGTGCTCGACGGCTCGAACGACGACGCGGTGGACTGGTTCGTCGAGCGGCTGCAGGCGTGGGGCGTGGACGGGTGGAAGGAGGACGCCATGCTCTACACGCCCAGACTGCACCGCGACGCGAACTGGAATCCGGTGCTGCAGGCGTTGCACGAGTCCGGCGATCTGGTGATGGCGAGGAATGCCGCGTACTCACTGCCCGGAGACATTCTCCGGATCAACGACACGATCTACGGGACCGGCGAGAACTACCACACCGACCCAGACCGCATGCCGGTCAATCTCCTGAACTTCGCCGCCAGCGGGGTCTCCAGTCTGTACGGCGACTACGTGGGCGGAACTCCGGAAGTCCCCATGAGTGATCCGTCGTACCAGAAGTACTACGTCCGCAACGCTCAGTTCGACGCGCTGCAACCGGTGATGGCGTTCGGGCGTGGCCCCTGGGAGATGGGACGCGACGACCTCGCCGCCGCAGTGAAGCACGTGGCGCTGTGGCACGAGTCGATGCGGCCGTACATCTACGACGCGGCGCTGGACGGGCACGAGACGGGCTACCCCTACGCCATGACGCCCTTGCCCATCGCCTATCCCGACGACGAGACGACGTACGGGCTCGCCAATGACACGACCCGCCAGTACGAATGGATGCTCGGCGAGTCCGTGCTCGCGACACCGGTGTTCGGCGCCGACTTCGAGACGGCGCAGTCGCGTGACGTGTACCTCCCGGCCGGGAAGTGGATCGACATCGCGACGGGTTCGGTCTTCCAAGGGCCGGTCACCCTCGACGACTACGCGATGGGCTACGACCGGGTGCCGGCGTTCGTCGGCGGCAAGGGCGTCACCGTCACCGGAACGGCCGACGAACTGCGAGCTCAGGTCTATCCGATCCGGACCGGCTCGACCTACGAGTTCAGCGACGGTGACGACACCTCGCACATCCGCAACGACAACACGGGCTGGGACCCGGCGTCCCTCACGGTCACCGACACGTCCACGCGGACGGCGGTGGACTTCGACGTCGATCCGGTCACCGGGGCCCTGTCGTTCCCCCTGACGCCCGGCCACGACTACCGGCTCACCGGCGGCGGCACCGCGGAGCACAGCGTGCCGGTCGACACCACGCTGCCCGAGCCGGTCACCGGCCTGTCGCACACCGAGGCCGGCGATCTGACGACGCTGCGGTGGGACGCGGCGGCGGGTGCCCGCGGCTACGTGGTGTCGGTCAGCGGCCACGGCGCGTGCCCGACCGACGACGAGGTCGTCTCCGGCGCCACGAGCGGTGCGGTCGAGCTCACCCTCGGTGCGCCCGAGTCGGTCGGCGGGACCTACCGGGTACAGGCGGTCAACAACATCGGCGCGGGCCCGTTCTCCGAGGGCCACACCGTCGTCCCGCCCGCCGACGACGATCCCGGCCCTGTCGTCGTCACCAACGAGGGCGAGCCGCCCACCTGCGACCCGGAGCATCCCGCGTACGAGGAGACGGGGGTCTGGTCGCCCAGCGCCGTCAGCGGGTTCGACGAGTCCAGGACCCGTTTCAGTCGTGAGATCGGCGCGACGGCGACCTGGCGGGCCTCGCTGACGCCCGGCGCCTACGACGTCGCCGTCTGGTTCCCGGCGAACAGCATCTGCAGCTCGGACACGACCTACACGGTCCGGCACGCCGGCGGGTCGGACGACATCCCGGTGGACCAGTGCGCGACCGGCGGTCAGTGGCACTCACTCGGCAGCCATGACTTCGCCGACGGGTTCGCGGAGGTCACCCTCACCGTCGGCGGCGGGACCGTGCGGTCCGACGCCGTGCGCTTCAGTCCCATCGGGTGACGAGGGCGACCCCTGAGAGAAGATGTGACCATGAGCGGACTCGGGAAGTGGAGCCTCGGTATCGGTACGGGGCTCCTGGCGGTGGCCGTGCTGTTCCGGGCCATGGACATGATCCCGGTCACCGTGATCGTCGGCATCGTGGGCCTCATCGCGATCGGCATGGCGGGCTACGACGCGCTCTACGAGTGGCTGGGCCGCGTCCAACGACGCCGAGGGGCGGCCAAGGCCCGCCGGGACCGGGAACGGGAGATCCGCGAGGGCCGCTGATCGGTTCACGTGTCGAGGTCTCGGCCCTGCGCCAGATGGCGGGCTCGGGCCCACTGCCGTCGTGCGACGAACAGGCACCACACGCCGGCGACCGCGCACACCGCGACGAACATCCAGGGGAAGCCGTCGTCCTCGTTGAAACCGCGCCAGTTGTCCCGGTAGTTCCCCACCTGGGCGACCCACCAGGCCAACCAGGTGAGCCCGGCCCCGCCCGCCGCGATGAGCGCGAAGATCACCCACATCCAGGCGAGGCGGCGTGCTCTGGCAGGGTCGCCGAGATCCGACCACCGGTCGGTCTCGCGGTCAGCCATCGGTTCCTTGCCAGTTGCGCTGGTGGACGTAGGACCAGCCGTCGACGTCGCCCATCGACTCCCATACCGGCGCAAGGATCAGGGCCGTGACCGCGGCCAGGATGAAACGGCGGATACGCATGTGATCTCTGCTCTCTACTTCTCGAACAGCCGGGCGCCGAACCAGTCGCGACGCGGGCGCCAGCCGTTGGTCCGCAGGACCGTGAACACCGGCACCTTCGCGTCGGCCGGCTTGATCATGACGGCCCCCTCCCACGAGGTGCGGGTGCCGCTCGGACCGGTCACACGGACCTGGCCGTCGGCGCCCTCGACGAACGTCGCCGACGTGCCGCCGGTGGTCTTGCCCTTCTTCCACGTCCAGGTGCCGTAGGCCACCGCGCCCAACGGACCGGCCGCGGCTCGGACAGCCGCCGTCCCGGAGTGCTCGACGAATCTGTAGGTCGCCTTGGACGGGTCGAGATCGACCTCCATGCGCCACGCGTAGGCCTGCGACCCACGCACGAAGAGGGTCTGCCAGCGCATCTCCTCGTGCTTCCACTTCACCTCGACGCGCACGCCGTCGGCGCTCGGCGAGGCATCGATCGTGTAGGGCAGCTCGTCGCTGTTCATCCCCACCAGTGCGGCGACCACGTCGTCCACCGGTGCCGGCGCGCCGGCACCGCGGACCGGTCCGTCGGGCACCTGGGCGCGATCGCGGCCGGCCAGCGCGCGGCGCCCGCGTTGCACCGTCCAGAGACCACGCCACGCCACAGCGAGGGCCGCCACCACGATGAGGGCGATTCCGAGCAGCACCTGGTCGGCGAGGATGGCGAGGACACCGGCCACCAGCAGGACGGATCCCACGACGAAGACGATCCGGCGGCTGATCACCGCGAACCGCTGGTCGCGCGAAGAACCCGGCGTGCGAGAGGTGCTCATGGTGTGTCCCAGTCACTCGGAGTCATCGGGTCGGTCGTCGCAGGCAATGTAAACAGCTTCCGAGAGTTCTGTCCACACCGAAAACAGTTGCCGGATTACGATGAGCCAGTGGCACACGATGTGGTAGCGGCGCTGCGCGGCGCGCTCCCCGGCCTGCCACCGTCCGAGCGGCGCATCGCCGAGCACGTCATCGCGAGCCCGGCGGTGGTCATCGACCAGACCATCACCGAACTCGCGGCCAGTTGCTCGACGTCCATCGCGAGCGTCGTGCGCTTCTGCCGCAACGTCGGGTTCGCCGGCTACCGGGAGTTCCGGCGTGCGCTGGCCTCGTCGGTGGGCCGCGACGAGGTGTCGCTCAACCGGTTCGGGGTGTCCGACAGCGACATCGATCCGGACGACTCGGCCCGCGACGTCATCGCCAAGCTCGCCTTCCATGAGGCCCGGTCGATCGAGGCGACCGCCGAGGGCCTGGACGCGGACGCGCTGGACCGCATCGCCGAGGCCGTCGTCGCCGCGCCGCGCACCGACGTCTACGGGGTCGCGTCCAGCGGGCTGGCCGCGGCCGATCTCCAGCACAAGCTGCACCGCATCGGACTCACGTCCTACTACTGGAGCGACGCGCACTTCGCGCTGATGAGCGCCGCCGTCCTCGAGCCGGGCTGCATCGCGATCGGCTTCTCCCACTCCGGCCTGACGGTAGAGATCGCCGAGTTCCTCACCGCCGCCCGCCGGGCCGGCGCCACCACCGCGCTGATCACGAACTTCCGCAACTCCCCGATGGCCGAGAAGGCCGACCACGTCCTCACGACGAGCACCAGCGAGACGGCCTACCGACCGGCCAACATGTCCAGCCGCATCGCCCAGCTCGCCGTCGTGGACTTCCTGTTCGTGCGGATCGCCCAGCGCCTCTACCGGAGCTCGACACCGGAGTTGCAGTCCACCTACGACGCCGTGCAGCCGCATCGCCTCGACAAGGGCCGGCCGCGGTCCGCCGGGTGACGAGCCGGGCCTCATCTCGGCTACGGCAGGGTCGCTCGACCGGCCGCGCGGGCCTCCGCGGCATCGCGCTGGCCGGCGATCTCGGCCTCGAAGGCCGCCGCCAGCTCGGTGAGGTGCTCGACCACGCCAGGATTCCCGTGCCGTAGGTCGTAGGTCTCCGCCGGGTCCAGCTCGAGGTCGAACAACTGGGGCAGCTCCCGGCCCTGGGCGCGGTTCGGGTCACGCGGAAAGCGGTCCAGATGCAGCTTCCAGCGCCCCCACCGCACCGCGTTGAGTGTCCACCAGTGGAAGAAGAACAACGCCCGCGGCTCCGGCTGCACGCCGCCCGTGAGGACGTCGGTGATGTCGACCCCGTCGATCGGCCGATCCCCCGGCACCGCTCCCCCGGCCAGCCCGGCCAGCGTCGGCAGCAGGTCGAACAGGCACACCACCTCGTCGGACACCACGCCCTCCGGGATCCGCCCCGGCCAGCGTGCGACGAACGGGACCCGGATGCCACCCTCGTACGTGTGCAGCTTGGTGCCGCGCAGTCCCCCGGTGCTGCCCTCGAACCACGGCCCGTTGTCACTGGTCACCATCACCAGCGTGTCGTCGGCCAGGCCGAGGTCGTCCAGCCGGTCGAGCAGCCGCCCGACATGGTGGTCCAGGCTCTCGACGACGTCGCCGTACCGGCCGCCGGCCGACCGGCCGCTGAACTCGTCCTCCACATGCAGCGGGATGTGCGGCATGGTGTGCGCGAGATACACGAAGAACGGCTCGTGGGCGCGCCGTTCGATACTGTGCCGCTCGACGAAGGCGATGGCCTGGTCGGTGTAGGTACGGGTGAGCGCCGCCTGGTCGACGTCGGCAGTGGTGATCTCCTCCCCCTCGAACAGCTCGACCGGGTGCATGTCGTTGCTGTAGAGCAGCCCGGCGTACTCGTCGAAGCCGTGCCGGGTCGGGTAGTGCTCCGGCCGGCACCCCAGATGCCACTTGCCGAACATGGCCGTCCGGTAGCCGGCATCGCGCAGCAGCTGCGGCAACGTGTACTCGAACGACGGCAACCCGGTCCCGTCGCGCGGGTTCAGCACCTTCGGCAGACCGACCCGCTGCGGATACCGGCCGGTCAGCAACGCCGCGCGCGACGGGGTGCACACCGCCGAGGCCGCGTACATGTGCCGCACCGTGATCCCCTCGGCGGCGACCGAGTCGATCCGCGGCGTCCGCACGATCGTGTTCCCCATGCAGCTCAGGTCGCCGTAGCCGAGGTCGTCCATCACCACCAGGACGATGTTCGGCCGGGTCTGGGCGGGCGGATGGTCGCTCATCGTCTCCCCGTGTCCTCGTGCTGGTCCAGCGCCGGATCGCCGGTCTCGGTCATCCAGGCCTCGAGACGCGCCGCGAGATCGGCTTTCACCAGCGCGTACGACGCGTCGTCGGCGAGGTCGTGCAGCTGCCAGGGGTCGTCGTCGAGGTCGTAGAGCTCCTCGCCCGGCCGGGGCCGCAGGCGATCCTCACCCAGGCCCAGCCGCACCGGGCTGCGCTCGATGTCACCGGACAGCCTCGGCGGCGTGCCCGGATCGAGGTTGCGGATGTAGGCGAACCGGTCGGTGCGGATCCCCCGGATCGGGTCGTACTCGTCGTGGTGGTTCTTCTCCGCGAAGACCTCCGTGCGCCGCGGGCCGGGCTCGCCACGCAGGACGTGAGCGAAGCTGTGCCCCTGGACGGACGGCGGCACCTCCCCACCGGCCAGCTCGAGCAGCGTCGGCAGCACATCGACATGGCTGAGCAGCCCGTCCGGAGCACCCGGCGCGACACCCCACGAGCGTGGCGGCCGGGCGAGGAACGCCACCCCGATGCCGGGGTCGTACAGCGTGCCCTTCGCCCGCGGGTACGCGATCCCGTGATCGGTGGTGAACAGCACCAGCGTCGACTCCGCCAGGCCGGCCCGATCGATGGCGTCGAGGACGCGCCCGGTCGCGGCGTCGGCGACCCGGATCGAGCCGAGGAACGCGCCCAGATCCGCCCGCGTGTGCTGGTTGTCCGGCAGGTACGGCGGAACCTCGACCGACCCCGGGTCGACCGGCGGGTATTCCTCCGCCGTATACGGGCGGTGCGTCTCGAAGAACCCGACCGTGAGGAAGAACGGCTCCGCCGGTGCCGCCTCCAGCCATTGCACCGCCTTCTGCGCCACCGGCCCGCACCGGGCCGGACCCGTGAGCCAGGGATGGACCTCGTCGAAACCGAGCCGGTACGGGTCCCGGCTCTCGTGCTGCTGACCGATCAGAGCGCTCCGGTAACCGAGCTCGGACAACAACGACGGCGCCGTCCGCTCACCCGGCCCGTACTCCCAACCCCGGTTCACCAGACCCATCAGCCCGTTCGTGTGCGGGTAACGGCCGGTGAACAACGAGCCCCGGGCCGGGCTGCACAACGGCGCCGTGCAGAACGCCCGGTCGAACCGCAGGCCCTCGGCGGCCAGCCGATCGACGGCAGGACTGGTCACGTCACCATGGCCGTACGCACCCAGATGCGTGCCGACGTCGTGCCAGTGGATCAGCACCACGTTCGGGCGCTCGGCCGCGGTCATGCGCGGCCGGCCGATCCGTGCGGCGCGAGATCGGCGCACACCTCCCCGAGGCCCTCGATGCCGCCGCGGACGACGATGCCGGCCTCGTACTCGGCCCGGCTGAGCACGAGCCGCGCCGCGGCCGACCCGAGCGTGATGACGTCGCCGGGGAACAGCGTGATCATGGCCGAGATGGTCCTGATGAGGTCGTCCGGTCCGGCGATGTACTCCGAGGTCGAACCGCTCACCATCCGCGAACCGGCCGTCAGCGAACCGGCCGTCAGCGACATGGCCCGGCCGCGCCAGTCGTGGCCGGGGAGCGGCGTGAGCGGCGCTCCCACCACGTTGAACCCGTCGGCCCACCGGCCGTACATGGCGGGGATGCCGCGTTCACCGGTCCGCGCCGGCTCGACGACCGCGTCGGCGAACGAGCGGTCGCACACCGAGATCAGCGGCGCGTACCCGAGCACGAGCTCTCGCCCGTCCTGCGCCTCGGCCGCGAGGGCACGGACGACGACGGCGAGCTCGATGCTCACGACGAGGTCGGTGGCGCGCGGCGGGATCTCCAGGGGGCCGCTGACGCCCAGGGAGCTCGCGGGCCCGTTGAGGAACCGCGGCACCTCGAGCCGGGCGAGCCCGTCGGTCTCCTCGGCGCCGACGTGGTTGCCGAACGACGTGTAGAAGTGCCGGGCCGACCCGGGCGTCCAAGCGTCCGGCGACTCCAGCGCGGACGCGCCGGAGGCCGCCACCTGCCGCACCGCATAGGACGGGTGCGACTCCAGCGACACCGGGCTCTCGGCGACGGCCACCGGGTTCACCAGCGTTCCGACGTCCTCGATCTCGACCTCCAGGCGGGTCCGCGGGTCGGCCACGTCCTCCGGCAACACCGGCAGCCCGTCGACCCCCATGGTCGCGAAGTGGAGGACGTCGCCCGGGTACAACGAGGCGAACGACGAGTACCAGGAGATGACGCGCTCGATCCCCAGCAGGGTCGCCCCGCTGTGCGCGCGGTCCCGCGTCCGCCCCGTCTGCCGGGTGTACATCAGCAGGTCGTACGGATCGCCGACCTCGTCCCTCGTCACGAGGAACGGGCCCATCGGGGCGAGCGTGTCGGCCTTCTTCCCGCCCCACGAGGCGGTCACCTGGTACAGCCAGTCGCTGTAGCCCTCCGGTAACGAGTACCCGCGTCCGGCGTTGCCCGGGACGATGTCGTAGTAGTAGGTGCCGGACACGTCGTTCACCACGGTGTAGCCGGCGACGTGCTCCATGGCCCGCTCCAGCGGGATGTACCGGCCGGCCCTGCCGATCACCACGGCCAGCTCGACGTTGTAGGCCATGAGGGGCAGGTGGTGACCGTTCCGGAACGTCACCGGCGCGCCCGGGCCGATCGCCGCCCCCTGCGGTCGTTGGTGCCCGAGCGGGAAGAGGTTGACGAGGGGGATGCCCGGCCTGTTCCGCACGAACGACGGAGCGTTCGCGACCAGCCCCCAGTAGAGCCGCGGCCGGGGAACGGGCGCCAGGAGCTCGACCTCCTCCAGCGGGAGCCCGGCCTTCGGCAGCAGCGTGGCGTCCGACCGGGCCACGAACCGCTCGACGTACGCGACCAGCCGCGACAGCGCCGCCATGCCCTCGTCCTCGAGGGCGAGGAACCCCACGAGCGTGGTCGGCCAGTCGTCCCCGCGGAACCGGGGACGACTGGCGACGAGGCCGGACGACGGGATCGACGCGTACCGGGCGAGGAAGGCCTCGGCCCGCGCGGGCTCGACCACCCAGGTCTGCCCGGTCGCCGGCTCGTCGATGACGAAACCCCACCGTTCGACGCCGTCGGCGAGATGGCTGGCGAGCCTCACGTGTCGATCCCTTCGAGTCTCAGGAGTTCCGGAGCGGTCCACCCAGCGGCAGGCGCCGCCAGGCCGTGCCGTCGCCGACGGCGAGCACGCCGGAGCCGGTCGACGCGTCCTGCACCAGGGCCACCGTGCCCGCGGCCGGCTCCCCCAGATCGGCCGCCGAGACGACGGTGAGCTGCAGGTTGTGCGCGAAGACGGTCCGGATCTTCCGGTCCGCCGAGCCGATGTCGCGGGCGTTGTCGACGGTGGGAACGAGCCCGTTGATGTCCACGCGCATGGACGCGACGCCGTTGGTGTCGTTCGTCGAGCAGAGCAGCTCGACGGCGGCCGCGCCCGACGCATTGGCCGGGACGACCCGCACGCCGCCCTTCACCCCCGGTCCTGCGCCGGTCGCCTGCTCCGACGCGGCGACGAAGCTGCCGTACGCGTCGGTGCCGGGGGCGGGCGCGGTGGTCGCCCGGACGACGAGTGCGCCGTTCTTCGCCGCGCTGAGCTCGTGCTGGCGCGCGCCGGAGCTGCGGCGCTCGATGTAGTTGTCCGGCCCGAACGCGTCGGCGTACACGAGACCGCTCGCGCCGTCGACGATGTTGCCCACGACGGTCGATCCGGCCAGCGTCCCGATCACCCGCACCGGGGGTGCGCCGGCGACGGTGTTCGCACCGAACGCGTTGCCCATGACCGACATCCCGGTGGCGTTCCCGTTGACGCGGACGGCGCTCCACCGCTCCTCGGCGACGAGGTTCCAGTTGTCGAACGAGTTCGCCGTGATCGTGACCTCCGACGCCGCCGCGGCGAAGTAGACCGGCGACCCGTCGACCCAGTTGAAGCTGTTGCCGGTGATCGTGACGTTGCGCCCGGCCGCCTCGGGACGGAACTCGATGGCGTGTCGCGGCCGCGCGCCCCCACCCGGCTCGCCCCCGCCCAGGACGTTCCCGGTGAAGGTGAGGTTGGAGCCTCCCGACTGCACCGAGATCACGGCGGCGTCGGTGGCGTTGGTGGCCCCGTTCTCGACGACGTTGCCGGAGAACGTCGAGTTGATGATGCCGCCGGTGAACAACCGCCGGCCGATGTCGAGGATGTTGTTCGCGATGATCGCGCCACGGAAGTGGTCCGCATCGGCGCCGGTCGTCCTGATCGCGAAGCTCATGCTGTGGAAGTGGTTGCCCTCGATGAGCCACTTGCGCATTCCGTACGGCAGCACGTGGACGTTGGTGCCGGCGACGCCCGCGGTGGGCCACGAGATGTCGAGGCCCACATCGCCGACGGCGACGAGGTTGTTGGTGAACACCAGTCCGCGGCCGACGTGCTTCACCGCGGTGAAGAACTCGACGAACGTGCACTCGGTGATGGTGGCGTCGGTGTCGTCGGTGTTCGCGAGTCCCACGGGCAGTGTGTCGTCGCGTTTGGTCTGGATGGCCACCGAGTTCGTCTGGCTCGCGGGGGTGACGAAGGCCAGGCCGCGGAAGGCCGACAGGGGCGCGCCGCACTGGATCCCCGTGCCGTTGAAGTCGACGTCGATGATCGACGTCCGCGACCCCATGGTCCCCGCGCCGGCGAGGACGATCCGGTTGAAGTTCGTGGCCTCCGTCTTCTCAACATCGGGGATCACGAGCGTGCGCGTGATGCGGTAGGTGCCCGGCGGGAAGTAGACGAGCTTGTTCGGCTTGGCCTGCTGGGCGTCGATGGCCTGCTGGATGGCGTCGGTGTCGTCGGCGACGCCGTCACCGGCGGCGCCGAAGTCCTGCGGGGTCGTGGCGCCGGACACGTCGACGGCGGGTGCCGCCTGCGCCGACGCGCTCACCGCGCCGAGCGTCGCGGTGGCGACCCCCGCGATGCCGGCGGTACGGAGGAGCTGACGCCTGTTCACGGGTGTGACCATGCTGCTGTGTCCCTTCGCTGGGTGGAGTAGCCGGTTCTCGTGCGGTGTCTGGTTCAGGTGGCCGTCAGTAGCCCTTGACCTCGGGCCAGGCGAGCTCGAACCCGTCGGCGACCAGTTCGCGCTGGAAGTCCTCGAGCCGGCCGGCGTCGCCGCGCACCTGCTCGGGGGTGAGGGAGTTGGCCAGGCAGTGCGCGGCCAGGGCGCCCGCGGCCTCGCCGATGTTCCACTCGACGGGGTGCAGGCGATAGCAGCCGTTGGTGATGTGCGTCGTGCCGAGGTTCTTCCCGGCGGCCAGCAGGTTTTCCACGCGGATCGGCAGCAGCGCGCCGAGCGGGATCTGGAACGGGCTGCTGGGCACGTCGAGGTAGGTGTCGCCGCCGGTCGACGGGTGCAGGTCGATCCGGTACATCCCGATGCCGACGGAGTCCGGGTAGCGCACGGCGCCGGCATCGCCGCGGACTGTCATCGACAGGTCCTGTTCGGCGACGGTCGTCCGTGCCTTGATGCGGCGGGACTCGCGGATGTACGGCGCCATGGCCAGGCCGTCGTCGGTGCCCATGAGGTCGGGTCGCAGCCGCAGCCCCGGCCAGCCCGCGCCGCCGTCGGGCCGCGGCGCCTCGGTCTGCAGCCAGAAGAGCATGCTCAGCGACAGCTGCCGGGCACCTTCCAGGTGCTCGACGCGCTCGTTGTCCGGGACACCGACCAGCGGGCCGGGCAGGTAGTCGATCATCGGCCAGTTGACGACGGTGACGTCGCTCGCCGCGAAGCCCGGCTCGTACTGCTCTCGGGCGAGGATCCGGCGGAACAGCCACAGGTCGCGGTCGCCGGGGTCCTTGCTCTGGTCGGCCACCACCGGGCCGGCAGGAGCGTGGGGCACGAACGTCCGGGTGAGCGGCTCCAGCGTGCGCGGGTCGGGCGCGGTGAGGCTGAGCAGGCGATCCGGCCAGAAGTCCGGCTGGTAGTCGTGCCAGAAGCCGTACTGATCGGGGCGGTCGATCGTGTGGTCCTCGCCCTCGAGGTGCTCGACGGCGAACACCCACGAGAACGCCTGCTGGTTGAGCGGCTGGGCCTCGCTCGGCGCACTCGGCTCGCCGGTCTCCGACTGGGCCTCGAAGCCGATGCCGTGCTCGACCCCGGCCAGCGGCAGCAGGTCGCCGAGCTCGGTGGCGTCCAGGACGTACGCCGCCTCGATGGTGTGCTCCGCTCCGTCGCGGCCGACGACGGTGACGGCGCTGACGCGGTCGCCGTCGGTCCGGGCGGCGACGGGACGCCGGCCGGTCAGGACCCGCAACGTACCGGCGGAGCGGTACGGGGCGAGCATGGCCTCGAGCACGGACAGGGCGGCCCTCGGCTCGTGGCACAGCCGGCTCACCCGACCCAGGCCCGGGTTCAGGTCGGCCCGACGGCGTGCGGCCGCGGTGAGCGGATACCAGGTCCGGTAGTGGTCGCGCACGCCGTCACGGAACGCGCGATACGAGCGGGTGCAGCCGAACTGCTCGATCCACGGGTGCTCGTCGGGTGGGACGGCCTGGCTGGTGAGCTGCCCGCCGAGCCAGTCGTACTCCTCGGTCACGATCACCGAGCGGCCGCGTCGCAGCGCCGCCAGAGCCGCCGCGACCCCGCCCACACCTCCGCCGACGATCAGGATGTCGGTGCGCAGGTTCGCGTCTGTCGTCACCTGATCTGCTCCCGTGTGTGCTCGAACCCGGCCCGCGTGCCCTCCAGGTCGTGTGCCGCGCTCAGCAGCCCACGCGTGTAGGGATGGGCCGGCGCCGTGAACAGCTGCTCGGCGGTCGCGCACTCCACCAGCTCGCCGGTCCTCATCACCGCCACCCGGTCCGCGATCTGGCGCACCACCGCGAGGTCGTGCGTGATGAAGAGGACCGACAGGTCGTGGGTGCGCCGCAGGTCGACCAGCAGGCGCAGGATCTGCGACTGGACCGACACGTCCAGGGCCGACACCGCCTCGTCGCACACCAGCAGCCGCGGCCGCAGCGCCAGGGCCCGGGCGATGCTCACCCGCTGGCGCTGGCCGCCCGAGAGCGCCGACGGACGACGGCCGGCGACCCCCGCGTCGAGGCCGACGTCGGCGAGCACGTCCGCCAGCGCCTGCCGGCGGTCGCCCTCCGGCGCGACCGCGGGATGCACCTTCCACGCCTCACGGATGATCGCGCCGACGGTCATCCGCGGGTTGAGCGACGAGCCGGGATCCTGGAACACCATCTGGATGGCGCGCTGCACCTCGGCCGGCCGCTTGTCCACCGGACCGAGCGCCCGGCCCTCATAGGTGACGGTGCCCGCCTGCGGGCGGACCAGCCCGAGGACGCAGCGCGCGACGGTCGACTTCCCCGACCCGGACTCGCCGACCAGCGCCAGCGTCTCCTTGGCCCGGACGTCCAGGTCGACACCGGCGACGGCCTGGACGACCGTCCGGCCGCCGCGCAGCGACCGGCGGGGTCCGGTGAACACCACCCTCAGGTCGCGGATCTCGAGCACGGGCGAGCTCACGGCAGCACCTCCTCGGCACGATGGCAGGCGCTGAACCGGCCCGGCTCGACCTCGCGCAGCACCGGCACCTCGGTACGGCAGCGGTCCTGCGCCAGCGGGCAGCGCGGATGGAACGCACACCCGGCGGGCCGTTCGAACGGGTTGGCCGGAGCCCCCTGCAACGGCTCGGCGATCGCCGACCTCGTGCTGACCGCCGGCACGTTGTTGGCCAGCGCCCGGGTGTACGGGTGGCGTGGGCGCTCCAGCACCTCCCGCGCCGGGCCGCGCTCGGCGACCCGTCCGGCGTACATGACCACCACGTCGTCGGCGACGTGCGCCATGACCCGCAGGTCGTGGCTCACCAGCAGCAGCGCCAGGTGCTCCTGCTCGCGCAGGTCGGCCAGCAGCCGCAGGATGCGCGCCTGGGTCGTGACGTCGAGGGCAGTCGTCGGCTCGTCGGCGATGATCAGCTGCGGCTCCCCGGCCAGGGCCATCGCGATCATGACCCGCTGGCGCATGCCGCCGGACAGCTCGTGCGGGTACACGTCGATCCGCTGGTCCGGGTCCGGGATGCCGACCCGGTCCAGCAGCTCCAGCACCCTGACTCGGACCTGCTGACGCGCCATGCCGCCGCGGCGCAGGATCTCGCCGATCTGCCGGCCGACCGTCTGGATCGGGTTGAGGGCAGCCAGCGGGTCCTGGAAGATCACGCCGATCTCCCGCCCCCGGACCTGCCGGAGCCGGCGCGGAGCAGCGGTGAGGAGGTCCTCCGACCTCCAGGTGACGCGGCCGGAGGTGACGGCCTCAGGCGGCAGCAGCCCGACGATCGACATGGCGCTCATCGTCTTGCCGCTGCCGGACTCCCCGATCAGGCCGGTCGTGCGGCCGGCGTCCACGGCGAAGGACACCTTGTCGATCACGGTGCCGGTCGTGGCGCCCGACGGCAGCACGACCTCGAGGTCCTCGACCCGGAGCAGGGGCGCTCCGGGTGCGGGGGCCGGGTCGCCTGCCGCGGGCGCCACGACGGTGGCCGAGTGCTGGTCAGTCACCCGAGACCGTGACCTCGTCGAAGTAGGGCACGCCGTCCGAGACGGGCTCGAATCCCTCGACACCGCTCCGCCACGCATACGGCTGCTCGACGAACATCGGGTACATGCCGACCCCGTCGTTCCAGATGATCTCGATCGCCTGCGCGTACAGCTCCTCGCGCTGTGCCGTGTCGCTGGTCGAGCCGGCCTCGGCGAGGATCCGGTCGAGGTCCTCGTTGCAGTAGCCCATGCGGTTCGCCTCGCAGGTGTAGAGACGGCCCAGGTTGGTCGCCGCGTCGTACCCCTGCGACCCCAGCTGCTGCAGGTTCATGTCCCAGTTCAGTGCCAGCAGGTCCTCGAGGAAGACGGCCTGCTCCTTCTCCTGCGGCTCGACTGTCACGCCGATGTCGGCCAGGTCCGAGACCACCGCGTCGACGAAGTTGCGGAAGTTGGCCTGCGAGAACTGCCAGCGGATCACGGTGCCGTAGTCGAACCCGGCCGCGTCCAGCGCCGCCTTGGCCGCCTCCGGGTCGTACTCCACCGGCTCCTGCGGCGCATAGCCGAGCACGGCGGGGCTGATCGGCGAGTCCGCCGGCGTCCCGGTCTCGGGGTAGAGCGATGCGATGATCGCCTCGAAGTCGACCGCCTGCCAGAGCGCCCGCCGGACGGCCGGGTCCTGCAGGGCCGGGGTGGAGCCGTTCATCCACATCGTGAGGACGCCCGGGCTGGGGACGGTCTCGACGGTGAGGTCGGAGTCGGACTTCAGCGCGGCGATCTGGTCGTCGGGCATGCTCCAGGTGACGTCGACCTCGCCGGTCTGCAGCGCCGTCATCCGCGCCGCCACCTCGGGGATCGACTGGAACTCCAGCGAGTCCAGGGCCGGCTCGCCGTCCCAGTAGCCGGCGTTCGGGGTGAGCCGGAGCGTGGCTCCGGGCTCGAACGACTCCACGACGAACGGGCCGGACCCGATCGGCTCCTGGAAGAAGCCCGCCTCGGCTGCGGCCTGCGGCGTGACGAAGAACGACGAGATCTTGCCGAGGAACGCGGCGTCCGGCGCCGCGGACGTGAACACGACCGTCGACTCGTCGGGAGCGGCGACGGTGTACCCGCCGAAGTTGCCGGCCAGCGGCCCCTCCCCCGCCAGGACGCGCTCGAACGACGCCACGACGTCGGCCGCCGTCACGGGTGTGCCGTCGGAGAACTCGACGCCCTCGCGCAACGTGAAGGTCCACTCGCTGGCGTCGGCGTTGGGCTCCCACGACTCCGCGAGCTCGCCCTCGAACTCTCCGGACCCCGTGCTGACGACGAGCTGGCTGAAGATCGCCCGGGCCGCGAGCTGGGTGCCGGCGTCCATGCTCGCCGGCCCGTGGGGGTCGAGGTTCTCGATCGGGATCGGCCCGGCGACGGTCAGGTCGCCGCCGGCCGCGACGGAGTCACCGGTCTCCGATGCCGGGTCGTCGGAGGAGGAGCAGGCGGCAGCCACGATGAGCAGTGCGAGGGCGCCTGCCGCCGAGGCGAGTGGTCGCCGGGTACGGAACGTCATGGTGAGAGTCCTTTCGTCATGGGAGGAAGTGAGACGCCGGCGCCCTAGTCCCGCTGACGCGTGAACCGCCGGGTGAGCCTGTCGCCGACCAGCCCGATGCAGATGACCAGGACGGTGAGCGCGATGCCGGGGAAGACCGTGATCCACCAGGCCGTGCCCAGGTGCTCCCGGCCACCCGCGATGGCCTGTCCCCACGAGACGATGTGCGGAGGGAGGCCCAGGCCGAGGAAGCTGAGGGCGGCCTCGGACAGCACCGCCGATGCGAGCTCGATGGTGGCCAGGGCGACGACCGATCCGGTCAGGAACGGCACGATGTGACGGGTCAGGGTCGCGGACTTGGAGAGGCCCATGATCCGGGCGGCATCGACCCAGTCGCGCTCCCGGGTGGACATCGTGATGCTGCGCGACAGCCGGGCGAAGCCGACCCAGCCCCCCACCGACAACGCGATGATCACGACGTTCATACCGCGCTCGAGCAGACCGGCGATGACGATCGCGAGCAGGATGCCGGGGAAGGCCATCAGGATGTCGACGGTCCGTGAGATGACCGCGTCGGACAGCCCGCCCGAGTATCCCGCGATCGCGCCCAGCGCGACACCGATCAGGCCGCACAGCGCGACGACCGAGATGCCGATGATGAACGACGTCCTCGCGCCGTAGACCACCTGGGCCAGGACGTCCCTGCCGACGGCGTCGGTGCCCAGCCAGGCGGTACCCGACCCCGTCGCCGATCCCGGAGGCAGGAGGCGCTCGGTGACCTCGGTGGCTACCGGGTCGTAGTCGATCAGGAACGGGCCGATCGCCGCCGCGAGCACGTAGATGCCGATGATCACGTACGGGATCGCCGAGAGTGGGCGGCGGCGCCGGCGGGGGCCGGGCGGCGCCGCCGGACCCGGCGCGGCCTCGGTGAGCAGGATGTCCGACTGGGTCATCGGCGCGCCTCCAGCCGGATGCGGGGGTCGAGCTTGGCGTTGACGATGTCGGCGGCCAGGTTGAGGACGATCACGCACAGCCCGATCAGGACGGTGGCCGCCTGGACGACCGCGTAGTCACGGTTGCCGACCGCGCCGACGAGCAGCGATCCGAGGCCCGGCCAGGCGAACACCGTCTCGATGATCACCGCGCCCCCGAGCAGCGTCCCGACCTGCAGGCCGACCACCGTCACCACGGGGATGAGCGAGTTCTTCACGACGTGGCCGGTGAGCACCTGCGTCTCGGTGAGGCCCTTCGACCGCGCGGTCAGGACGAAGGCCTCGGACATGGTCTCGGCCACGCCGCTGCGGGTCATGCGCGCCACCAGCGCGGTGAACGGGATCGACAGCGTGACCGCCGGCAGGACGAGATTGGCGAGGCTGCCGCCGCCGGCGCTGGGCAGCACCTGGAGCTGCAACGCGAAGATCAGGATGAACATGATCCCGACCCAGAACGGCGGCAGTGCCTGCAGGCCGAGGGCGACCGTGGAGACCGCCCGGTCCAGCGCGCTCCCCGGCTTCTTGCCGGCGACGACTCCCAGGATCAGGCCGAAGACGATCGCCATGGCAGTGGCGGCCAACGTGAGCTGGACGGTCGCCGGGAAGCGCTCGATCACCTGGTCCATCGCCGGGCGGCCGAAGCGGTAGGACTCGCCGAAGTCGAGCCGCACGACGTCGCCGAGGTAGGAGAGGTACTGCAGCGGGAGCGGCCGGTCGAGGCCGAGGCTGCTCCGCAGCGCCTCGAGCTCCGCCGGGGTCGCGTCCGGGCCGAGCGCCACGGTGGCCTGGTCGCCGGGGGCGAGCCTGACGACGACGAAGACCGCGGTGACGACGCCCCAGATGGTGAGCAGGCCGATCGCCAGCCGCTTGATGACGAAGTAGCTCATCGCGACGATCCCTTCGGCGGCGCGGCGACCGAGTCGCCGGCGATGGGCGTGCAGGCGACGCTCAGCTGCCGGGGGGCGCCGTCCTCGTCGTCGAGCAGGTCGAGGAGCAGTCGGACGGCCTCTCGTCCCATCTGCTCGCGGTGCAGCGAGAACCGGGTCCAGTCGCGCGCGTTCTCGCCGAGCGCCGGGTCGCCGAGGAGCACGACCGAGCAGTCCTCGGGGATGCGGACGCCGGCCTCCTCGGCGGCACGTTCCACCGCGGCGATGGTGGAGTCGTCCTCGCTGGGTTCGACCAGCAGTGCCGTGACGCCGTCGGACAGCCAGCCGCGCAGCAGGTCGCCGGTCACGGAGCCCGGGTCGTCGACCACGTGGGTGTGGCACTCGCCGGCCGGGATCCCGGTCTCGCCGAGGCCTCGCAGGAAGCCGGCCTCGCGGTCCTGGCTCGGCTCCTGCCCGTCGCTCAGCTTCAGGTACGCCAGACGGCGGTGCCCGAGCCGGGCCAGCTCCCCGACCATGTCGCTGGTGGCGCCCACGTAGTCCGCTGCGACGTAGGACAGCTCCGCGCCGGGAACCTCACGCCGGCCGACGAACACGAACGGGAAGTCCTCCTGCACCAGCGCGGCCAGATCATCTCGATGCAAATGGCGCCCGAGGAGCACGCAACCGTCGGCCACCTTCAGCCGGTTGACGCCTCCCGCATAGATGCGGCGATCGCCTCCGGAGCTCGCCGAGCTGAACAACAGCAGATCGTAGCCATATTCGGCCGTCGCCTCTTCCACACCGAGGAGGAACGGAAAGTAAAAGTCCCTCTGACCGACCGGAAATACGGGTTCGAACGTATAGAGGCCCAGCATGCGATTGCGCCCGCCCTTGAGCCTGCGCGCCGCCGCGTTGACCGTATAGCCCAGTTCCGCGGCCGCCTCGAGCACGGCCCGGCGCGTGCCCTCGGCGACCTGCTCGCTGGCCGCGCCGCCACTGATCACCAGCGACACCGTCGCCTGCGACACGCCGACGCGACGGGCTATGTCCACCTGGGTGGGTCGCCGTCGTTGCGCTGCCATCTGAGTCCTTAATACGTATTGGGTCTCGATGCGCGCTCACGTTACGGATCGATGGCGCCCGACGTCAAGGGCTCCATTCGAAATGTGATGACGATGTTCGTAACATGGATGACACCCTCACGTAGCCCGGGTGCCGCTGGGCCTGCGGCTCGGTCGGCGTCAGCCGACGACCGTGCGGCGGAGGAAACGGATCATCTCGCCGGTCGTGATCTCGAAATCTGCATTGGCGTCTTCGCCGGCTCCGCGAATTCCCACGCCCGCGGAATTGAAGAACCCGTGCCGCCGGCCGGCATAGAGCACGATCTCGGCCAGGCCGCCGCGGCCCCTCACCTCGTCGACCAGCGCCATCGAGTTCTCGTGATGAACGGCGGAATCAGCCGTCCCATGCATGATCAACAGCGGCGGAATTCCCGCGCGGACATGATGCACCGGTGAATGCCGACGGGCGTTCTCGTCATTCTCGAAATGCCGCCTGCCGAATCCGGCCGGGAAGTCTCCGGTCGTGTCCGTGACCGGGTTGAAGAGCACGAGGGCCACCGGCCGATGACGGTCGTCGCCGTCCGGCAGGTCGAGCACGGCCGTCGCCAGTGCCAGCTGCCCGCCGGCCGACCCGCCGATCGCGACGATGCGCTCGGTGTCGCACCCGATGTCCTGAGAACGCTCGAAGACGGCGTTCATCGCGGCCACCGCGTCCTCGGTCGCCGCCACCGGACCCTCCGTGCGGTACTCGACCAGGACCGAGACCATACCCAGCGCACTGAGCCGAGCCGCCTGCGGCTGGAACTGCGTCCAGTCCCCTCGTTCCCAGCCACCACCGTGGTAGAAGACCGCCGTCGGAGCCGGTGAGTCACTCGGCTCGAGCGGGGCCGAGACGTGGAGAAGCAGGGTCCGGCCGCCGACGGTCCGGTACGGAATCTCGCGCACGACGTTCGATTATGCGGCGACGCCGCAAGGCACCGGCGCAGCGGGCCGGGAAACCCTCGGCGCTGGGGCGTGTTCGACGGATCTTCGGCGGCGCGACCGTCGCGGGGTGCGGCTTCCGGCCCTTTCGGCCACTGACGGCACCCGCAACGGTGTGAGATCACTGCGCTGAGTGGGTGAGGAAATTGTCGCCACAGCGACAGCAGCGCCACACAGATCACGCAGAGATCTCACATCAACCTGGCTGATGCGCGGTTGGGGTGTCGACGACGCCCTGCGGACCGTCCGTCGGGCACGGCCAGGGAGGACGTGGTCCACCGCCGGGCTCATCCATGGTGGCGTGGCAGGTAGGCCCTGCCGACACCTCCGGCGAAGAAGGCGCCGAGTCGTGCGAGGGTGCGGATGCTCTGCAGCGGCCCGGAGGTGGAGGTCAGGGTGTTGGCGTGAGGTCCGCGGATCTCTCGACCTGCTTCCGAATGCTGATCATCGCTGAGGCACCACTCGCGCCCACATCTGCGGGGAGGGTCACGAGAGAACCCCCGTGGGTCTTCTCCACACCCACACCCGAGAGATCGGGGTCCACGCGGCGACGATCGGACAGGAAGGTGATCCAGCCGAGGACGGGTGACCTCGGAGGCGCCCCCTGGGCTTCCCGCAACGTCGACGACGACCACGTCGCCCAGTCGGGCGCCCAGCTGGTCGTGATCACGTCGAGCGCCGCGCGAGCGGTCTCGTGCCGATAGAGGCCAGGCGCCTCATTGGCCGGCGGCAACTCCAGGACGAAGTGATTCATCGCGCCAGGATCGGTGTGGGAGGCCCCGAGCTTCGCCATCAGGCCGACGCCGGCCTCCAATCCGTTCCACAGACCCAGGTAATACCCCAGCTCCTCGATGATCTCTCCGTCGGAATCCTTGCGGTTGCGATTCGCGGCGAGCAACTGCGCGAGCGACGTCTCCCCCAGATCCACCCGATCTCGAGCGGCCGGAACTCTGCGTCCCTTGCGAAACCATGATGCGAAAGCCGGGTCGACGGCCGGCGAAGTGACGTCCGGCAGAGTGGTGTACCGATCCCGGTGAGCGTGTCGCTGTAGATGTGGGTGACGGCCACCGGGTGATCCTTCGAGTGATCTCTCACAACCGACTCGAAGAAGGACACCAACGATGACCGTCAGGACCAGTATCGACCCTGCCCGCCTGCTCGAGGAACAGCTGGCCCAGGCCAGCCCGGATCTGTTGCGCGAGTTGCTGCAGACGTTCATCAACACGCTGTTGTCGGCCGAGGCTGACGCGGTGTGTGGTGCGCAGTACGGCACGACCAGCCCGGAGCGGGTGAACCGGCGGAACGGCTACCGGCACCGCGACTTCGACACCCGTGCCGGCACGATCGATGTCGCGGTGCCCAAGCTGCGTCAGGGGTCCTACTTCCCCGAGTGGCTGCTCGAGCGCAGGAAGCGGGCCGAGCGGGCACTCACCTCGGTGGTGGCGACCTGCTACCTGCTCGGGGTGTCCACCCGGCGGATGGACAAGCTGGTGCAGTCGTTGGGCATCACGGCCCTGTCGAAGTCGCAGGTTTCGGAGATGGCCAAGGACCTCGACGCGCACGTGGAGCAGTTCCGCACCCGCTCGCTGGCCGACGCCGGGCCGTTCACGTTCGTCGCCGCCGACGCACTCGTGCTCAAGGTCCGCGAGGGTGGCCGGGTCGTCGCAGTCCACGCGCTGGTCGCGACCGGCGTGAACGCCGACGGGCACCGCGAGATCCTCGGCATCCACGTGACCACCAGCGAGGACGGCGCCGGCTGGCTCGCCTTCTGCAGAGATCTGACCGCCCGCGGCCTCACGGGGGTCAAGCTCGTCACGTCCGATGCCCACCGCGGGCTGACCTCCGCGATCGAGGCGACTCTGCCGGGTGCGGCCTGGCAACGCTGCCGCACCCACTACGCCGCCAACCTCATGTCAGCGACACCGAAGAACTCGTGGGGCTGGGTCAAGGCCCTGCTGCACTCCATCTACGACCAGCCCGACGCCGAGTCGGTGCATGCCCAGTTCGACCGCGTCGTCGACGCCCTGACCGAGAAACTCCCCGCCGTCGCTGACCACCTCGAACACGCTCGCGCCGACATCCTGGCCTTCACCGCGTTCCCCAAGGAGATCTGGCGACAAATCTGGTCGAACAACCCCAACGAGCGCCTCAACCGCGAGATCCGCCGCCGCACCGACGTGGTCGGGATCTTCCCCGACCGGCCCTCGATCATCCGCCTCGTCGGCGCCGTCCTGGCCGAACAGCACGACGAGTGGGCCGAAGGCCGCCGCTACCTCGGACTCGACGTCCTCACCCGCTCCCAGGCCGTCGCAACAGCCGAGCAGGAGGTGACCGACGAGGAGCTGACCCTGCAAGCCATCACGGCCTGAAGCACAACGACGAGGGATCAGACCTCGTACACCACGTCACCGGACTTGACCGGCGGCGAGCCCGGTCAGGCACGTAGCCAACGTCGCGGCAGCCTGCGTTGCCAGCGCTTGCCGAGAGCCCCAATAGGCGCCGATGTAGGTGGGTTCCATGCGGCTACTCCCCCCTCCTCGCAGGCACAGCTTCAGCCTGCGCCATTCGCCACTGGCGCCGCGTGCCATATCGCCGGTTCCGGATACAGCCATATCAGAGAATGCAGAGCAGACCTGCCGGCCGCCTCGTGGGTCGGAGGTCGCGTGGGTCGGAGGTCGGGAGTCAGCGACGCCGGCTGATCGCGTCGGCGGTCGCAGCCCCCGCCAGTCCGAAGGCGAGGTGCGGGACGACGTCGGCCAGCCAGTCCGCGAGGTCCCACTGCCTCGGGTCGGTGCTGCCCGAGGCGATCGCGGGGACGTTGCCCGCCGTCATCGCCAGCGCGCCCAACGCCGACGCGGCCACCCAGAAGGGGCGGCGACCGGGGACCCGCCGCTCCGTCAGCAGGTACAGCGTCGCCACGCCGATGCCGGTGGCGTAACCGGACAGTGCGCCCGCCGCCTCTCTGCGGTGGGCGGCCTGGGGTTCGTTCCCCAGGTCCACACCGGCACGCTCGGCAAGGTGGCCGACCGCGGCCGCAGGGACCGTGCTCGCCGGCCGGCCGCGCACCAGCATGTCCGCGTAGGTGGCCAGCTCGAGAGCCGCCGTCGCCACGGTCCCGGCCACGAGACCACGGCCCCAACGGTTCATCATCGTCTCCAGAGCGCGCGTGAAAGGGAGCGGTCTCGGCCGCTGGGTGTTCAACGACCGAAACCTGAACCGTCTGGTGTCCCGGGAGACCAGGCGATCTACTTGACCCCTCTACCCCGTTGTCGTCACCTGATCCCGATTTCTCATGCCCGGTTTACCGAGTCGCGGTTCGGGGACGTGTCTCATCATCGAAAGGGCCGAAGGGGGGGTGTGCCACGATGGACAACGCTCTCGCTCAGCGGATGGGCGAGCTGGCGCGGCACCTGCAGGAGCAGATCAGTGTCGAGGAGACGTTGCACAGCATCGTGCACGCCGCGGTCGACACCGTGCCCGGAGCCCGGCATGCTGGCATCTCGGTGGTGGAGGGCCGCGCGAACATGCGCACGCCCATCTTCTCCGACGTGCTGGTCACGAAGGTCGACCATGCCCAGATCGAGCTGGGCGAGGGGCCGTGCCTCGACGCGCTCCATCAGCGGCACACCGTCCGCTCGCCGGACCTCGCCGACGAGCCGCGCTGGCCCCGCTTCGCCGCCCGCGCGGTGGATCTCGGGGTGCGCAGCATGTTGTCCTTCCAGCTCTTCGTCGCCAGGGACAACCTCGGCGCGCTCAACCTGTACTCCCCCGAGGCCGGCGCCTTCACCGGGCGCGACGCCTAGGAGATCGGGCTGCTGTTCGCCGCACACGCCGCCGTGGCCATGGCCGACGCCCAGAGCATCGCCAGCCTGCACCTCGCGGTCGCCAGCCGCGACCTCATCGGCCAGGCCAAGGGCATCCTGATGGAACGCTACGGACTCGACAGCGATCAGGCGTTCGCCCTGCTGGTCCGGACGAGCCAGACCACCAACACCAAACTCGCCGACATCGCCGAGCACCTGGTCCGCAGCCGCCGGATGCCGGACGGAACGGACTGACCCGCCTCAGCCCTCGTCGCGGTCGACGGTGTCGAATCGCCAGAACGTGCTCGTGGCGCCGTCCGGCTCGTGCTCACGGAACAGGAAGCGCAGATCGTGGGTGTCGAACGCCTCGAACCACGTGTCCCACGAGACGGTTTCGCCGCCGGCGGTACCCGGCGCCGACAGGCGCAGCGCGTCGACGGGAAGCCATCCGCCCTCGGCCGGGCGCGTCGTGGCCGGCTCGACCTCGCGGTCGGCGGCCCAGGCGCGGATCACGTCGTGGTTGCGCGTCACCAGGATCTGCCCGCGATGGTCCTCGTGGACGTCCGGGCCGGCCACAGCCTTGTGCGTCGGTTCGGTCACGCTGATCCCGTTCCCTTCTGCCCCGTCGACGTGGCTGTACCCGGATGGCCGGCGGACCACGCCCGGTCGCACGGGCGGGCGACGAGTACCACGATGTGGATCGATGGTTGCATTTCCTAGTGTCTCAGTAGGAAATTGGACGACATGTACAGGCTGCTGCTCACCCAGCGACGCGCCGTCGATCTGATGCGTGTCGCCAGCCAGCTCTGTCGTTGATCCCGGGTTCTTCGTCGAGGTCCGCCGCAACGGCGCACCTCCGCCTTCACCTACCCAGGAGCCGCCGCATGTCCGTCCGCCTCGCCTCACCCACCCCCGACGCCTCCGATGTCCCCGACGCCGTCGACGCCCGCCGGGCCGGCTCGGTCGACCCCGACGCCTTCAAGGCCGCCTTCCGCCGGCACGCCGCCGGGGTGGTCGTCATCACCGCCGACGCCGGCCGGCGCCCGGTCGGCTTCACCGCCACCTCGCTGGCATCGGTCTCGCTCGATCCGCCACTGCTCTCGTTCGCCCTCGCGACGACGGCGTCGAGCTGGCCGACCGTCGCCATCGCCCCGACCCTCGTCGTCAACTTCCTCGCCGACGACCAGCACCGGCTGGCGACCACGTTCGCCACCAGCGGCATCGACCGGTTCGCCGCGCCGACGGCATGGTCCCGGCTGGTCACGGGCGAGCCCCTCCTCGACGACGCCCCCGGCCACCTGCGCGCCGAGGTCGTCGACCGGCACCCCGTGGGCGACCACCACATCGTCGTCGCCCGGGTCACGCACGCGTGGAGCGCCGAGCCGCACGCGCCGCTCGTGTACCACGCGGGCACGTACGGACGACTCCAGACGTCCTGAGCCTTCCACATTCCGGGCATCCGATCTCGCATCGCGGACGCACCCTGTATTTCCCACTGATTTGATAGGAATCTGGTCACGTGTTCGACTCCCTCCTGACCCAGCGGCGCTACGTCGACCTCATGCGCGTCGCCGGGCAGCTCTGTCCGCAGGGACGGGTGGCCTGACCGCGGCCGACGCGCCGCCGCCACACCGTCACCGCACGAGTCGACCGCGCCCGTCCAGGGCGCCTCCCCGACCTTCGATCCGCCCGTTCCGGGTCGCCGCACGCTGCCCGGAACCGGCATCCCACCAGGAGGACCACGTGACGCTTCGTACCCTCGGCCGCCGCCCGGTGCTGCCGGCCGTCCTGGCCGCGGCCGCACTCGCCCTGGCGGCCTGCGCCGGCGAGGAGGCCACGGCGGACGACGGCGACAGCCTCGGCACCGTCGTGGTCGCCACGTCCGCCGACGACTTCACCGGCGGCCAGCTCGCCTACACCATGGCCGTCGCCAACGGCTACTTCGAGGAGGAGGGCGTGCGGATCGAGAACTACATCACCGACACCGCGCCCAACACCCTCCAGGCGCTGATCAACGACCAGGTCAACGTCGGTTTCCTGTCGCTGTCGACGACGGCGCAGGCGGTCGAGCAGGGTCGCAACGTCAAGCTCGCCGCGGCGGTGCAGATCACCAACGACTGGAGCCTCATCGTCTCGACGAAGTGGCTCGAGGACCAGGGCATCGACCCGCAGGAATTCGCCGGCTGGCCGATCGAGGAGCGCGGCGCCGTCCTCGGCGACAACGCGCTGTGGGCGACGAACTCGGCCGGCGGGCTGTGGGAGCGGGCCAGCGCCTACCTCGCCGACTGGTTCGGCTTCGACCCCGAGACCGACGTCCAGCTGGCGCCGTTGGAGAACATCAACAAGATCGCCGGCATCAAGGACGGCTCGGTCCAGGTGTGGCTGGCCAGCTCGCCGGACAACCGGCTGCTGGTGGAGTCCGGCGACGCCGTCGAGGCGCTCAGCACGCAGGAGCTGGTCGACGAGGTCCCGCTGGTCGCCAACGCCCGCGCGGCGGAGACGATCGTCAACGACGACTGGGCGCAGGACAACCGCGAGCTGGCCGAGGCGTTCTTCCGGGCCTACCAGCGCGGCGCCGACTTCGTCGTCGAGAACAGCGTCGACGACATCCTGGCGATCGCCCAGGAGCAGTACGCCGACTTCGACGTCGAGCGCATCCGCACCGTCGTCGAGGTCAACAAGGAGAACCTCCCGCCGGACAGCCGGCACTCCGAGGAGGCCATCCAGGCGCAGATCGACTTCGCCGTCGCCAGCGGGAACATCGCCGAGCCGCTGCCGATCGACGAGGTCTACACCGACGAGTACCTGCCCGCGGAGTGACGGGAGCCGCCATGTCCACCGTCGTCGTCACCGAGCACCGCCCGGCCCCGGCGGACGCCGCCGGGCAGCCGGCCGCCGTCGCCGCCCCGGAGTCGCCGCCCCGCCGCCGTCGCGGCCTCGCCCTGCGCGCCCTGCTGCACGTCGGCTTCGTGGGCGCCGTCCTCACCGCCTGGGAGCTCTCGTCCGGCCGCTGGATCGACCCGCTGCTGCTCAGCAAGCCGTCGGAGGTGCTGCGCCAGCTGTGGGACTGGATCGTCACCGGCCATCTCGCGTTCCACCTGCAGTTCACGCTGACGGCGCTGGTCATCGGCTTCCTGCTGGGCGCGGTGGTGGCGTTCGGGCTGGCGGTGCTGTTCGCCGAGCTGCCGCGGGCCGGCCGGTTCGCGGAGATCTACATCATCGTGTTCAACGGCATCCCGACGATCGCGCTGATCCCGGTGTTCATCGTCTGGTTCGGGTTCGGCATCGAGACGAAGATCTTCATGGGCTTCCTGACCGTGTTCTTCATCGTCTTCATCGCCTCGTTCCAGGCGCTGCGCAACACCGACTCGCGCTACCTCGAGCTGGCGCGCGTGCTCGAGGCGAACACCTGGCAGCGGCTGGTGAAGTTCCGGCTCTGGGCGGCCGTGCCGTTCCTGGCGTCGGCCTTCAAGCTGGCGCTGCCGGCCACCGCGCTCGCCGTCGTCACGGCGGAGTTCCTCGGCTCCAACCGCGGCATCGGGTTCCTGCTCATCCGGGCCAGCAACCTGCTGGACATGGCCAGCCTGTTCGCCGCCGTGCTGGTGGTGACGGCGCTGGTCCAGATCCTCACGCTGGCGGCCGCCGCCCTGGAGTCGCGGCTGCTCACCTGGGTGCCGAAGGAGAAGAAGTGATGACGCTCGCCACCAGCACCGAGACCCTCATCGACGACGGCGGCAGCGGCGGTCCCGCGGCCGTCGGCTCCGCGGACGCCGGGCCGGCCATCTCCGTCCACGACGTCGGCCACGCGTTCGTGGCCGGCACCACCGTCGTCGAGGCGCTGCGCGGCATCAGCCTGGAGATCCCGGAGGGGCAGTTCGTCTCCCTGGTCGGCAAGAGCGGCTGCGGCAAGTCGACGCTGCTGAACATCCTGGCCGGCCTGCTGACGCCGACCGGCGGCGAGATCGCGGTGCGCGGCTCCGGTCTGCCGGGCCTGCCGAACCGCGGCTACATCACCCAGGACAGCCGGCTGCTGCCGTGGCGGACGGCGCTGCAGAACGTCGCGCTGCCGCTGGAGCTGCACGGCGTGAAGAAGAAGGAGCGGCTGGACCGCGCCCGCCGCCTGCTCGAGCGGGTCGGGCTCGGCGACGCCGTCCACCAGCGGCCCGACCAGCTCTCCGGCGGCATGCGCCAGCGCGTCGCGATCGCGCAGGCGCTGGTCTACGAGCCGGCCGTCCTGCTGATGGACGAGCCGTTCGGCGCGCTGGACGTCTGGACCCGCGAGTCGCTGCACGACCTGCTGCTGGACGTGCAGGCCGAGCTGGGCACGACGGCGATCCTCGTCACCCACGACGTCGGCGAGGCGATCTCGCTCTCGGACCGGATCGTGACCCTGGCGCCGCGGCCCGGCCGAATTCTCGGCGACTACACCATCGCCGGCTCGAAGCGGCCTCGCCGGCACGACGCCCTGCGCGACGACGTCCTGGCCGACCTGCAGACCCGCATCCGCCGCGACCTCGGCGCGGCCGCCTGACCTCGAACGGAGAACCCCACGTGTCCACCGAACGCAAGCACGTCAAGCTCGGCTTCTCGATCTGGGCCACCGGCATCCACCCGGCCGGCTGGCGGCTGCCCGAGGCGAACGCCCACGGCACCTTCGACCCCGGCTTCATCGCCGACACCGTCCGGGCGGCCGAACGCGGCCTGCTGGACTTCTACTTCATCGGCGACCGCGTGGTGGGGCTGCCGTCGTCGCAGCACGAGAGCCCCAACGAGGTGCTGCGGCCCGAGGCGCTGACGCTCTCGGCCTACGTCGCCGCGCTCTCGACCCACATCGGCATCGTCACCACCGTCAACACCACCTATGCCGAGCCGTACACGCTGGCCCGCGCCACCGCTCAGGTGGACCACCTGAGCCGCGGCCGGCTGGCCTGGAACATCGTCACCGGCAAGAACGAGGAGGCGGCCGGCAACTTCGGGCGTGACGAGCACTGGGACTCGGTCAGGCGCTACGAGTGGAC
This sequence comes from Jiangella mangrovi, assembly GCF_014204975.1. NCBI lineage: Bacteria > Bacillati > Actinomycetota > Actinomycetes > Jiangellales > Jiangellaceae > Jiangella > Jiangella mangrovi. The sequence goes on from NZ_JACHMM010000001.1 coordinate 6,070,918, forward strand.
CGGCGAGTTCGTCGAGGTCGTCAAGGGCCTCTGGGACAGCTGGGAGGACGGCGCGCTGCTCGGCGACAAGGCCGGCGGGCAGTTCATCGACGAGGACCGCGTGCACGCCATCGGCCACAGGGGCGAGCACTTCGCCGTCACCGGCCCGCTCAACATCGCCCGGCCGCCGCAGGGCCACGTGCCGATCCTGCACGCGGGCTCCTCGGAGGAGTCGCACGTGTTCGGCGCCCAGCACGCCGACATCCGGTTCATCCTGCTGCAGGACACCCCGAAGGCGAAGGCGTACTACGCGGACCTGCAGCGACGCCGCGCCGAGGCCGGCTTCCCGGACGGCCAGCAGGCGGTCGCCGGGCTGCCGGTGTACGTGGCCGGCACCGCGCGCGAGGCGCACGAGAAGTTCCGCCAGATCCAGTCCCTGACGGTTGTCGAGGCGAGCCTCGGCCCGATCTCCGAGGCGCTCGGCGTCGACCTGACCGGCCGCCGGCTGGACACGCCGCTCGACGACGTCCCCGAGCTGGCCACGGTGTCGTCGGCGCGGGGGCTGCTGATCCTCGACCGTGCGCGCGAGGCCTACGACGACCCCTCGCCGACGCTGCGCGAGCTGGCGCTGTTCTTCAAGCGCACCCACGGCAAGCAGGCCGTCGTGGGCGACGCCGTCGACGTCGCCGACTACATCCAGGAGCAGTTCGAGGAGCGCACCACCGACGGGTTCATCCTGTTCCCGCCGTACCTGCCCGGGCCGCTGGACGCGTTCGTCGACCTCGTCATCCCCGAGCTGCAGCGGCGCGACCTGTTCAAGAAGGAGTACGGCGCGCCGAAGACGTTCCGCGAGATCTTCGGCCTGCCCGGCCGCCCCGCCAACCGCAACGTCGCGGGCCTCGCGTCCGTCGCGTCCTGAGGAGTCGCTGTGACCCACCGAAGCCGGTTCTTCGTCGGCGCGGCGGACCTCGCCGACTCGCTCGCACACGGCACCCCTCCCCTGCTGCTCGACGTCCGGTTCGCGCCGTCGGGCCCGGACCTGCGGCCGGAGTACGAGGCCGGCCACCTGCCGGGCGCACACTTCGTCGATCTGCAGGCGCAGCTGGCCGGGCCCGGCGGCGGCACGGCCGGACGGCGTCCGCTCCCCTCCCCCGAGGCGCTGCAGGAGACGCTGCGCGGCTGGGGCGTCGACGACCTCGGCCAGCCGGTCGTCGTCTACGACGACAAGCACGGGCTGACGGCGGGGCGGGCGTGGTGGGTGCTCACCTGGGCCGGGCTGACCAACGTGCGGCTGCTCGACGGCGGGTACGGCGCGTGGCTCGCGGCCGGTGGCCCGACGACGACGGAGGAACCGGCGCCGCCCGCGCCCGGCGCCGTCGTCCTGACCCCCGGACGGCTGCCCACCCTGACCGCCGACGAGGCGCAGCAGCTGGCGCTGACCGGCGTGCTGCTGGACTCGCGCGGGACCGCCGCCTACGAGGGCGGCGCCCCGGCGGCCGGGCACATCCCCGGCGCCCTGGACGCCGGCACCCGGCACAACCTGGACGAGTCCGGGCTGCTGGCCGACGACGCGACGCTGCGGGCCCGCTTCGACGGCCTGGGCGTGCGGGCCGGCGAGCCGGTCGGCGCCTACTGCGGCGGCGGGGTCGCGGCCGCCCACCAGGTGCTGGTGCTCAAGTCGCTGGGCATCGACGCCGCGCTGTTCGTGGGCTCGTGGTCGGCGTGGTCGGCCGACACCACGCGCCCGGTCGCCACGGGCCCGGACCGCGGCATCGCACGCGCGGTCCGCCTGCGCAGGTACGGCGGGCCCGAGGTGCTGGACGTGGTGGAGCTCCCCCGGCCGGCGCCCGGCCCCGGCGAGCTGCTGGTCGAGGTGCGCGCGGCCGGGGTCAACCCCGTCGACTGGAAGACCCGGCGCGGGCAGCGGGCGACGGTGCCCCTGGACGGGCCGCGCGGGCTCGGCTCCGACGCCGCCGGGGTCGTGGTGGCGGTGGGCGACGGCGTCAGCGCACCCTCCGTGGGCGAGGAGGTGGTCGTCATCGGAACGCAGGGCGCCTACGCCTCGCACCTCGTGACCACGCCGGCCCGGACGCTGCCCAAGCCGCGGCAGCTGTCGTGGGCGCAGGCGGCCGCCGTCGGGATCCCCACCGGCACCGCCTACCAGGCGCTGACGTCGCTGCGGCTGGTCGGCGAGGAGATCCTGCTCGTGCACGCCGGGGCTGGCGCCGTCGGTCAGGCCGCCCTGCAGTTCGCCCGTCAGTGGGGTGTCCGGGCCATCGCGACCGCGCGGGCGGAGAACCACGACCGGCTGCGCGAGCTGGGCGCCGTCCCGGTCGAGTACGGCCCGGGCCTGCTCGACCGCGTCCGGGCCGCGGCGCCCGACGGCGTCGACGTCGCCCTGGACGCGGCCGGCACCGACGAGGCGCTGGAGGTGTCGCTGGCACTCGTCGCCGACCGGACCCGCATCGGCACCGTCGTCGCCGTCGAACGGGCCGAGGAGCTGGGCATCCGCGCCTGGAGCGGCAGCCGGCCGGGCCGGCTCACGCCGGACGAGCGGGCGCTGCGCCGTGAGGGCGTCGCGCTCGCGCTGGAGCTGGCCGCGAAGGAGGCCTTCGAGTGGGAGGTCGCCGCCGAGTTCCCGCTCGCTGCGGTCGCCGAGGCGCACCGGCTCAGCGAGACCGGGCATGCGCGCGGAAGGGTGGTGCTGGTGCCGTGAGCGACGGCGTGAGCAACGGCTACCGGCAGGTCGGCACGTCCGGCCTGGTGATCTCCGAGCTGGTCATCGGCACCGCCGCGTTCGGCAAGGCCGGGCGCATCGCCGACGGCCAGGACGGCGCCGACGGCATCGTCCGGGCCGCCCTGGACCTCGGCGTCACGACCTTCGACACCGCCGACTCCTACGGCGACCAGCCCGGCGACAGCGAGACGATCCTCGGCCGGGCCCTGCGCGGGCGCCGCGACGAGGCCGTCGTCTCGACGAAGTTCGGCACCCGCGCGCTCGCGTCGTCGGCGTCGCGCGGCACCCTCGGCTCGCGGGCCAACGTGCGCCGGGCGGTCGAGGACTCGCTGCGACGGCTGGGCACGGACTGGATCGACCTCTATCAGATCCACACCCCGGACCCGGCGACGCCGATCGAGGAGACGCTGGGCGTGCTCGACGACCTCGTGCGCGAGGGGAAGATCCGCTACGCCGGCGCGTCCAACCTGCCGGCCTGGCGGTTGGCCGACGCCCACCACGTCGCCCGGACCGGGCGGCTGGCCGGCTTCGTCTCCGTCCAGGTCGAGTACAACCTGCTATGGCGGGCGCCGGAACGGGACCTGCTGCCCGCCGTCCGGCACTACGGACTGGGGCTGCTGCCCTACTTCCCGCTGCAGAACGGCCTGCTCACCGGCAAGTACACCCGGACCGAGGCGCCGGCGTCGGGGAAGATCACCCGGTTCAAGCCGCACCTGCTCGAGTCGGCCCCCTGGGACGCGCTGGACCGGCTGCACGAGTTCGCCGCGGCCCGGTCCATCACACCGATCCACGTCGCCTACGGCTGGCTGCTCGCCCAGCCGGGGGTCTCCGGCCTGGTGACCGGGGCGACCACCGTCGCGCAGGTGCAGCAGAACGCCGCGGCCACCGGCTGGCTGCCCACGCCGGACGAGGAGGCCGAGCTCCGGGCGCTGCTCCCCGGCGAGCTCAGCGGCAAGCCCGGCAGGCACGCTCCGGCAGCCGCGGCCGCCTGAGCAGCCGGGTGGCCCGGGGCGAGGAGAGTCCCCCCGGGCCACCCGTCTTTCGGGAGCGAGCCGGCTCAGCCCTTGCCGACGTCGCTCCGGCCTGCGGCGAGGTTGACGGCCAGCGCCTCGCGGGTGGTGAGGACACCGTCGGCGACGAGCTGGTCCGTCACCTCACGGACGTGGCGGATGAACTCGCCGCGGATCGCCCACGGCTCCTCGTCCCGGATCAGGTCGTTGACCGTGCAGCCGCCGTCGACGCCGTGGTTCGTGACGCCGCTGTCGACGTCGCCGATGACGACGGTCGCGCGCTCGTCCGGATGGGGGCAGGTGCCCGGACCGCCGTCGCCGGCGGCGAGCTCCATCCAGTTCACCCGCACCGGACCGTCGGGGAACACGAGGTGCAGCGGGAACGTGCCCTCGGTCGGGCTCAGGTCGAGGGTCACGTCCTGCCAGGTCGCGGCGTCGTCGGCGACGACGATGATCGCGTCGTTGCCCTGCCCGGACGAGTCCGTCGCGGTGGTGCCGCCGTCCTCGTCGAACCGGTACCAGGCGACGTCGCCGCCGTCACCTCCGCCCGGAGCCGCCACCAGCGCGTGGATCTCGCTCTGCGACAGCGCGCGGCCGAAGATGTTGACGTCGTCGACCGCACCGTTGAGCAGCGGGTCCGCCGAGTACTGGGAGTCGCCGATCCAGTTCTGATCGGTCTCCCCCAGGTCCGACGGCGAGAGCGTCATGTTGGTGTTGGTCCCGATCGGGGCGCCGTCGAGGTACAGGGTGCCCGTCGTGCCGGACAACGTGACCGCGACGTGGTGCCAGCCGTTGCTCGGCAGCGCCTGCGAGCCGTTGATGATCTGCTCACCGGACCCGGTCGTGATCGCGTACCTCAGGTTGTTCGTCCCTCCGGCGCTCGGGGTCAGGAACATGTAGTTCCCGGTGCCGGAGCCGAAGTCGAAGATGCGCGCCCACGACTGGCCGCCGGACCAGTTCACCCAGGACGAGACGGTGAAGTCCTCGACCTCGCTGACGACGCCGTCGGGCAGGTCCACGTAGTCCAGCTGGCTGGATCCGCCGATCCGGACGGCGCTGTGGAAGCCCTCCGGGCCGGCGGCGCGGCCGATATCGGCGTTGCCCTCGATGGCGGCGGTGCCGAGCAGTTCGCCGTCGGGACCGTCGCGCCGGACCTCCACCGTTGTGTCGTCGGCGGTCGCGACGCGGAGGGTCATCTCGCCGATGCCCGCCAGGTTGTACGGCTCGTACGAGGCCCAGGCGCCGTCCTGGCCGCTGATGGCCTCGCCGCCGCCGGTCTCCTCGTCGTCCGCGTCGTCGACCTCGATGCCCTCGGCCTCGGCGAAGTGCTCCGTCTCCTTGCGCGACTGCTGCAGGAGATGCGTGACGCCGCCGGTCAGCGCCGGCGAGCCGGCCTCGCCGCCGTCGTCGGTGTAGCTGGCCGTCACCGTGAGGGAGATGTCCGCCGCGTCGCCGTGCTCCGCGTCGTGCTGGGTGGCGATGACGCCCTCGCAGCCGGTCTGCGGCTGACCGGGGTGGACGTGGGCGTTGCCGCCCTCGTCGTGGTAGAGGCCCTGCTGGACGGTGACGCGCTCGCAGTCGATCGCCGCGCCCGACCCGTCCTCGGCGTCGTCGACGGTGACGCGGTACGGGATCTCGTCACCCCAGTCGAACACCTGCCCGTGCGCCGGCAGCTCGATGGTCACCTCGGGCCGGGTGTTGCCGGCGGTGACGGTCAGGTTCGAGTTGCCGGAACGTCCGGACGGGTCGGTGACGGTCAGCCGCACCGTGTACTCGCCGGGCTCGGTGAAGGTGTGGGTGGGGTTCGCGTCCGTGGAGGTGGCGCCGTCGCCGAAGTCCCACGCGAACGTCAGCTCGTCGCCGTCCGGGTCGATGCTGCCCTCGCTCGAGAACGTGACCTCCAGCGGGGTCGGGCCGGAGTCCTTGTCGGCGCCGGCCTCGGCGATCGGGGTGCGCGCACCCTCCGTGTAGTTGATCTTGTACAGCCCCGAGTCGGGGTTGACGTTGCCCCCGGCGTAGTTGAAGTCCATGCCCCACTCGATGAGGTACATCGCGCCGTCCGGCCCGAACTCCATGTCGTGCGGGCTGCGGAAGAGCGTGCTCGGCATGAACCGCTCGAAGCTCTCGTAGCCGCCGTTCTCGTCCAGGCGGAGGGCGCCGATCCACTTGCGCGACCACTCCATGACGAAGACGGCGCCGTCGAAGTACTCGGGGAACTGCCCGTCGCCGAGCAGGCCCTCCTCGTAGTTGTAGACGTCGCCGGCATAGGCGGTCCGGCCGCCACCGGTGGGGATCTCGGGGAACTGCGGCGACGTGCCGTACGGGTACCAGATGAACGCGTCCTTGGCCGGAGGCACCACATCGAGACCGGTGTTGAACGGCGAGTCGTTGGCCGGGCCGTTCTCGCAGTCGAAGAACTCTCCGGGGGTGCTGGTGGCGAAGTCCCACTCACGGTAGGCCTGGTTGTCGCCGATGCAGTACGGCCAGCCGTAGTTGCCGGCCTCGCGGATCTGGTTCCACTCGTCGTAGCCGCGCGGGCCCCGGTTGGGGTTGTCGCTGCCGGCGTCGGGCCCGACCTCGCCGGCGTAGACCCAGCCGGTCTCGTCGTCGATGGCGATGCGGAACGGGTTGCGATGGCCCATCGTGTAGATCTCGGGCCGGGTGAGGTCCGGATCCGAGGTCTCGGGTGGGAACAGGTTCCCCTCGGGGATCGAGTAGGTGCCGTCGTCCTCGGGCGTGATCCTGATGATCTTGCCGCGCAGGTCGTTGGTGTTGCCCGAGGTCCGCCGGGCGTCGTAGGAGCGCTTGGCGTCCTCGCTGACCTGGTTGTCGTAGATGCGCCCGTCGATGGGGGCGAAGCCCTGCGACGCGAAGTGGGCGGTGTCGTCGCCGGTGGAGATGTAGAGGTTCCCGTCCGGGCCGAAGCGCATGGACCCCGCGGAGTGGCAGCAGACCTCGCGCTGGTGCGGGATCTCGAGCAGCACCGACTCGGACGCGAGGTCGAGCTCGTCGCCGTCGACGGTGAACCGGGAGACGTGCTGCACCTCGGGCGAGGGTGCGCTGTAGAAGAGGTAGAGCCACTGGTTGGTCTCGAAGTCGGGGTCGAGGGCGATGCCCAGCAACCCGTTCTCGTTGCCGCGGTGCACGGGGATCTGCGCGGCGACCTTGACGGCCCCGGTCTCGGGCTCGTAGAGCTTCACCGCGCCGCCCAGCTCGACGTAGAACACCCGGCCGTCGGGCGCGACGGCGAGCTCCATCGGGTTGGCGGTGTTGTCGTCCAGCGCGATCTTCTCGAACGACGCCTCGGTGGGGATGCCGTCGCGCGGCTCGCCGCAGTCGCCCTCGGCGGCGCCGGCGGCCCACTCGATGCCGCCCAGGAGGTGCTCGCGCATCAGCGGCTCGTCGTAGTACTCCGAGCTGTGGCCGAGCGCGGTGTACCAGGTGCGCCCGCCGTCGAAGTTCGCGCACCAGGAGATCGGGTGGTCCTCGCCCATGGCGCCGGAACCCGGGTTGTAGGTCGACTCGTCGAGCGTGGCGAGGACGTGGACCTTCTCCCGCGGGTTGGCGGTGAAGTTGTACCACTCGTCCTCGCGGACCCACTCGGCCGGCAGGCCGGCCGTCGACGGGTGCGTGTCGTCCTCGATCCGGACCGTGGCGTCCTGGAACTGGTCCGCGCCCGACGGGTGGTTCCGGAAGAACGCGCCGCCCATCAGGTCCGACCACCAGGGCCAGTTGGTCTTGTCCATGTTCGCCGTCGAGTGCAGGCCGGCGAAGCCGCCGCCGTTGTGGATGTAGCGCTCGAACGCCTGGCGCTGCGCGGCGTCGAGGGTGTTCTCGCCGTCGGTGTAGAAGACGATGGCCTCGAACTCGGCCAGGCCGGCGTCGGTGAAGACCGACGCGTCCTGGGTCTCGGTCACGGTGAAGCCGTGCTCCGCGCCGAGCTCTTCGACGGCGTTGAGGGCGGCCGGGATGGAGTCGTGCCGGAAACCGGTCGTCTTGTGGAAGAACAGGACCTGGTACTCGTCCTCGGGGACGTGCGCGGAGCTGATGGCCAAGCCCGGGAGCAGTGAGGCCAGGAGGGCCGCCAGCAGCGCGAATGGGATGTAACGATAAAGTCGTCGCATAGACCTCTCACCGTCGCTTCGTTGCGGATGTGGACCGAAGATCGTCCGAGGGTGAACAGCCCGACGTGCTCAGTTCGGTGAGGACACACCCCCTCCCCGCACAACCCCGGTGAGGAAGGCGAGCCCGTCGACGGCGATGGCGTCCTGCGACTTCGCCAGCGGCCGCCAGATCGACGCGGCGGTGGCGATGGTCGCGTTGTCGCCGGTGAAGGACTCGATCACGAGCGGTCCCCGATAGCCGGCCGCGTCCAGGGCGGTGACGATGCCGGGCCAGTTCAGGTGGTCCGCGCCCGGCGCGCCTCGGTCGTTCGCGCAGACCTGCACGTGCGCGATCCGGCCGGCGGCCCTCCGGATGGCCTCCGTGATGCTGCGTTCCTCGATGTTCATGTGGAACACGTCCAGGCCCAGGCCGCAGCCGGCGACGGGCAGGCCGTCCAGCGCTTCCAGGGCCTGGTCGACGGTGTTGATCAGGCTGGTCTCGAAGCGGTTGAGCGGCTCGACAGCGACCGTGACGCCGGCGTCCATCGCGTGCCGGACCACCGGATCGAGGCTGTCGCGCAGCTGCCTGTAGCAACCGCGCCGCTCGGCGTCGGCGATGCGCCAGGTCCTCCCGACCGACGTGTAGATCGGGCCCGCGATCACCGGCGACGACACCGTCGCCGCGATGTCGACGACGTGGCGGAGGAAGTCGCGCGTCGTCTCGATCGTCTCGCGGTCGGTGCTCACCAGCTCCCGCCCCGGACCCATGCCGACGACGACCGTGGCCGACAGGCCGAGCCCGTCGAGCAGGGCTGCCGCCCGGCGGGGATCCCAGTCGCCCACGGTCTCGACCGGGAGCTCGATGACGTCGAAGCCCCACTCCCGGATCCGCGGTGCCAGCTCGGCCAGCCTCTGGTCGGTCAGCGGCGAGGTCCAGATCCAGGTGTTGGCCCCGAGCGCTCTGCCGTTGGTCATGCGTGCTCTCCCATCGTGACGCCGACGCCGAGATACCGGTGCTGCAGTTCCGGCCGGTCCAGCAGCTCGTCGCCGCTGAACTCCGCCTCGATGCGGCCGGAGACCATGACGAGCTGGCGGTCCGCCAGCCGCACCGCGGCGCGCAGGTTCTGTTCGACCACGAGCACGGCCACGCCCTCGGCCACCAGGCGGTGGACGACCTCGACCAGCACGTCGACGATCGTGGGAGCGAGCCCTTCCGAGGGCTCGTCCATCACGATCAGCGGCGCGTTCAGGAGCAGTGCCCGGCCGACGGCGAGCATCTGCTGCTCGCCGCCGGACAGGTCCGCTCCGCCGTGGTGGCGCCGCTCGGCGAGCCGGGGGAACAGCTCGTAGACGGCGTCGGGCGTCCACCGTCTCCCCCGCGCTCGCCGGGCGAGCATGGCCAGGTGCTCGTCGACGGTGAGCGAGGGGAAGAGCCGCCGGCCCTGGGGCACGTAGGCGATGCCGGCGATGGCGATCGTCTCGGGAGCCATGCCGTCCAGCCGCCGGCCGGCCAGCCGGACCTCGCCGCCCGAGGCGGGCAGGAAGCCGACCAGCGTGTCGCAGAGCGTGGTCTTGCCCATCCCGTTGCGCCCCACGACCGCGACCGACTCGACCCCCATGCTGAAGCTCAGGCCGTCGAGGACCAGGGACGTTCCGTAGCCGGCCCGCAGGTCGCGGACCTCGAGCAGAGCGTCGTCCCGTGTCATGCCGCCTCCGTGCCGAGATAGATGTGGTGGACGTGCGGATCCGCACGGACCTCCTCGGGTGTCCCGGTCATGACCTGCTCACCGTCCGCCATGACGACGACCCGCTGCGCGATCCGGAACGCCACGTCCATGTCGTGCTCGATGAGCAGCAGGGTCAGCTGGTCGTCGAACGACTCGAGCAGTTCGACCAGCCGCTCGCGCTCACCCCGGGACAGGCCCGACGCCGGCTCGTCGAGCAGCATCACGTCCGGGTCGGTGGCGATGGCCATCGCCAGCTCGAGCTGGCGCCGCTGCCCGTGCGCGAGCTCGCCCGCCACGACGTCGATCTGCCCGGCCAGCCAGGCTCGGGCCGCCACGCCGGCCGCCTCGTCGCGCATCGCACGATCGGCCGGAGACCGCCAGAGCGCCCGATGCCGGCCGCGATGACCGGCGAGCGCGAGATAGATGTTCTCCCGCACCGTGAGGCCGGCGAAGGCGCGTGCCTTCTGGTAGGTCCGGGCGAGTCCGAGGCGGGGGCGGTGCCGCGAGGGCCGACGGGTGCAGTCCTGCCCGCGGATGGCCACCGAACCGGTGGTCGGTGCGATGTCGCCGGCGATGACGTTGAACAGCGTGGTCTTGCCGGCCCCGTTCGGCCCGATGACGGCCAGCCGCTCGCCCTGCGCGATGTCGAGATCGACACCGCGCAGGGCGCGCAGGCCTCCGAACGCCACCGTGACCGCACTGACCTGGACGACGGACGCCATAGCAGCCGGCCCCCTAGTTCTGCGGGACGCCGTCGACGACGGGGATGGCGTTGCCCACCCAGGGCAGCTCCCGCTCCTCGCACGCCGGGAAGTCCCGGCCCGGCGACGGAGTGTCCGGGCTGAACGTGCCGCCGAAGGTCTGGTCGACACCCGGCACGATGGCCACCGTCTCCTGGACGACCTCGCCGGAGTCGTCGAGCGCGAGGCGCGACAGGCCGACGTCGACGATGCCGCTGCGGTTCTCGTCCAGGCTGATGTCGCCGTAGGGCAGGTCCAGGGTGAGACCCGAGATCGCCGCGTGGAAGGCATCGAGGTCGGAGATGTCGCCGCCCACCGACTCCAGGGCTTCGACCAGCGCCACGCCGGCCGTGTAGTAGCCGTAGAAGAAGCCGAACTCCGCGGCCACCGACGGCGGTGCGGGCTCGTTGCCGCTCAGGGAACCGGGGATGGTCTCCCAGGTCGCGTCCGCGGCGGCCAGGTACTCCTCGATCTCCGGCGTCTCGACGTCGGCTGGCAGCGTGGCGAACCCACCCACGTAGGCGCCGGCGATGCCGGTGCCGAGCGCCTGCGCCAGGGCGGGGTTGAAGAACAGGTTGCCCGCGTGCTGGTCACCCGTGAGGTCGCCCTTGCCGTTGACGAACGCCTCGAGCGCGGCCTGGGTCCCGGTCCCGCCGACGGCCCAGAAGTAGCCGTCGACCTCGTCCGGGTTGGGCAGCTGGGCGATGTAGGACGAGTAGTCCGTGGTGCCCAGCGGCGGGAAGACACGGTGCGTGACCTCGCCGCCGACGGCGCAGAAGTCCGCCACGAAACCCGCCGCCGAGGTGTGGCCGAAGCTGTAGTCGTCGGCGATGACGGCGACGGTGTCCCAGCCCTCCTGGTTGTGCAGCAGGTCGCCGAGCCCGGCGCTCCAGATGGCGCCGTCGCCGTAGAAGCGGAAGTAGTTCGGCGCCTGGACCTGCAGCGTCTGCTCCTGCGACCCGGAGATGCCGGCGAGCACGGTGAGCTCGGGGTTCGCCTTGGCGTACTCGGCGATCGCGATGCCCTCGTCGCCGGAGAGCGGCCCGATGATCACGTTCGCGCCGAGCTGCTCGACCAGCCGGCGGACCTCCTGGACGATCCTGTCGGCGGTGTCGTCGCCGCAGCCGACGCCGACGAGCTCGATCGGCGTCCCCGCGACCTCCGCGCCGCTGAACCCCTCCAGCGCGCTGGTCGTGGAGGCGGGGGTGGCACCGGCGAACCGGGCCAGGGCCAGCGTGGTGCCCGCGACGACGTCCTCGTGGAAGCCGCCGAACGGGCCCTCGCACTGCCCGAGGATTCCCAGCCGGATCCCCTCGCCGTCCGCGGGCGGAGCGGTCCCGCCGTCGGCCGACGACCCCTGGTCGGCGGGCAGTCCGGCGGAATCGGCGTCGTCCCCGCCGCAGCCGGCGGCCACCAGCGCCAGGCCCGCCGTCACGGACAGTGCCAGCGATGTTCGTCGCTTCAGTCTGCTCATGATCGTGTTCCTCCGAGTTCCTTCTGGGTCGTGCGGATGGGTGGCGATCCGCCGCGCAGCCGCCGGATGATCCCCGTCAGGCCCTCGGGTGAGAGGACCATGATCACCAGGACGATGACGCCGATGACGGTGTTGAACCGCGCCTCGGTGATGCCGATGCGGTCGACGAGCGGCAGGTCGCGCAGGTAGGTGAAGACCAGGACGTAGACGAACGCGCCGAGCCAGGCGCCCTCGAGTGACGAGATGCCGCCGATGACGGCGATGATCAGCAGGATCAGCGTGGGCCCGATGGAGATCGACGCGGGATCGATCTGGCCGTTCCACCACACGTTCAGCAGTCCGGCCAGCCCCGCCACGAGGCCGGCCAGCGTGAACGCCAGCGTCCGGTGCAGCGCCACGTTGAACCCGAGCGACGCCATCCGGACCGGGTCGTCGCGCACACCCTGCAGGGCCAGCCCGAACGCCGTGTGTCGCAGCGCCCGGAAACCGAGGTAGGCGAGCACCGAGAGCAGCAGCGCGGCGTAGTACAGCCGCACGGGCGGGCCCAGGAGCTCCGGCCGCTGGATGCTGGTGATGCCGCCGGGCCCCGAGATCTCGACGATCTGCGCGAACACGAAGTAGCCGATGACCCCGTACACCAGGGTCAGCATCAGGAAGTAGATGCCCGTGGTCCGGCTGGCGATCGCCCCCAGCACGAAGGCGGCCAGCGTCGTCACCACGATCGCGAACCCGACGGCGGCCCAGGGATGCCAGCCGAGGTTCAGGCCGCGGGCGCCGCCCTGCAGGGCCGCGTTGCCGAACATGAAGCCGGCGATGCCGAACATCAGCAGTTGCGCCAGCGACGTCATGCCGCCGTACCTGGCCAAGACCACGATGGTCGCAGCCGCCAGCCCGAGGATCAGCGTCTGGGTCATGACGAAGTTGACGAAGAACGCGGTGGCCAGGCTCGGCAGCAGCGCCAGGATCAGCACCACGCCGGCGCCGGCGATCGTCTCAGGGGTCGGGCGTTCACGCAGGTTCATGCCGGCCTCCCGAACAGCCCGTAGGGACGGACGGCCAGCACGACGGCCAGGAGACCGAACGTCAGGATGATCGCGTAGTAGGAGTACTGGCTCGGCAGGTACGCGGGTGAGAAGGCGACGACCGTGCCGTACAGCAGCGAGCCGGCGGCGGCGCCCTTGAGCGAGCCCAGGCCGCCGATGATCACCACGACGAGGGCGTTGAGCAGCCAACTGCCGTCCGTGCCGGGAGCGGCGCCGGCGAACGATGCGCCGAGCACTCCGCCGACGCCGGCCAGGAAGGAGCCGACGAAGAAGGTGAGCGCGAACACCCGGCGGATGTTGATGCCGAGGCCACGCACCATCTGCCGGTCGTCGACGCCCGCCCGGATGACCATGCCCACGCTCGTGCGGTTCAGCCAGAGCCACAGCAGCACGCCGACCAGGACGGCGATGCCGAGCATGAAGAGCCTGGTGGCCGCATAGCGTTCGCCGAAGATCGAGAAGAAGTGCGTCACGGCGCCCGGCCAGACCATCCGCTGCGCCAGCCCGCCGAACTCGCGCAGCATCTGGTCGGCCAGCACGACGGTGATGGCGAGCGTCACCAGCGTCTGCCGCATCTCCTGGCCCTCGTTCCACTGCAGGAACACCTGCTGGATCAGCAGACCGAGGACGGCGGCGACGCCGGCGCCGGCCAGCAGCGGCACCAGCCAGTCGAGCAGGCCGACGTCCGCGGCGTCGATGTTGCGGGACCGGCCGACCATGGCCTCCTGCACGCGGATGGCGACGTAGGCGGCGAGCAGGAACAGCGAGCCGTGCGCCATGTTCACCGTGCGCATCAGCCCGAAGATGAGGGTGAAGCCGGACGCGGCGACGAAGAGCAGGCCGGCGAAGGTTACCGCGTCCAGCGCCGTCACCAGGAACGTGCCCGGGTCGCCCGCCGCCGCGCCCGCCGGGGTGCCGTCCGCGAGGAACAGCACCCAGGCGGCGACGGCGAGCACGACGACGGCGGCGACGAGGACGGGCGGGCGGCGCAGGTCCGCCAGCCGGCCTCTCGGCGAGCCCCGGTCCACCTCGATCAGGGCAGGCGTCATCACTACCTCCCACAGGTCAGCGCCGTTCGGCGCAGGGTCGTCGGACGACTCGTCAGCTCGTGTAGTCGGGAATCGCGACCCGGCTGCCGCCGTTCATGGCCGACTCGTGGGCGCAGATCCCCACCGACGTCCAGTTCGCGGCGGTGACCTCGTCGATCGCGGGCGTCCGGTCCTCGACGATGCTGCGCACGAACTCGTGCGCCAGGTGCGGATGCGAACCGCCGTGCCCGCTGCCCTGGATGAACGAGAGGTGCTCGTTCTCGGCGTCGTAGACCCCGCGGGTCGTGAACGGCGCGATCTCCGGCGGCAGCCGATGGGCGAAGTCCCGGACCTCGACAGGCTTGGGAATCTCGCCGACATGCAGAACATGACCGGAGCCCTGGGTCTGTTCCCATTCGAATGTCGCCAGTTCTCCGAACACGGTGAAGCTCTCGACATATTCACGAGCGGTCTGGAACAACGAACGCGCGATCTCGGCGCCGACGGGTGAGTCACGAAGCGTGATGAGTGCGCTCTCGACGGCGAATGGGGAGCCATACTTGGCGGTGAGTTCCGCGGAGATCCGCCCCGAGCCGAGGCACACGACGCTGTCGGCCAGCGCACCGGCCAACGACAACACCGGGCTCACCGCATGGGTGGCGTAGTACATGGGCGGAAGGCCCTCCCAGTACCCGGGCCATCCGGCCATCTCCTGGTGGTGCGCTCCCCTGAGGAACTGGATCCGGCCCAGCGTTCCGTTGTCGGCGAGGTCCTTGACGTGCAGGAACTCCCGCGAGTAGACGACGGTCTCCATCATCATGTAGTTCTTGCCGGACTCCCTGGCGGCCTCGACGATCGCCCGGCACTCCTCGAGCGTCGTGGCCATCGGGACGGTGCAGGCGACGTGCTTTCCCGCTCGGAGCGCGGCGATCGACTGGTGCGCGTGATCGGGAATGGGGGTGTTGATGTGCACCGCGTCGATGTCTGGATCGTCGAGCATCGCGGTGAAATCCGTGTAGCGGCCCACCACTCCGAAACGGTCCGCGATCTCATTGAGCGTGGCCTCGGTCCGTTGACATACGGCCACCAGTTCGGCGTCCGGATGGGCTTGATAAATCGGCACGAACTCCGACCCGAAACCGAGCCCGGCGATGGCCACACGTACTCTCTGCGTCATCGTTGACCTCCTGTGTCGTGAAGGTTACGGAGGACACATCGGGACGAACCATGCGCAATCCAGCAGCAGACCTTAGATTTTTTACATGGTTGTCATCGAGACGCGGCACGTGGCGCTGCTGGTCGAGACCTCGAACGCCTACGCCCGCGGCCTGCTCGTCGGCGTGAAGAAGTACGTCGAGGAGCACCCGCACTGGTCGATCTACCTGGCCGAACACAGCCGGCACGAGACCGACTTCTCGTGGCTCGAGGGGTGGCGGGGTGACGGCGTCATGGCCCGGATCGAGAACGAGGAGACCGCCCGCTTCATCCGCCGGCTCGGCTTGCCGACGGTCGATCTGAGCGCCGCCCGGCTGGTCCCGGAGCTTCCCGGCGTCGAGACCGACGACGGCACCATCGCGCGCTGGGCGGTCGGCCACTTCGCCGAGCGCGGCCTGCGGAACTTCGCGTTCTGCGGCGACGAGCGGTTCGCCTGGTCGGTGAAGCGCAGCGAGTGGTTCGCCGGCCATGTCCGCCAGCACGGGGCGACTCCGCACGAGTTCCGGATGAAGCCGTCCAGCATGCGCGCCGCCGACCGCGAGCTCCTGGCCACCTGGCTCACCGGGCTGCCGAAGCCCGTCGGCGTCCTCGCCTGCTACGACATCGCCGGCCAGGAGGTGCTCGAGGCCTGCAAGATCGCCGGGCTGGCGGTGCCGGACTCCGTCGCCGTCGTCGGCGTCGACAACGACGAGCTGATCGGCAACCTCACCACGCCGCCGCTGTCGAGCATCGAGCCGAACACCACCGCGACGGGGTACCTGGCGGCGCATCTGCTCGACCTGATGATGCAGGGCCACTCCCTCGAGCCGGGCCTGCGACTCATCGAACCGATCCGCATCGTCGCCCGGCAGTCGTCGGACATCCTCGCCGTCGACGATCCGCTGGTCTCCGAGGCGCTGCGGTTCATCCGAGCGAGGTCGGACCAGAACCTCGCCGTCACCGCGGTGCTCCGGCACGTCGGGCTCTCGCGCCGCGCCCTCGACCTCCGCTTCGCCGAGACCCTCGGCCGGACGGTCCACACCGAGATCATCCGGGTCCGCGTCGCCCATGTCGCCGAGCTGCTCTCGTCGACGGACTGGACGCTGCAGCAGATCGCCGAGCGCCTGAACTTCAGCCACTCGGAGTACATGAGTGTCGTCTTCAAGAAGCAGACCGGCCAGTCGCCGGGCCAGTATCGCCGGACGGTCAACGGTTCCGTGGCGCGCCAGGCCTTCTGGCAGGCCTGAGCGACTCGTTGCGCTCTACGCAACGCTATTCTCATGATTCGCAATCGCCCCTTGACACGGTCTCACGCCCTCCGCCATGGTTCCAACGATGTAATCGACCCAATGGAGGGAGAGTTACATGCACCTGGCACTTCCCCGCCGCTCAGCGCTGCTGGCGGCCCTCATGGTCGCCGGGACGCTGGCGGCGACGGCGATCACCCCGCCGGCGACGGCCGCGCCGCCGAAGCCGCTCGGGCCGGAGGTCGTCCGGACGGATCAGCCGCCGACCGGGAACTCGGTCACCTTCAGGTACGAAGCGCCCGAAGGCGTCGAGTCGGTCCACCTCTACGGCGACTGGTTCTACTCGCGGCCCGAGAGCGTGACCTGCAACGACTGCGGCGACGGACGGCATCCCTCGGAGTGGCGGCCGGGCGACATCGCCGCGACGCCGTGGCAGATCCTGCCGATGGAGCGCGGCGACGACGGCGTCTGGTCGATCACCGTGCCACTGCCGTCCGGCAGCTTCCGCTACGCCTTCACCCACGACTGCACGAACGTGCTGGCCACCGGCTGCACCCTGCACGACGACCCGGCGAACCCGTGGCAGCTCCCGCCGCCGTACCCGGGCGCGCCGGGCGCGGTGCGCAGCACCGTCTTCGTGCCGGAGAGCAAGAGGTTCCCGACGTACGACACCGACTACCAGGCTCCGGCGAAGCCGCACCGGGCCGGCACCCTGGAGGCGCGCCGCTACCCCTCGCCGCTCTCCACCAACCCCGCCGGCGTCCACGACCTCGTCGTCTACCTGCCGCACGGCTACGACCCGGACCGGGCGACGCCGTACCCCACGCTGTACCTGAGCCACGGCAGCGGCGACCACTCGACCGCGTGGACGATGCAGGGCGTCGCCCACCACATCCTGGAGAACGCGATCCGCGACGGTGCCGCACAACCGATGGTCATCGTGTCGACCGACTTCAACGGCCTGCCGGGTGGCAACACGGGCTACGTCAACGAGCTCAGGAACAACGTCATCCCGTTCGTCGAGCAGAACTACAACGTCTCGGCCAGGGCCGACGACCGGGCGTTCGGCGGCTTCTCGGCCGGCGGCAGCCGCGCCTACACGCTCATGTACGACCACACCTCGCTCTTCGGCTACCACGCCGCGTGGAGCGCGGGCGGACCGTCCGCGAGCCAGGCCCAGATCGACCGGATGAAGGACGTCGCCGGCGGGATCATGATCGGCACCGGGCTGCAGGACCGCCTGGGCAACATCGCCGAGAACTCGCAGCGCAACGCCGTCGCGCTGCAGGCGGCGGGTGTCGACGTCGACCACTTCAACGTGCCGGGCGTGCACACCTGGCACGTCTGGCGGCCGCTGCTGAACCACTACCTGCGTGAGCTGGCCTTCCGGGCCACCACGACGGATCTCGAGGTAGCCACCGAGCCGGTCGGGCGCTCCCACCACGTGCGGCTCACCGCGGTCGCCACGGTCGACCCCGTGACGACCAGCATCACCGCGCCGTCGGGCAAGGTCGACTTCTACGCCGGCGACCGGCATCTCGGCTCGGCACCGGTCCGCAACGGCGTCGCCCGGTTCCACAAGCCGGTCGACGGCGACCTGCTGGACGAGCCGGTGGTCGCCCGCTACCGGGGCGACGACCTGTTCGACGAGTCGCAGAGCGTGCCGTCCGGCGCCCTCTGACCCCTGACCCCGCCCGGCGGCCGCGACTCAACCGGCCGCCGGGCCGGCCGGGGCCGTCTCGGCCGGCCCGGCGCCGGCGGTGTGGCCGAGCTCGGCGGAGATGGAGCTCGCGGTGTCGAGCAGCAGCGGGAGTCGCGCCTCCAGCTGGGACAGGGTCGCGATCACCTCGATCGCCGTGATCGAGACCGCCGCGATGACCTGGCCGCGCGAGTCCCTGATCGGCGCGGCCACACACATCACGTACGCGTCGTGCTCACCGTCGTCCGCCGCCCACCCGCGCTCGCGCACGTCGATGAGCTCGAGCTCGAGCGACGCCCGGTCGGCGAACGTCGTCGCCGTGTACCGCTCGAACGTGACGTGCGAGAGGAGGCGATCGCGCTCCTCGCGCGGCAGGAAGGCCAGGATCACCTTGCCGACGGCGCTCGCGTAGATCGAGACGGCCCGGCCCACCCGCGACGGAAGCTTGACGGCGTCGAAGGCGGCGCTGTCGACCTTGTCGATGTAGATGATCTCGTCGCCGGTCAGCTGCGCGAGGTGGACGGTGTGCCCCGTCTCGCGCTGGAGCCGGCGCAGGTGCGCCGAGGCGAACTGACGAAGATCCATCGAGCCGAGCGCGAGCTCGGACAGTTCGATGAGACCGCTGCCGAACACGTACGTCCCCGCACCGGTCTTCCGGACGAACCGCGCCGCCTCGAGGGTCTGGAGCATCCGCAGTGCCGTCGACTTGTGGACACCGAGCACCTCCGCGGCCTCCGTGAGGCTCAGCGGGTGCTCCGCGGATCTCCTGATGAGCTCGATCGCCCGTTGGATCGTCTGAGCCACGACCACCTCCCGATTGCACTATACGCAACAGATGCGTAGCGATGTGCAACCACGACTTGACAGCGTTGCATATGTTCCTACGATCGTTGCAGACCTTTAACGTTCAATCAGTGCCACGAATCCCTAGGAGCACCCGATGAGGAAACCTCGCGTTCGCCGCGCCACGGTCGCCGCGGCCACCGTCGTCGGCCTGGTCGCCGTCGTCTCGGCCGGATGCGGCTCCGACGACTCCGGCTCCGGCTCGGCCTCGGACGGCGGCGGCGTCACGACGCTCACCTTCGCCGCCTCGACCTTCGGCGACCCGGGCCGCGGGCCACAGCTGGAGGAGTGGCTCGAGCAGTTCAACGCCAGCCAGGACGAGATCCGGGTCGAGGCCGCGTCGGTGCCCTACCCGACCTTCGGCCAGACGGTGCTCACGCAGATGGGCGGCGGCGAGGGACCCGACCTCGTCCGCTTCGACATGCCCGAGTTCGAGGCCGCCTCCGACGCAGGCCTGATCGCACCCCTCGACGACCTGATCGACGCCGGCGAGTACGAGCTGCTCGAGCAGCCGGACCGGTTCATGGTCCACGACGACGTCCGGCACGGGATCATCTTCGAGGCGTCGAACTACGCGATGTTCTACAACGCCGACCTGATCCCGGAGCCGCCGACGACGTACGAGGACTTCTTCGCGATCGCTCAGTCCCTGACGTCCGGCGACACCTTCGGGCTGGCGTTCCGTCAGACGGAGGCCGAGGAGGCCGGCGTCTGGCAGGACATCTTCAACTACGTCTACGGCTTCGGCGGCGCCTGGTCCGACGGCGAGGACCTCACCATCAACGCGCCGGAGAACCTCGAGGGCCTGCAGGCCTACAAGGACCTCTACGACGCGAACGTCATCCCTCGCGGCGCCGACGCGGCGACCTTCCGGCGCATGTTCGCCGAGGGCAAGGTCGCCATGGAGCTCAACAACGGCGGCTACGCCACCCACCTGCTCGCCGAGAGCCCCGACCTGAACTTCAGCGTCGCCCCCATCCCGTTCCCCGAGCGCAGCCAGGGCGCCATCCTCGCGCCCATCGTCATCAACGAGGCGAGCGAGGCCAAGGAGGAGGCGGCGACGTTCATCACGTGGGCCCTCGAGCCGGAGAACCAGACGAGCCTGCAGGAGATCCTCGGCGCGAGCAGCGTCGCGACGGCCACCGAGCGCACGCCCGAGTCGCTGCAGGAGCTGCCGTTCCTCCCGACGTTCGACGAGCTCACCGAGTCCAGCCTCCCGCAGGTCGTCCTCGGCTTCGAGGCGCAGACCCCCGACATCCGCAAGATCGTCGTGCAGAACGTGATCGCCGCCCTGCAGGGTCAGGTCGACCTCCAGACCGCTCTCGACGACGCCCAGGAGCAGGCGACCGAACTGGTCGGCTGAACCGGCGGCGCTGGGGCGGGCTCCCCACCCGCCCCGGTGTCGTCCCCTCGTGACGAAGGACACCCACTCGATGACCGTGCTCGAGCAGACGAGAGCGCCCCGATCCGAGACCTCCCCCCGCCGGCGGCGCAGCCCGCTGGGCAGCCGTTGGACGCCGTACCTGTTCCTCGCCCCGGCGGCCGTCTTCATCCTCCTGTTCCAGGGGGTCCCGCTGGCTCAGGAGATCTACCTGAGCTTCACGCGGACGTCGCTGCTCAACCCCACGCGCAGCACGTGGGTCGGGCTGGAGAACTACGCCCACATCTTCGGCGACGACGACTTCCACCGGACGCTCCTGACCACGCTGATCTACGTGGTCGTCTGCGTCGTGGGCTCGGTCGGGGCCGGCCTGCTGGTGGCGCTCCTGCTCAACCGCGGCTTCCGCGGCCGCGGCGTCGTGCGCGCGCTCGTGACGGTGCCGTGGGCAGCCCCGGGCATCGCGGTCGCGCTCATCGCGACCTGGATGCTCAACCCCCAGTACGGCATCGTGAACCGGTTCCTCGACGCCGTCGGGCTGGGGGTGCCCGGCGGCGCGATCCTCGACAGCCAGACCTACGCCCTCCCGGCGATCCTCGTGACGACCATCTGGCAGCTCTTCCCGCTCACCTCGGTGGTGCTGCTCTCGGCGCTGCAGGCGGTCCCGAAGGACCTGACCGAGGCCGCGACGATGGACGGCGCCGGCCGGTGGTGGACGTTCCGCGCCGTGACCTGGCAGGTCATCAAGCCGACCGTGGGCCTGCTCGCGCTGCTCATGACGATCTGGTCGATCCGGCGGTTCGAGCTCATCTGGCTGATGACGAAGGGCGGCCCGGTGGGGTCCACCGAGACGCTCGTCATCGACCTCTACGCCCAGGCCTTCGACTCCAAGCAGCTCGGCACGGCGGCCGCGATCGGCATGGTCGGCGTCGTCATCTCACTCATCGTCATCGCCGGCAGCAGGTTCGTCGCCCGCGGCGCCGCGAAGGAGGGAATCCGGTGAGCCGGTTCCGCATGGGTCTCACCCTGCGCATCGTCGCCGTACTTGGAGTCCTGGGCATCGCGGTCTTCCCGCTGTACTGGATGTTCGTCACGGCCCTGTCGAGCGACGCCGACCTGTTCGCCGGGGAGGCGCGGCTGCTGCCCGACTTCTCGCAGTTCGGGGTCTTCGCCGACGCGCTCGCCGAGGGCGAGGTGGTGGGCTGGCTGCGCAACAGCCTCGTGATCGCCGCCGGGACGACCCTGCTCTCGATCGGCCTGGGCATCCCGCTCGGCTACGCGCTCTCGCGGTTCTCGTTCCGGGGCAAGGTCGTCATGACGGTCGTGCTGCTGCTGACGCAGATGCTCCCCGAGGCGCTCATGGTGGTGCCGCTGTTCGCGCTGTTCAACCGGTTCGACCTGCTCGACTCGCTGATCGGGCTGGTCCTGGCCAACTCGGCGTTCGTGCTGCCGATCGTGGCGCTCATCCTCAAGGGCGCGATCGACGCCATCCCTCGCGAGCTCGAGGAGGCCGGACGGGTCGACGGCGCGCGGCCGCTCACCATGCTAGTGCGCATCAACGTCCCGCTGATCGCGCCGTCGATCGCGGCCGCCGCGGTCATCTCGTTCTTCCACGCCTGGAACGAGTTCGTGTTCGCGGTGACGTTCATCTACGCGCCGGAGATGCAGCCGGCCTCGGTGGGCATCGCGGGCTTCATCGGCGAGGTCGGCACCCCGGTCCAGACCGTCATGGCGGTGGCGTTCCTGTTCACGCTCCCTGCCGTCGCCTTCTACCTGTTCGCGCAGAAGTACGTCGTGGCCGGCATGACCGCCGGCGCCGTGAAGGGCTGATTCCGATGAAGATCACCTCGGTCGACACGCTCGTCGTCGACTTCTACCGCACCAATCTCGTCATCGTGCGGGTCTCGACCGACGAGGGCATCGTCGGCCTGGGCGAGGCGACGCTCGAGGGCAAGGAGCGGGCGGTGCAGGGCGCCGTCGCGGAGCTCGCCGAGGCGGTGGTGGGCCTCGACCCGACCCGCATCTCCGGCACCGTCCACGAGCTGGCCCGCGACTGGTACTGGCGCGGCGGCCCGGTCATCATGACGGCGCTGAGCTCGCTGGAGATGGCGTTGTGGGACATCTCCGCCCGCGATCTCGGGGTGCCGGTCTCGCGGCTGTTCGGCGGCCCCACGCGCGACCGGGTCCGCGCCTACGCGAACGGCTGGTTCTCCGGCGCGGTGACGCCCGAGGACTATGCGGCCGCCGCGCGCCGGACCGTCGAGACCGGCTTCCGCGGGCTCAAGTGGGACCCGTTCGAGAACTACGACCTCACCATCTCCACGGCGCAGCTGGACCGCGTCCTCGCGCAGGTCGACGCCGTGCGCTCCGCCGTCGGGCGCCACGTCGAGCTGTTCGTCGAGGGCCACGGCCGCTTCGACGTCCGGCACGCGGTCCAGATCGCGCGCGAGCTCGCCCCGTTCGAGCCGGTGTGGTTCGAGGAGCCCTGCCCGCCGGACAACCTCGACGCGCTCGCCGACATCCGCCGCGCCTCCCCCGTCCCCATCGCCGCCGGAGAGCGCTGGTTCGGCCGGCAGGGCTTCGCTCCCGCGCTGGCCCGCCAGGCGGTGGACTTCGTGCAGCCCGACGTGACCCATGCCGGCGGCCTCGCCGAGCTGGCCTTCATCTCGACGCTGGCGGCGACGAGCTATGTCGGCTTCGCGCCGCACAATCCCAGCGGGCCGCTGAGCACCGCGGCGACGCTGCAGCTGGGCGCGGTGCTGCCCAACTTCCGCTACCTGGAGATCATGGCGACCGACGTGCCCTGGCGCCCGCGCATCACCAGCGAGCGGCTCACGCTGACGGAGGAGGGCGACGTCATGGTCCCGGCCGGCGTCGGTCTCGGCATCGAGCTCGACCTCGAGGAGATGGCGCGGCACCCGTTCACCCCGCGCCCCATGCGGCTGTTCGACGACGCCGTCTACGACATCCGCCCGCCGGACGAGCGGTCCTTCTTCAATCTGGGAGCGAGCGAATGACGCCGTGGTTCGGAACGGCCGCCGAGGCGCTGCCGGACGACGCCGCCGGCAGCGTCCTGGTCGGCCGGATCTGGGATCCCGCCGCCGCCGGACCCTCCCCCGTCGTCGTGCGCGACGGCGACGTCGTCGACATCAGCGAGCACGTCGCCACCGTGCGTGACCTCTGCGAGCTGCCCGATCCCGCGACGGCCGCCGCCGGACTGGCCGGGCGGCGGGTCGGGACCGTCGACGAGCTGCTCGCGAACACCGGCGCCGCCGAGCGCGACCCCGCCCGGCCCTGGTTGCTGGCCCCCGTCGATCTCCAGGCCCTGAAGGCCGCGGGAGTGACGTTCGCGGTCTCGATGATCGAACGGGTCATCGAGGAGCGGGCCCGCGGGGACCTGACGCTCGCGGCGGACATTCGCGGCCGCATGCTCGCCGGCGTGGGCGCGGACTTCCACGACCTGTCGCCCGGCTCCGAGGAGGCGGGACGGCTCAAGGACCTGCTCGTCGCCGAGGGCGCCTGGAGCCAGTACCTCGAGGTGGGCATCGGTCCCGATGCGGAGATCTTCACCAAGGGCCAGGTCCTGTCCGCCGTCGGCACGGCCGTGCCCGTCGGGGTGCTCGCCGCGTCGACCTGGAACAACCCCGAGCCGGAGGTGGCGCTGGTCGTGCAGTCCAGCGGCCGGATCATCGGAGCGACCCTCGGCAACGACGTGAACCTGCGCGACGTCGAGGGCAGGTCCGCGCTGCTGCTGCCGATGGCCAAGGACAACAACGCCTCCTGCGCGCTGGGGCCGTTCATCCGGCTCTTCGACGACCGCTTCGGGCTGGACGACGTGCGCGGGCTGGCGGTCGGACTGCACATCTCCGGCGACGACGGGTTCCGCCTCGACGCGGTCTCGGAGATGTCGCGGATCTCGCGCGATCCGGAGGCACTCGTGCGCCAGCTGATCGGCCCGCACCACCACTATCCCGACGGCGCCGTCCTGATGCTCGGCACCATGTTCGCGCCGATCCAGGACCGGGACCGGCCCGGCGAGGGGTTCACGCACAAGCTCGACGACGTCGTCAGGATCGGCTCGCCGGCGCTGGGCACCCTCGTCAACCGGGTCCGGCACGCCGAGGACTGCGCGCCGTGGGACTTCGGGATCCGCGCGCTCATGGGCAATCTCGTGCAGAGAGGACTCTTGTGAACGCCGTCAGCACCGTCGATCCGAGGGACGGCCGGAGTCGCGAGACCGGGCTGCACGAGACGACCGGCAGCGAGCTGGACGCCCTGCTGGCCGCCGCGGCTGCGGCGGCGGACCCGCTCACCGCCGCAGGACGTCGCGGCCGGGCCCGGCTGCTCGACGCCGTGGCGGCCGCGCTGGAGTCGCGCCGCGACGACCTCGTGGCGGCGGCGTCGTCCGAGACCGGGCTGGGCCGCGACCGCCTCGCCTCCGAGCTCACCAGGTCGGCGCTGCAGTTCCGGATGTTCGCCGACGTCGTGCGCGACGGCGGGTACCTCGAAGCCGCCATCGACCATGCGGCCGACACTCCGCTGGGCCCGGCGCCGGACGTGCGCCGGATGCTCGTGCCCCTGGGTCCGGTCGCCGTCTTCGGCGCCAGCAACTTCCCGTTCGCCTTCTCGGTCGCCGGCGGCGACACGGCCGCCGCGCTGGCCGCCGGCTGCCCCGTCGTGGTGAAGGCGCACCCGTCGCACCCGCTGACCTCGCAGGTCTCGGCCGACGTGATCGCCGCGGCCGTACGTGGCGCCGGCGGACCCGACGGGGCCCTGGGCATTGTCCACGGGCAGGACGCCGGGCTGGCACTGGTGCGCCATCCCGCCGTACGAGCGGCCGCGTTGACGGGGTCCGTCGGGGCGGCCCGCGCCATCCAGGCCGCCATCGACGAGCGCGACGACCCGATCCCGCTTTACGGCGAGCTCAGCAGCGTGAACCCGATCGTCATCCTGCCCGCCGCGGCGGCCGAGCGGGGCGAACAGATCGCCGCCGGGCTCTTCGCCTCGTTCACCGGCTCCGCCGGCCAGCTCTGCACCAAGCCGGGACTGGCCTTCGTCCCCTCCGATCCCGCCGGCGACCAACTCGTCGAGGCCTTGCGCGCCCGGGTCGCCACGGCCGGTGGCGCGGTGCTGCTGAACGAGCGGATCCGCGACGCGTTCACCGCCCGCGAGGCCGCCCTCGAGCAGGCGGGCGCCCGAGTTCTCGCCAGGCCGGACGTCCGGTCGCCGGAGGGTTTCGGCGTGGCACCGGTGCTGCTGGAGACCGACGTCACCCAGCTGTCCGCGCAGATCGCCGAGGAGTGCTTCGGCCCGCTCGTCATCGCCGTCCGCTACGACGATCCCGCCGGCCTCGACGCGGCGCTCGCCACCGTTCCCCCGTCACTCACCGGGTCGATCCACGCCGGTGAGCAGGACGACCACGACACCGTCCGCCACCTCAGCACCCTGTTCGCGGCCCGCACCGGCCGCATCGTCTTCGACGGCTTCCCCACCGGCGTCCGGGTCTCGTGGGCGCAGCACCACGGCGGTCCCTGGCCCGCCACCAACACCGTGCACACGTCCGTGGGCGCCACCTCGATACGCCGCTTCCTGCGCCCGCTGGCCTGGCAGGACGCGGCCGGCTGGATCCTGCCCCAGGAGCTCAGGGACGGCTACACCGAGATCTCCAGGCGGGTCGACGGCCGGGTCGAACCGGGGCGTCCCGGCACCTCGTAGCGCGCGGGTGCGCCGGAGCTCAGCGGGTCGACTCGCGCAGGATCAACTGCGCGTTCACGATGGTCGTCGCCGGGTCCGGCGCATCCGTCCCGCCGTCGCCCGCGGCGGCGATGCGGTGCTCCAGCAGCTCGAGGACCCGATCGGCCATGGCGTCGTTGCCCGGCTCGACGGACGACAGCCGCGGCACGAGGAACTCCGTCTCCTCGCCGTTGTCGAAGCCGATCACCTGCACCTCGCCGGGCACGTCGACCCGCAGGTCGGCCAGGGCCCGCAGCACACCCATCGCGGCAGCGTCGGTCAGCGCGAAGACCCCGTCGTACGCGACGCCGGACTCGTGCAGCCGCTTCAGGCCGCGGGCCCCGGACGCGGGATCGAAGGACTCGACCTCGATCACCAGCCGCTCGTCGACCTCGATGCCGAGCTCGGCGTGCGCCTGTCGATAGCCGCGGGTCCGCAGCGACGGCATGTCGTCGACGTGGTCGTCGTGCCGGCCGCCGATGACGGCGACGCGGCGCGACCCGGTCGTGAGCAACTGCCGGGTGGCCTGGCGGGCGCCGCCGACGTTGTCCATCATGACGTGGTCGAACGTCGCCGGGACCGGCCGCTCTCCGATGAACACGACCGGGGTCTCGAACCGCAGCTGGTCCAGGTCGGCGGCGTCGACCCGCAACGGGCTGATGACGACACCGTCGTACATGCGCAGCCGGCCGAACGAGATGGCCTCGAGCTCGCGCTCGGCGTCGCCCCCGGTGCGCTCGACCACGAGGTGCAGCCCGCGCTTCTCGACCCCCTTGGCGAGCCGGCCGGCCAGTTGGGCGTAGTACGGCCGGTCGATGTCCGGGACGATCAGGCCGACGGCGCCCGTGCGGCCGGCTCGCAGGTGGCGTGCGGCGAGGTTCACCTGGTAGCCGAGCCTCGTGATGGTCGCGAGCACCCGCAGCCGGGTCTCCGCGCTCACGCCGGGCCGGCCGTTGATGACGTTGGACACCGTCATGGCCGACACGCCGGCCTCACGGGCCACATCGATCATTCGCACCACGGGCCCATCATCCCGTGCTGTCGCGCCGATCACGAACCATGGGGGCCGTCATCCGAGCGTCAGGGCCGTCCACGAGACCGGCGGGAGGGTGATCGTCACCGTGCCGTCGGTCAGCGCCGCGGTCGGGTTGGCCGCCGGCCGCACGCGGTCCTGCTGCTCGAGCGTGTTGGCCGCGTGCGGGTCCTTGTCGCTCAGCGTCCAGGCGTCCCGGACGCCGACCCCGCCGAGCATGCGCACGTCGATCTCGATCTCGGCCGGCGACTCCTCGTCGCGGTTGACGAGGAAGACGGCGGTGGCGCCGCTGC
Organism: Jiangella mangrovi; assembly: GCF_014204975.1. Classification (NCBI taxonomy): domain Bacteria; kingdom Bacillati; phylum Actinomycetota; class Actinomycetes; order Jiangellales; family Jiangellaceae; genus Jiangella; species Jiangella mangrovi. Next base: position 6,098,179 of record NZ_JACHMM010000001.1, read on the forward strand.
CGCCGTCGTGCGTCGCCACCGCGTCGACGACGGTGGCCTCGCCGTGCTGCGCCGAGACGTAGGCCGGGCTGTCCAGCTTCACCTCGAGCGCCTCTCCCCGGGCCAGCCGCGAGGTGAGCGCGAACGGGTAGAACGTGGTCTGCCGCCAGGCCGGCCCGCCGGGCTCGGTCATGATCGGCGCGATGACGTTCACCAGCTGGGCGAGACTCGCGGACGTGACCCGGTCGGCGTGCCTGAGCAGCGAGATGAGCAGGTTGCCGAAGACCACCGCGTCCATGGCCGAGTACGTGTTCTCGAGCAGCCGCGGCGCGATCGGCCAGTCGTCGAGGCCGGTGTGCCGCTCGCCCTGGTACCGCGACTGGTACCAGACGTTCCACTCGTCGAACGAGATGTACATGGTCTTCGTGCTGCGCCGCTCCGCCTTCACGTGGTCGGCCGTCGCCGCGACCGAGTCGATGAACCGGTCCATGTTCACCGCGGAGGCGAGGAAGCTGGCGTAGTCGCCGTCCTTCGGCTCGTAGTAGGCGTGGCACGAGATGTAGTCGACCTCGTCGTAGGTCGCCTCGAGCACCGTCCGCTCCCAGCTGCCGAACGTCGCCATCTGCGCGCTGGAGCTGCCGCAGACGACGAGCTCGAGGTCGGGATCGAGCTGGCGCATCGCGCGGGCGGCCTTGCCGGCGACGCTCGCGTACTCGTCGGCCGTGCCGTGACCCAGCTGCCAGGCGCCGTCCATCTCGTTGCCCAGGCACCACATCCGGATGTCGTGCGGGGCCGGCACGCCGTTGGCGATGCGCAGGTCCGAGAGCCGGGTGCCCGCAGGGACGTTGGCGTACTCGAGGACGTCCAGGGCCTCCTGGACGCCGCGCGTCCCGAGGTTCACGGCGTACATGAGCTCGCTGCCGACCTTGCGCAGCCACCCGGCGAACTCGTCCAGGCCGACCTCGTTGGTCTCGGTCGAGTGCCAGGCCAGGTCCAGCCGCCGGGGTCGCTGGTCGCGGGGCCCGATCCCGTCCTCCCACCGGTAGCCCGAGACGAAGTTGCCGCCGGGATAGCGGATGGTGGACACGCCGAGTTCGCGGACCAGCGCGATGACGTCCTCGCGGTACCCCTGGTCGTCCGCCGTCGGGTGTCCGGGCTCGTAGATCCCGTCGTAGACGCAGCGGCCCAGGTGCTCGACGAACGAGCCGAACAGGCGGCGGTTGACCGGCCCCACGGTGAAGTAGGGGTCGATGGTCAGATGAGCGCGGTTCATGATCCTCTTGGTGGTCGATGGGGCGGGGGCGCAGATGCGAGCCGGCCTATTTCAGGCTGCCGATGGCCAGGCCTCCCCGCCAATGGCGCTGCAGGGTGAGGAAGGCGATGATGAGGGGGATCACGGACACGAGCGAGCCCATGATGATGATGCTCCACAGCGAGGTGCCGCCGGCGTTGTTCGCCGAGGCGACCCCCTGCCACTGTCCGATGCCGACGATCACCGGGTACAGGTCGTTGTCGGAAAGCATCGCCAGCGGCAGGAAGTAGTTGTTCCAGGTCGCCACGATCGACAGCAGCAGGACCGTGACGATCGCCGGCCGCATCAGCGGCAGCGCGACCTGCAGGAACGAACGCGCCTCGCCGGCGCCGTCGACACGGGCGGCGTCGAGCAGCTCGTCGGGCACCGCGTCGCGCGCGTAGACGTGCATCAGGTAGACGCCGAACGGGTTGAGCAGCGACGGCAGGATCACCGCCCAGATCGTGTTCGTCAGCCCCAGGCCGGAGAACATGATGAACGTCGGGATCACCAGGGCCGTGGACGGCACCATCACGGCGCCCAGCAGGACGGCGAAGCTGAACCGCCGGCCGGCGAAGCGGTACTTCGCGAAGCCGTAGCCGGCCAGCACCGCCAGCGCGGTGGCGCCGAGGCCGCCGACGAACGCGTAGAGCACGGAGTTGAGCAGCCAGCGCGCGTAGATGCCGCCGCTGTAGGTGAACAGCTCCCGGAGGTTGCCGACGAAGTCGATGTCGTCGGCGAACCACAGGGCGTTGCCGCCGCCGAAGAGCCCGGCGGCGTCCTTCGAGCTGTTGACGATGACCCACCAGAAGGGCACGAGGAAGTACACGAGCAGGAACCCGAGCAGGACCTGCAGCGGCAGGTAGCGCTGTGGGCGTCGGCGACGTGCGGCGACGTCGATGCTGGCGGTCATGAGAGGAAGCTCCCCCGCTTGCGGGTGGCGAACAGGAAGATGTAGACGCAGACGAAGACCACGCCCCCGAGCGCGAACGAGATCGCCGACCCGTAGTTGAAGTTCGCCAGCCCGAACGCCTGCTGGTACGCGTACATGTTGGGGGTGAAGTCCGGTCCGATGGTGCCGGCGGCGAGGTCGCGCAGGATCTGTGGCTCGTTGAAGAACTGCAGGGTTCCGATCAGCGCGAAAACGAGGATCAGGACCAGCGCGGGCGTGATCAGCGGGACCTTGATCCGCAAGACGATCTGCCAGCTGCTCGCGCCGTCGATCCGGGCGGCCTCGTACAGGGTCGGGTCGATCCCCTGCAGGGCGGCGTACAGGATGATCATGTAGTAGCCGGCCCATTGCCACGTGACGATGTTGAGCAGGCCGTAGAAGACCAGGTCGTTGCTGAGGAAGTCCGGAGCCGAGGCGCCGAACAACCCGAAGATGTCCCCCAGCGGCCCGAAGTTCTTGCTGTACAGGAATCCCCACATGAGTGCGCCGATGACAGCGGGGATCGCATACGGCAGGAAGATCATCAGCCGCGAGAAGCGCGCGAAGGACGACGTGACCATGTCGAGGATGAGCGCCATCGCGAGCGAGATGAGCATCTGCACGGGGATCAGCACGAGCGAGAAGCGGACCACGAACCAGGCGCCGTCGAGGAAGCTCGGGTCGGTGAAGGCCTTCGCGTAGTTGCCGAGGAAGACGAAGCTCGTGCCGCCGATCATCGCCTTCCGGAACAGGCTGAGGTAGAGGGCGTACGCGAGCGGCGCGACGAGGAAGGCGAGGAAGACGAGACCGAACGGCCCGACGAAGATCCAGCCGATCAGCTGCTCGCGGAGGGGCACCTTCCGCGCTCCGCGTCTGGTCTTCTTCTCGATGTACGGCGGTGGTGTCTCGGTGATCTGCAGGGTCATGCTCGTGCTCCGGAGGTCAGTGGGCGGCGGGTTGGACGGGCGGGGCCGGCGCGCCCTGCGGACGCACCGGCCCCGCCACCGTCGGTCACTGGACGGTGAAGCCCTGTTCCTCGGCGTAGCCCACGACGTCGTCGTGCAGCGCGTCCGCGGCCTCGGACCCGGCGATCGAGCCCTGGTTGACGGCCGCGAGCTGCTCGGTCATGGCGTCGTAGTAGTACTGCTGTAGCGGGCTGTAGGTGAAGCCGCCGTACGCGTTCGCCGCCGGGACGTAGACCTCCTTGTTCGCCTGCTGGCCGCCGAAGAACTCCACCGCGAGGTCGGCGAAGGCCGGGTCCTCCAGGGCGTTGAGGTTCAGCGGGAAGATGACCTGGTTGGTCCAGCCGTCGGTGAGCGAGGCCTCGTCGGCGTAGATGCCGAAGGCCACCTTCGCGGCCAGTTCCGGGTCGGTCGCCTGGCTGGTCACCGAGAAGGCCGACCCGCCCCAGTTCACCTGCACCGGGTTGGCGGGGTCCCACTGGGGCAGCGGCGCGACCGCGAACTGCCCGGAGTCCGCGCCCTCGCCCACGCCGGCGCCGGTGAGGTAGCCCGGAGCCCAGGCGGCGGAGATGTAGGTCGCGTAGTCGCCGTTGATGACGCCGGAGATGTACTCGGGCGTGAACTGGTCCTGCGTGCCGACCAGCCCCTTCTCGACCAGGCCGCCCCAATAGTCGAGCACGTCCTTCGACGCCTGGTCGTTCAGCTCGATCCCGATGTTCTCGGGGTCGGCGGTGTCATAGGAGAACGGGTCGGCGCCCTTCTGGATCTGCAGGGCCATCATGACCGCAGGCACGTTGGCCCCGAGGTCGCCGAAGAGCGGCCCGCCGGCGTCGCGCACCGTCTGCGCGGCCTGCTCATACTCAGCCCAGGTCGTGGGGGGCGTGATGCCGTACTGGTCGAAGATGTCCTTGCGGTAGATCATGCCCATGGGGCCACCGTCGACCGGGACGCCGTAGACCGCGTCGCCGACCGAGACGTCCTTCCAGGCGCCCTCGCTGTAGTTGTCGCGGACGTCCTCGTAGCCGTAGTCGCTGATGTCGACCAGCGCCTCCTGGATCTGGAACGTCGGGATGCGGTCGGCCTCGATCATGATGACGTCGGGTGCCCCGGTGCCCGCGGCGATCGCCGTCTGGAACTTCTCGTACTCGTCGCCGCCCTGCCCGACGTTGGTCCAGCAGACCTGCACCTCGTCGTTCTGCTCGTTGAAGTTGTCGACGACCAGCTCCATGTTCGGGTACCACGCCCACAGCGTCACGGCCGGCAGGTCCGTCTTGGGGATGGTGTTCGTGCAGCTGCTGGCGTCGGACCCGCCACCACCACTACCGCCGTCGCTGCTGCTGGTGTCGTCATCGCCGGACGAGCAGGCGGCGAGCGTGCCCGCGAGGACGAGCGCCGTCGCCGCGGCGAGGAATGGCTTCCGCTTCATTGCGTGGGTTCCCTTCGGGATGCGTGGGACGTGATGTCGGCGCGTCGCCGTTTCGACCCGGACCGTCGACGCGGTCAACGGGTAAGCTTTTATAACGTTGTATGTTTAGCGATAAAGGTGACTATGGCAATCCGCTCGGCCGGTGTCAAGAGTGGTCGCAGGCCTCGGTTCGGTAACGACCGAACGCCAGGCGGCCCCTCTAGAATGCGTGATTGCGCAGATGAGGCCGCGAAGACGAGGAGGCATGCGTGAGCCCGACGATGCACGACGTGGCGCGCGTCGCCGGCGTCTCGATCAAGACCGTGTCGAACGTGATCAACGACTTCCCGCACGTCCGGCAGACGACCCGGCTGCGCGTCATGGCGGCCATCGAGGAGCTCGGCTACCGCCCCAACCTGTCGGCACGGGGCCTGCGTTCCGGTCGCACGGGCGTCATCGGTCTCGCCGTGCCCGAGTTGCGGCAGAACTACTTCGCGGAGCTGGCCGACGCCGTCATCCGCGCGGCCGAGAAGCACGACCTCGGCGTCCTGGTCGAGCAGACCAGCGGCGACCGCAACCGCGAGATCGCCGCCGTCACGGGCGCCGGCCGTCTGCGGCTGACCGACGGGCTGCTGTTCAGCCCCGAGCGCCTGGGACAGGACGATCGCCATCTGCTCAGCAACTCCTTCCCCTTCGTGATGCTCGGCGAGCGCATGTTCGGCGGCCCGACCGATCACGTGACGATGCACAACGTGAGCTCCGCCCAGGCCGCCGTCGAGCACCTGCTCGCCATCGGGCGCCGGCGCATCGCACTCATCGGCGCCCACCCCGACCAGCGTGAACAGGTGCGTTCGGCCGACCTGCGCGTCAAGGGGTACAAGGCGGCCCTCGAGGCGGCGGGTCTGCCGCTCGACCCGCAGCTCGTCCGGGTCGTGGCGCCGTGGCACCGCGAGAACGGCGCCGAGGCGATGCGCGACCTCATCGCGTCCGACATCGAGTTCGACGGACTCTTCGCACTGAACGACACCCTGGCGCTCGGCGCGCTGCGCGCACTCGGCGACGCCGGCCGGCGAGTCCCGGACGACGTCGCCGTCATCGGGTTCGACGACATCGACGAGGCCCGGTTCTCCATCCCCTCGCTGTCCAGCGTCGACCCGGGCCGCGACGAGATCGCCGAGACCGCCGTCCAGCTGCTCGTCGAGCGCATCAACGAGAAGGGCGACGAGGAGCTCCCGCCCCGTCTCATCAAGCCGGAGTTCCGGATCGTCGCGCGCGAGTCCACCGCCACTTGACGCGGTCCCGTCGCCGGCGCCGGTCTGCGGACGCCGGCGCCGGCGACGGACGACTGCCCGCCCCTACTTGAACAACAGGGGCGCGAAGTCGATGAGGTTCCTCTGCCACGCGTCCCAGCCGTGCGGACCCGGTGTCGGCCCGTCGAACACGTAGTCGATGCCGAGCTGGTCCATGACCGGCAGCGAGCTCATGAAGGACGGATACACGAAGTCCGTGGGGTCGCCGACGTAGATCTTCAGCAGGGTCGTCCCGTCGTTGATCGCGTCGGCGTCGACGCCGGTCGCACTGCCGAACCCGGCCGAGAAGGCTCCGACGTAGGCGAACTCACCCGGGTGCGTCTTGAGCACCGTGTAGGTCTGCCCGCCGCCCATCGAGAGGCCGGCGAGGGCCTGCTTCGACGGCTCGTCGGAGATGTTGTACGCGGCGCGCGCCGCGGGTGCGAGGTTCTCGAGCAGCTCCCTGGTGAAGTTCGAGGAGTTGCCGTTGCCCATCACGACGACCATCGGCTCGAGGTTGCCGTCGAGGTAGTGGTGGTCGAGGATCTGCTTGGCCCGCCCCATCTCGATCCAGTCCGTGTAGTTCTGGCCGCCGCCGTGCTGGAGGTAGAACACGGGGTACGGCTCGGCCCGGTCGGGGTCGTAGCCGGGCGGGGTCCAGACGTAGGCCTTCCGCTCGGCCCCGGCGACGGCGCTCTGGTAGGTGAGCGTCTCGACGGCGCCGCCCTGCCCTTCGGGCACGTCGGCGACCATGCGGGCCGACTCCCCCGGGATGAAGAACGTGCTCCACGTGGGCTCGGTGGTGACGCGGGTCGGGTTCGAGGCGTCCTTCGTGGAGACGCGGTCGACGATGAACCGGTAGTAGTGGAAGCCGGGCTTCAGCGGCCCGACGGTGGCACGCCAGCGGTCGCCGGAGCGGGTCATCTCGACGCGGACCCAGCTGCCGCCCGGCGCCCAGTTGCCCCATACGGTGACGTTCTGCGCGTCCTTGAACGCCGTGGTGGTCTCGAAGGTGACGAAGCCGTCCTCGGTGATCCACGGCGTCGGGGTGGTGCCGGCGGGCGGCAGGCGGAACTCGGACTCGAGCGGGAGGTGCCCCGGGCTGGGGCCGTCGTCCTCCACGTCGCGGAAGAGCCGTGGCATGAAGTCGACCAGGTTCTCCTGCCAGGCGTTCCAGTTGTGCCCGCGGTCGGGGTTGACGCCGTCGAACTGGTACTCGACGCCGGCCTGGTCGAGCTGCTGCATGAGGCGGAAGTCGAGGTTGTACGCCAGGTCGGTGACGTTGCCCGTGTAGATGCGCAGGAGCTCGGTGCCCTCGTTGATCTCGGCGGCGTCGACACCGGAGGCGTTGCCGAAGTAGAAGCCGGCGAACGAGCCGACGTAGGCGAACTCACCCGGACGCTCGAACACGGTGCTCAGCGTCTGGAAACCACCCAGGGAGAGCCCGGCGAGTGCTTGCTGCGAGGGGCTGTGCGAGATGTTGTAGTCGTGGCGGGCCTCCCGCATGATGTTGCGCAGCAGCTCCTTCTGGAAGTCCGGCACGTTCCCGTCGCCCATCACGACGACCATGGGCTCCATCTCGCCCCGGAGCGTGAGGTTGTCGAAGATCTGCTTCGCGCGACCCACCTCGACCCAGTCGCGGTAGCCCTGGGCGCTGCCGTGCTGCAGGTACAGCACCGGGTACGGCTGACGCCGGTCGGCGTCGTAGCCCGGCGGCGTCCACACGAGGGCCGACCGCTCCCCGCGGGTGACGGTGCTGCGGTAGGTCATCGTCTCGATGGCACCGCCCTGGCCCTCGGGCACGTCGGCCAGCAGGCTCGCGGACTCGCCGGGGACGAAGAACGTGCTCCACTCGGGCTCGGACGCCACGCTCGTGGGGTTCGTCGGGTCCTTGACGACCTTCGTGTCGTCGGCGGTGAACTGGTAGTAGTACAGGCCGGGCTCGAGCGGGCCCATGACCGACGTCCAGTTGCTGCCCCGGCGCGTGAGGCCCCACTGGGCCCAGTTGGCCGACGGGCCGAAGTTGCCCTCCGCGACGACCTGCGACACGGCGCCGAACGTCTCCTCGACCTCCGCGGCCGAGATCGTGAACGTGACGAAGCCGTCGTCGTCCACGGTGACCCACGGCGTGGCGGCGGCAACGGTCTGTGGTGCGGCGACCAGGGTCGCGGTCGCCATGGTGGCGCCGATGGCGAACGCGGCGAGCCGCGCGCGTAACCCCCTGCGGCGCGTGGGACTCCGGTGAGATGTCATCACCATTGATTCCTCTCCCTGTATAACGTTGTACTGACGGCTCCGGCCCGCCCGCTCGGTCTGCCGTTGCTGTGGGCGGGCCGGCGTGAGGGGACTACTGCCGGTATTCCAGGTTGGCGATGATCTTCGCGGCCGTCTCGACGAGCTCCGCCGCCTGCTCCGCGGTCAGCTTCGCGTCGCTCTCGAGCTCGCCGACCTGGTCGACGAACGCGTTCAGCAGGTAGAGCGAGCCGTTCTCGTCGCGCGTGAGGAGCTCGTACGCCCGGTCGAGCTTCACCGTGAGGGCGTTGCGATTGCCCCGGTTCAGGCTCGTGCTCGCCACGCCGTCCTTCAGCACGTCGATCTCGTCGGCGAGGAACGCCTGCGGCTGCCACAGGTAGTCCCGGACGAACGTCGTGAACAGCTGGTTCCAGGCGTTGAAGTCGTGCGCGCCGGCGACGACGACGTTCTCGACGACCGCGTTGTCCAGTGCGGCGACCTGCGCGGCGTTGGGCAGACCGAAGTCCCACGCCCCGCCGCCGAAGAGGATGTAGGGCGCCGCGAGATCCGGCGTCGCGTTGTCGACGCGCGCACCGCCGCTCCAGGGGCCGTAGTAGCCGAACAGCGTGGGGTCCTGGTTGATGAGGTTCATCGTGACGATCCCGCCCGCCGACAGACCCGCGAAGGCCCGGTCCCGCGGCTGCGTCGAGACGTTGTAGGTGCTCTCGACGAACGGGAGGACGACGTCGCGAAGGTTGGGGTAGCCCGCTGCGGCGCTGCCCAGGTAGTTGGTGGCCGTGGTGACGACGATCGCGGGTTCGGTGACGCCGTCGTCGAGCAGGTTGTCCATGATGACCGGGACGTCGCCCATGTTCATCCAGTCGGACTGATCCTGACCGCCGCCGTGCTGCATGTAGATCGTCTTGTACGGCTCGGCGCGGTCCGGGTCGTAGCCCGGCGGCAGGTACACACCCATGGTCCGCGTGGCGGCGCCGACCTGGATCGGCACGTAGCTCCACGTGCCCTTCGCCGAGTCGGGCCGGGGGTTCTCGATCTCGCGCGCCGCGAGCGGGGCGTAGTCCTGCTTCTCCGCGTCGTACGGCACGTACACCTTGTTGAAGGCGCGCCGGGCGGTGCCGGTGAGGCCGTCGGGAGCGAAGATCGGCGAGTTCGCCGGGTCGGGCACCCACAGGCTCGTGTCGTCGTCGACGTAGAACCAGTACTGGTTGGCGCCGGCGGCCAGCGGCACGTCCGTGACCCAGTAGCCGTTGCCGGCGTTCGTCATCTCGACGTCGTAGGCGCCGCCGCCGCGCATGAGACCGGGCCGGAACTGCGACGGCTGGTAGACGGTCGGGTCGCCGGGATTCTCCCAGTCCCGCAGCAGGATGTCGGCGACGAACCGGACGCTGGTCGCGTCCGGGTCGTAGAGCACGAAGTGCCCGGTGTAGCCGGTCGGCGAGTCGGGGTCCTCGACGACGGTCGGCCCCGGCGTCAGGTCCACCTCGTCGGCCCGCGCCGCCACGGACGACATGCCCAGCACCATCGCCCCAGCGAGCGCCAGGGCCGCGACCACGTTCAGGAGCCGGGCGCGACGGCCTCCGCCACCCCTCTCGCCCCACGCCTCTCCAGCCTGTCCGATCAGGTGCACGACCCTCATCACGTTCCTCCTCGAAGGCAGCGGGGCGCCGGACCACCGTCTGGCGACGCAAGGCTATCGATCGTTTACGACGTTGTAAATACGACGTTGTAAACGGACTTCACCCGCCCGGCGGCAGGCCGGGATCGAGCGAACGCCGGGCCTTTCGGCTCTCGCCCCCGGAACCGGACGGGGACACGATTCGGATGTGCTGGAGTCGCGCTTCCATCGCAAGCACCAGGGGCCGGCCGCCGGGTCCACGTGGTGGGCGCCCGGGGCTCGCGGCTGGTGGATCGCCGTGCTGTTCGCCATCGGGTCGGTGCTGTTCGCGGTCGGCTCCGTGCCCGCGTTCGGCAGCGCCGTCGGGGCCCGGTGGGACACCGCCACCTACTTCATCGGCTCCCTGTTCTTCACCTCGGCCTCGTTCCTGTCCTATCGGGAGGCCGTCGACGCCGGCCCGGAGACGCTCAACCCGGCACACCGGCGCTTCTTCGTCTACCAGCGCCGGCGGATCGACTGGTGGGCCACCGCCGTTCAGCTGGCCGGCACGCTGTACTTCAACGTCAGCACGGGAGTCGCCATGGTGGACAACCTGTCCGCCGAGGCCGCGCACCAGCACGTCTGGCGGCCCGACGCCGTCGGCTCCGTCTGCTTCCTGGTCTCCAGCCTCCTGGCCTGGTACGAGGCCTGCCACGGCTGGGTCGCCTGGCGTCCGCGGTCGTGGTCCTGGTGGATCACCCTGACCAACCTGATCGGGTCGATCGCGTTCGGCGTCTCCGCCGTGGCGGGCTACATCGACCCGCTCACCGGCCAGGTGCACGACCTCGCCCGAGCCAACACCCAGACCTTCATCGGCGCGGTGTGTTTCCTCATCGGCGCCGTGCTGCTGCTCCCCGAACGCACCAACGAGAGCACCGAACAGGCGAGCGCGTCCTAGGTGGCTTGCTCCAAGGCCATCTTGATTGACCGGGCCACATCCGAAGGATCGCGTGAGTCTGGACGAATGTAGGTGCCGGAAGGCTCGAAGCCACCCGCTGATCCAAGGTTCGCGAACGGACTGACCACCAACTCCCCCGATGCTCGCTCGACGCTGACAGCCTTGGCTCCCGCCATGAACTGTCTTTGAGAGCGCACGCGGGCGAGCCTGTGGAGACGCTTCAGCCTGGCGGAGATCTCCTGGCTGGAAGCGGCGACGGTCCTCCCACTCGACTCCAGCGCTGCCATCACGAACTCGCCAAGCTCAGAGTCGTTGACCGTCTCGTCCAGCGCCCCCATGTGATCGTTGATGACCCCCACACCACTCGGCGTCGGAGAGTAGCCGGAGATGACGAAGCAACCGCCACGATGGACGACGACGACGCTGGCGGCGCTCAAGGCAGGATCACGGTATCCAAGGTACGAGACTCGATCGCTCGTCGTGAGGTTCTGGACACGTGGTCGCGTCGCGATGCCGGTAGCCCGTCGGCTGCGGGAGTTGCGTCTAGTCTTGAGCTGTGAGTTCGACCGTCACTGTCCGCGATGTCGCCGATCGGGCGGAGGTGTCCATCGGCACGGTGTCGCGGGTGCTGAACGGCCACGCGAACGTGGCTCCGGAGTTCCGCGACCGGGTGCTGCGGGCCGCCGCCGATCTCGGCTACCGCCCGTCGGTCCGGTCGAGCCGGTCGCGGCCGGGGGCGGGCGGCGAGCGGCAGGCCACGCCCCGCATGGGGTTCCTGCTCACGCTGCCGCACCTGCCGCCGCAGAAGGACCTGCTGGCCCCGTTCTGGGCCGAGATCCTGCACGGCGCGGAGCGCGAGGCCACCGCCCACGGCGGCAGTGTGTCGTACCGGTCGGTGACCGAGGTGCCGGCCAGCGCGGCGGAGTTCCGCCGCCAGCTGCGGCAGATGGATCTCGAGGCGGTCATGCTGGTCGGCGTGACGCCGGCGGACATGGTGACTGCCGCGCGCGACGCCGGCCTCGCGGTCGTGCTGGTCGACCACCGGTTGCCGACGCTGGACGTCGACGAGGTGGTGTCGGACTACCTGCAGGCGGGCCTGCTGGCGACGGAGCATCTCATCGAGGCCGGGCATCGTCGCATCGCGTTCATCGGCGGGCCGCTCGTGCCCGGTTCGCCGGTGCGCAACGCGATCCCGACCATCGAGGATCGCGCCATCGGGTACCGGACGGCGTGCGCTTACGCCGGCATCCCCTCCGGCCCCGACCTCGCGGTGAGCTGCGACCTGACGCCGCAGGGCGGGTACGACGCGGCGCGGGCGCTGCTCGACCGCGGCACGGAGTTCTCCGCGATCTTCTGCGCCGGCGACCGGCTCGCCTCCGGGGTGTTGCGGGCGCTCCACGAGGTGGGCCTGGACGTGCCGGGCGACGTGTCCGTCGTCAGCGTGGGCGACGAGTACGGCAGCGAGCAGACACTGCCGCCGTTGACGACGGTCCGCGTGCGCAAGGAGCTGATGGGCGCCGTGGCCGTGCGCCGGCTGCTCGAGATCAGCAGCGACCGCCCCCGCCCCAACCCGGTGACGATCATGGCGCCCGTCGAGCTCGTCTCGCGCGGCTCGGTCGGCCCTGTTCGGCTGCGCTAGTAGTTGCCCACGGAACCGTCGACGCGGCGGCTGATCGGCAGGTAGGACCGCTCGTAGGGGAGGCGCTCGGCCGCCTGCTCGTCGATGTCGACGCCGAGGCCGGGCCGGTCGCCCGGGTCGAGCCGGCCGTCACGCACGGTCCAGCCCACGTCGAACACGTCGCGGGCCGGCACGGGGTGGTCCTGGTACTCCTGGATCGCGGCGTTGTGGACCGCGACGCCGAAGTGCGCGGCTGCCGCCGTCGACACCGGCGAGAGGTCGGCGGCGCCGTGGCAGCCGGTGCGGACGTGGTACGGCTCGGCCAGCGCGGCGAGCTTGCGCAGGTGGGTGAGCCCGCCCGCGTGCGGCACGGAGGCGCGCACGTAGTCGATCAGCTGCTCGCGGATCAACAGCTCGCAGTCGTACACGCTGTTGAACACCTCGCCGACGGCCAGCGGCGTGGTGGTGTGCTGACGGATGAGCCGGAAGCTCTCCTGGAGCTCCGCCGGGACGGGGTCCTCCAGCCAGAACAGCCGGTGGTCCTCGAGCCGCCGGCCGAGCCAGCCGGCCTCGATGGGCGTGAGCCGGTGGTGGGCGTCGTGCAGCAGGTGGACGTCGAAGCCGACCTTCGAGCGGACCGCGTCGAACAGCTCGGGCACGAACCGCAGGTACTTCTCCGTCGACCAGTCCTCCTCGACCTCCGGCAGGGTCGGGTCGTCGGTCGACGGCCGCGGCAGGCCGACGCCGTACATGCGGCCGATGCCCGGCACCGCGCACTGCACGCGCACGGCACCGAACCCCTGCGAGACCAGCCGCTCGACGTCCTCGACCGCCTCGCCGACGGAGTGGCCGTGCGCGTGGGTGTAGACCGTGATGCCGGGCCGGCTGCGCCCGCCGAGGAGGTTCCACACCGGCGTGCCCAGCGCCTTGCCCTTGAGGTCCCACAGCGCGACGTCCACCGCCGCGATGGCGGTCATCGTCACCGGGCCGCGCCGCCAGTACGCGCCGCGGTAGAGGGTCTGCCAGATGTCCTCGATGTTCGCCGGGTCCAGCCCGATCAGCATCGGCACGACGTGCTCGCGCAGGTACGCCGCGACGGCGAGCTCGCGGCCGTTCAGGGTCGCGTCGCCCAGGCCGTACAGACCCTCGTCGGTCTCGAGCTTGAGCGTGACGTAGTTGCGTCCCGGCGAGCTGACGATCACCCGCCCGGCGACGATCCTCACAACACGCTCCCGTACTCGGTCAGGTGGGCGGCCAGCTCGGCGTAGTCGTAGTCCTGCACCGGCCGGTCGTGCGCGATGGACAGTGCGGCCAGCTCGCCGCAGGCCTCGCCGAGCATGCCGAACGCCGGCTCCAGCCGCGTGGTGGCGTACCCGATGTGGCTGGACGACAGGCACACCGGCACCGCGATGTTGGTGACGCCGCCCGCGGCCGGGAACAGGATCTCGGCGGGGATCTGGTACTGGTCCACCTTGTTGTCCGGGTCGATCCAGATCTTCGTGATCGGGCCCTCGCAGACCAGGACGTCGCCGTCGACGTAGAGCTGGACGCCGTGGCAGTCGCGCGGGTAGAGCCACCGGCACACCGACGTCGCCTTGGTGTCGTGGGGGACGTTCTGGTCGTGCTCGGTGAGCACGTAGGCGCCGATCATCCGCCGTCCCTCGCGGACATACAGCGCGTGCGGCCAGCCGGCGCCGTACGGGCTGTCGGCGAACTCGTCGGCGGGCAGCCCCCAGCTCGCGGCGTCGGCGCGCAGGTGCGGCGGGACGGCGGGGTCGTTGGCCAGCCAGTGGTAGAGGCCCTGCTGCCAGCGCACGTGCCGATCGACGACGTCGTCGCGGATCCGCCAGGTCGCGTCCGGGTACTCCCACGACTCGTTGGGCAGATCGCAGGAGAGCGTCTTCAGCCCGTTGTTGGTCTGGATCTTGCCGTTCGGCAACACCGCCTGGTTCTGCACGACGTCGAAGAACGTGGCCGGCTTCTCCAGTTCGATGACCTGGCGGACGATCTCGTACATCCCCGGGTCGTAGCCCTCCGGCTTCGGGAACGGCAGCCGGGTGGCCGGGTCCTGGGTCACGATGCAGCGGAAGTTGTACGACTGGACCTTGTCGTCGCCGTCGCCGGGCTTGCTCAGCGGACGCCCCCGCAGCGGGTAGCGACCGTCCGCGTGGACGCCGGCGACGGTGAACGCGCGGTCCGGGATGAAGCCGGCGGTGGGCTCGCCGTACGTCGCCGACGACTCGCGGCCCACCGTGTACGGCACGCCGGCGAACGCCATGAGGTCGCCCTGATACGAGGCGTCGATGAAGAACCTGCCCCGGATCCACTCGCCGCCCGCGCGGACACCGAGGATGGTGGTGCCGGCCACGTCGACGTCGCCCCGCTCGAGACGCACGTGACGCTCGATGCGCGCGCAAGAGGCCTCCGCCAGACGGTCCGAGACCCGCTGGGCGACCTTCGCCTCGAAGTCGTAGACCGGCTCGGCCGAGCCGTACTCCGCGCCGATGCCGCCGAAGAACAGCTCGTCGGTCAGCCCGCGCAGCGCCGACGGCTCGAGCGGCACGTCGGACATGACCAGGCCGCCGGCGATGTGGCCGCCGAGGTAGCCGGTCGGCTCCAGCAGGCAGACCCGCAGGCCGCGACGGTGCGCGCGGGCGGCCGCCATGAGGCCGGCGAGCGTGCCGCCGTAGACGACGACGTCGAAGGAGTCGTGCGGGGCGGGATCGGGGGTCGTCATGATCGCTCGGTTCTCCTGATCTGTCGGGGGTCAGGCGTTCTCGGCGCGTTCGAGGGACTCCTCGAACTCGCGCCGGACGGTGTCGCCGCCGGCATCGCGCCACTCGTCGCGCCAGGTCTCGAGGTCGGACAGCGGGCGGCGCCCGGTGAGGATGCCGACGCGGTAGTCGATGTTGATCTGGTCGAGCAGGGCGAGCGTGCGGAGCTCGGTCTCGGAGTACAGGCCGTACGTGGCGCTCGGCTCGGAGTACGGGGCCGCTGCTTTCAGCGCGTCCTGGGCCATCGTGGCGTCCGACTCCGCGCCCGGGTAGTACAGCAGGACCTCCTTGGACTGCACGAGGTAGTGCGAGTTGAGCTCGACCGCGATGTTGGGGTCGTCGCTGGGCACAGGCGCGTTCTCGGCGCCGAACGTGAAGTGCCGGCCCTCGATGCCGTAGTTCATGAAGACGTACTCCTCGCTGCCGAACCCGGCGGCGAAGTAGTCGATGACGCCGAGCAGCTCCTCGAGCCGGGCCTGGTCCTTGCCGGCCTCGGCGGGGATGGCCGCGACGCCGAACCAGCCGGCGTGCTGGTACATCAGCGGGTCGCCGCCGTCGTGGCCGGGCGGGACCAGGGGCCGCAGGTCGCCGCCCGGGTCGCCCGCGGCGACCGCACCGCGCAGGCCGGTGGTGCCGAACGACGGGATGAAGCTGGCGATGTTGAAACCGGTCTGCCCGGAGGTGAGGAAGTCGCGGGCCCGCTGGGCCGCGTCGCCCGGCGCGTTGGCCTCCGGGTGGAAGACGCCGTCCTGGTAGAGCGTGACGAGGTACTCCATGGCCGCTTCGAACTCGTCGGTCTCGATGTAGTACGTCAGGGTGCCGTCGCCGTTGTTGCGCCAGCGGTTGGGCACCCGGAACATCTGGTTGACGAAGTCGGCCTCGGTGCCCGCCACCCGGGCCAGCGCGAACGTCTCGCCGGGCCGGATCCGGGTGAACTCGGTCAGCAGCTCACGGAACTCCGCGGCGTCGGCCGGCGGCTCGGAGAAGCCGGCCTGCTCGGCCCAGTCGTGCCGGTAGAGCCCGATGCACGCCGTGAGCAGCGGCAGCGCCCGCGGGACGCCGTAGATCGTGTTCTCCACCGCGCAGTTGCGCCAGGCGTACGTGGGCAGCTGGGCGAGGTTCGGGTACTTCTCGATCCCGTCGCCGCCCAGCACGTCGGTCAGGTCGGTGAACGCGCCCTGCGTCACCGAGCGCCAGACCCCGGCGGCGCCGGTGTCGACCTGGCCGTTCGGGATCCAGGTGATGTCGGGCAGGTCGCCGCTGGCCAGCATGGTGGAGAGCTTCTCGCCGTAGCCCGACGTCGGCACGAACGTCGGCTCGAGCTCGACGTTCAGCCGCCGGTTGAGCTCGACCGCCCACGGGTTGTCCTGCTGCGCGGGCGGCGGCGTGGTGAAGAGCGTGTGCACGCTGGTGACCGTGCCGCCGCTGCCCGGCGGGCTGCTCACCGACGCGAACGGCTGGGGGTAGGTGGAGTAGGCCGGCAGCACGGCGGGATCGGTGCTGAGGCTGGCGCCCGGGAACTCGCGCGGCTGGAGGTAGGTCGGGAGCTCCAGCGCGTCGCGCTCGGCGCGCGGGTTCGATCCGCCGCCGCAGCTGCCCAGGGCGGCCGTGGCCGCGAGGCCCAGCCCGAGGCCGAGGAACCGGCGTCGTGGCATGGAGGTGGGGTAGGACATGGTCGAGGCCTCTCTTCTCGTGCGCGTCAGTGACGTCGTCAGCCCTTGATGGCACCGGTGAGCACGCCGGTGGTGAAGAACCGCTGCAGGAACGGGTAGACCACGAGGATCGGGATGGTGGCCAGGACGACCACCGCCATCTGCAGGTTCTTCGCGACGAGCTGGATCTGCTCGTTGACGGCCTGGTCGCCGAAGGGCGACCCGCCGAGCACGTACTGCCGGAGGACCAGTTGGACCGGCCACTTCTCGGTGTCGTTGAGGTAGATCATCGCGTGGAAGAAGTCGTTCCAGTACGCCACGCCGTAGAAGAGCGCGATCACCGCGACCGCCGCCTTCGACAGCGGCATGACGATGCGCCAGAGGATCTGCCACTCGCTGGCGCCGTCGACTCGGGCGGAGTCCAGCAGCTCCTGCGGGAGGTTCATGAAGAAGTTGCGGATGACCACGAGGTTGAACGCGCTGACCGCGACGGGGATGATCAGCGCCGCGTACGTGTCCAGCAGGCCGAGCGACTTCACCAGCAGGTAGTTGGGGATGATCCCGGCGCTGAACAGCATGGTGAACAGCACCAGGTAGAGGATGATCCGGGCGCCGGGCACGTCGCGGGTACGGGTGAGCCCGTAGGCCAGCGTGACCGTGAGCACCACGCTCAGCAGCGTCCCGACGGCCGTGACGCCGACGCTGACGAGCAGCGCCCGAGCCACCAGCCCGTTGGACAGGATGATCCGGTACGCCTCGAGCGTCGGGTCGATCGGGAACAGCAGCACGTCGCCGGCGCGGACGGCGTCGGGCGAGGACAGGCTGACGGAGATGACGTAGACGAACGGGTAGATCATGATGACCGCGACCACCACGAGCACGATCGCCTTGATGACGCTCGTCGGGACGGTCGGCCGTTCCATCCACACCGGACGGGTCTCGGCCGGACGGGTCTCGGCCGGACGGGTCTCGGCCGATCGAGTCTCGGTCATCAGAGGATCCCCTCTCCGCCCATGCGCTTGGCGAACCTGTTGGCGGCGACGACGAGCAGCGTGCCCACGACGCCCTTGACCAGGCCGGCCGCCGTGGCCAAGCCCCAGTCGCCGGCCACGACGCCGCGGTAGTACGTGAAGGTGTCCAGCACCAGCGCGGCGTCCGAGCCGACCATGGTCTGCTGCAGCAGGAGCTGCTCGAACCCGACGGTGAGCACGGTGCCCAGCCGGAGGATGAGCAGCAGCACGATGACCGTGCTCATGCCCGGCAGGGTGACGTGCCACATGCGCCGCCAGGGCCCGGCGCCGTCCACCGCCGCCGACTCGTACAGCTGCGTGGAGATCATGGTGATGGCGGCGAAGAAGATGATGGTCCCCCAGCCGATCTCCTTCCAGATCACCTGCGACGTGACCAGCATCGGGAACGTGTCCGGGTTGGACATCAGGTCGATCGGACCGGCGCCGAAGCGCTGCAGCACCTCGCTGACCACGCCGCCCCCGCCCAGCACCTCCTGCCAGATCGACACGACGATGACCCAGCCGATGAAGTGCGGCAGGTACACGACCGACTGGATGATCCGCTTGACCCGGGTCGAGATCAGGCTGTTGAGCAGCAGCGCCAGCGCGATGGGCGCGGGGAACGCGACCACGATCTGCAGCAGGCTCAGCACCAGCGTGTTCTTCAGCGCGGTGCCCAGCTCGGGGTCGGTGAACATCGCCGCGAAGTTCGCCAGCCCCACCCACGGACTGCCGCCGAACCCGAGGAAGGGCGAGTAGTCCTGGAACGCGATGACGTTGCCGAGCAGCGGCACGTACTTCAGGACGACGAAGAACAGCAGGCCCGGCGCGATGAACAGGTACATCCACCGTTCCCGCCAGAGGCGCCGGCGCAGGCTCGCCCTGGGGCGCGCGGGCTCGCCGCGTCGACCGGAGCCGCGCCCGGGCGGCGCGTCGCGGTCGGTTCTTCGGGTGGCGGTCAGCGCCATGGGGCGTCCTTCCGAGGCCGCCTGTTCCTTGAACAGACTCAAGTGGATGAGCGTGTTTCATGAACGTTGCGTGGAAGTCTACCGACTGTTTCGCTCGCGTCAAGAGCGCGCGAAAGATCGCCTATGACCTCGTCGAACATGCGTCAGAGCGCGCCCGTCGCGGCGCGATGCGTCACCATCGACAAGGCCTGTCCACGATGACGCGGCGAGTTGATGTTCATGAACGTTTGTGCCACGATGGCGGCGTTCTCCACCGAGCGACACCAGGAGGCGCCAGTGCCGGAGAACGTGACCATCCGCGACGTCGCCCGACGGGCCGGTGTCTCGAACGGCACCGTCTCGCGGGTGCTGAACCACCACGCCAACGTGGCCCCGGACCTCCGCGAGCGCGTGCTGGAGGCGGCCGAGGCGCTCGGCTACCGGGCGACGCGGCCCCCTCGGGGCAACGGCCGGTCCCCCGCCACCCAGGCCCAGGCCCGGCCCGGGAGGACAGCGAGCGCGAGCACCCGGCTGGGGTTCCTGCTGACGCTGCCGCACCTGCCCGATCGCCTGGAGCCGATGTCGCCGTTCTGGGCCAGCATCCTGCACGGCGCCGAGGCCGAGGCGACGCGCCACGGCGCCCAGGTGACCTACCTGTCGCTCCCCCACGGCCCGGCCGCCTACCGCCGTCACCTCGGCGCCGTCGGCCTGGACGGGGTGCTGCTCGTCGGCGTCGCGTCGGCGGACCTGGTGACGGCCGCGCAGGACGCGGGTCACGCGGCCGTCCTGGTCGACAACCAGCTGGCCGGCGTGCCCGTCGACGCGGTGATCTTCGACTACGTCGCCGCCGGACGCGAGGCCACCGACCAGCTCGTCCGGGCCGGGCACCGTGCCATCGGGTTCGTCGGCGGCCCACTGCGCCCGGACTCGCCGGTCCGGTGCGCCATCCCGACCATCGAGCTGCAGGCCATCGGGTACCGGACCGCGCTCGCCTACGCCGGCCTGCCGTTCGACCCCGGCACCTGCGAGAGCTGCGATCTCACCCCCGAGGGCGGCTACGCGGCCGGGCTGCGTCTGCTCGCCCGGCGGCCGGACCTCACCGCGGTGTTCTGCGCCGGCGACCGGGTGGCCACCGGCGTCATGCGGGCGGCCCGCGAGGCCGGCCGGACGATCCCGGCCGGCCTCTCCGTCACGGCGGTCGACGACGAGCACGAGGGCCAGACGGTGCCCCCGCTCACCACCGTCCGCTTGGACAAGGAGCACCTGGGTGCCGCGGCCGTGCGCCGCCTGGTCGACCGGCTGGCCGCACCGTCGTCCACTGCGACGACGGTGATGCTGCCGGTCGACCTGGTGGCGCGCGGATCGGTTCATCGCCGGCACCCGGGGGACGTCACGACAGCGTGATCGCGACGAGCGACCGCGGCGGGACCTGCACCCGCAGGGCGCTCTGCCCGCTCAGCACGACGTCGGCCGGCGTGGACTGGCCGGTGTCACCCGAGTAGATCTGCTGGTCGACGACCCGGGTCGGCGGCCGGGACAGTCCGCGGACCACCGGGCGCAGTGTGACGTCCCGGTCGGTGAGGTTGGAGACCACCACGACCACCTCGGAGCCGACCCGGAACGCCGCCGTGATGACGTCGCGGTCGCTGGTGCTGCCGCGGACCACCGACGTGGCGTGCCCCATGCGCTCCTGCATGGTCCGGAACGCGTGGTACGACGGCCGCACCTGCCCGTCGCGGCGGACGATGCCCCAGTTCACCGGCTGCCACGACTGGTCGGTCAGCTCCCACTGGAGCACCGAGGAGGCACCGTCGGCGAACAGCTTCAGGCCCTCGGTCACCAGCCAGAGCGCGTACTCGGGGTGGTTGAGCCCGCAGACGCCGTTGCGCCGGCCGGCTCCCGCGGAGCCGTCGTCGCAGTCGTACGGCGCGCTGTTGAACATCGCCCGGTCGCGGTTGGTGTACTCGGTGACGTTGATGCGCAGATCGATGCCGAGCCGGTCGAGCGCCGCCTGGAACTCGTCGCTCATACCGACCGGGGTCTCGATGCACAGCCGCTCGTCGCACCGGTCGGTGTAGGACGTGTCGTAGTCGTGCACCGAGAGCGCGGCCAGGTCGTCGATCGCCCCGGTCTCCACCAGGGCGTCGAGGTACGGGACGGCGTTGCGCTGCGACCCGGTGCCGGGGCCCTGGATGCCGACGTCGGTGAGTCCGTGCGCGTCCAGGGCGTCACGCGTGAGCGTCACCTGCCGGGCGTACTGCTCGGGGGTGAACAGCGTGTTCCAGTACCCGTCCGGCTCGTTGCCGATCTCGACGAGGTCGGCCGGCAGCCCGATCTCGCGCGCGAACAGCACCTCCGCCGTCACGTAGTTGGCGTACTCGTCGAGGTGGTCGTCCTCGGCGAAGACGCACCGGGTCGCGTTCTCCGGGCAGTCCGTGGTCCGGACCGTGATCCAGGGCGCCGGCATCGTCCACACGACCATCTGCTGACCGATGCCGAGCTCGTTCATCACGCCGGTGAGCCGGTCCGCGTTGGCCGGCACCGTCGGCGCCATGAACTCGCGGAACAGCCCGAGGATCGCCTCGACGGAGTGACCGGCGGCGTCGAGCCGGTCCGCCGGCACCACCGGCCGCCCGCTGGCCACCCGCACCCAGCGCATCTCCAGCTCGTCGAGCACGCGGTCGCGGCCGTCGGCGTTCTCGTTGTTCATCCAGACGTTGGACCCGAGGCCGTCGAAGGCATGGGCGTCGTCGAAGTCGTACGTGGTGGCGACCGTGGCCGCCGGCGGGAGCGCCTCGGCCGGCTCGTCGTCGGCCAGAGCCGGCGGGGCGAGCAGCACGGCCGGGAGGGCGACCGCCAGCAGCGCCAGCGGCCGGCGGGCGGATCTGCGCCGTTGCGTCATATCGCGTGCCTCTCTAGGTGGATGGGCCGAACCGGACGGCCACCAGGGACTGCCCGGGGACGGTGATCGTGTGGGTGGCGGGGTCGGTGACGCTCTCCTCCGCCGTGTTCCCGGTGCTGACGCGGTAGACCAGCTGCCGCTCGATGGCCGATGTGTCCTGGCTCAGGCCGGCGAACGACGGCGTCAGCGTGACGGCGGACGTCGTCAGGTTGGACACCACCACGACCACGTCGGATCCGACGTCGAACGCGGCGGTCACGGTCTGCTGACTGCTGGGGCTCCCGGTGACGGCGGTCATGTCGCCGCTGAGCTGGAGCAGGAACGGCTTGAACGCGCGGTAGGCCGGCCGGAAGCCGCCGCTGACGTTGATCAGTCCCCAGTTCGTCGTGCCCCAGGGGCCGTCCTGCAGCTCCCACTGGATCGCGGCGGTGGCGCCGTCGGCGGCCAGTTTCAGGCCCTCGGTGGCCAGCCACAGCCCGTACACCGGCGTGTTGAGGGCGCACACGCCGTTGACGCGGCCAGCCCCCGCGCCGTCGGAGCAGTCGTACGGCGCCGCGTTCCACTTCGTGCGGTCGCGGTTGGTGTACTCGGTGACGTGGATCGGCAGCGTGAGGCCGAGCTCGTCCCAGGCGGCCTGGAACTCGTCGCTCAGCCCGATGGGCGGCTCGAGGCACGGGCGCTCGTCGCAGTCGTCGGTGTAAGAGGTGTCGTAGTCGTGCACCGAGATGGCGTCGAGGCTGCCGACGGCCCTCTCGGCCACCAGGGCCTCCAGGTACGCGACGGCGTTGCGCTGCGTGCCGGTGCCCGGTCCCTCGATGCCGACGGACTGCAGGCCGTGCGCGTCGAGCGCGGCCCGCGTCTGCTCCACCAGGTCCGCGTAGTCCTCCGGCTCCCAGTACGTGTTCCAGTTGCCGTCGGGCTCGTTGGTCAGCTCGACGTACGTGGCGTTCATGCCGTACTGGCGGGCGTAGAGCACCTCGGCCACGATGAGGTTGACGTAGTCGGCGAGGTGCGCGGTGTTCGCCTCCCAGCAGGTGGCGCAGCCGTTCTGCAGCGTCATCCACGGCTTCGGCATGCTCCAGACGATCTGGTGCAGCGTCGTGCCGCTGATGTCCTGGACCAGCCCGTCGATCGCCGACGCGGGCAGCTGGTGGTAGGTCTCGAACAGGTCCAGCAGCTCGGCGACGGTGTGGCCGGTGCCGCTCAGCTCGCTGTCCGGGATGGGCGGACGGGGTCCGGCGGCACGCACATGGCGGTACCTGAGCTCGTCGATGGCCTGTTCGCGCTGGACGGTGTTCTGGTTGCTGATCCAGACGTGCGCGCCGTAGCCGTCGAAGTCGTGCGCCTGGGAGAAGTCGTAGACGGTCGTGGCGTCGTCGGTGGCGTGGCTCTGCCCGCCCAGGGGGACGAGCAGCAACGCCGCCAGTAGGGCATGCAGCCGCATCGATCTCACCTCCTCGTGAGTCGGCCGGGGGTGTGCTCGGGTCAGCTCCTTCCGTCGATGCCGGTCAGAACCGTCAGTCCGGCTGAGGGGAGCTCGACGGTCACCGGGCCGGACGGCGCGGTCCTCGTCGCCGCCGGGACCGGGAAGCCGTCGGCGCCGGCCGGGCGGTCGTCGGCGAAGTACCGGTACTCGGCCAGCGGCGACGTCGTGCCGAGGCCGTCGACGGTCAGCTCGACCCGTCGCGGCTCGTCGGCGGTGTTCACGACGGCCACCGAGAGCCGCTCGCCCGTCGGGTCGGTCGCGGCGGCCACGCGCAGGCCGGGCGCCCCGGTGGCCGGGACGGCGACGCTGCGGGCACCGTGCGGGAACGCCGTGCTCAGCGCTGCCCAGGCGTAGCCCCACGGCCGCAGGTCGCGGTCGGACAGCGGGTAGCCGTGGCGGCCGCCGACGATGTTCCAGCACCCCCAGCCCTTCAGGTCCAGGGCGCCGTACCCGCCGCCGACGAACATCGCGTCGTCCAGGTTCCAGGCGATGACGCCGGCCAGGCCCGCACGCAGCGCCTGGACGACGTAGTCGGCCATCCGGACGCCGTAGCGGAACGTCGTGCGGGCGGGCTGACTGTCGTCCGGGCCGGGCCGGGCGATGCCGGCCTCGCCGATGAAGAACCGCTTGGCCGCGGAGTCGTGGTCGCTGATGTACGCGCGCAGCTCCGCCATCTGAGCCTCGAACGCGCCGCCGTCGAGGTCGCACGCGGTGGCGTACCGGTGGATCTCGTACTCGCCGATCACGGAGGACAGCGAGTCGACGGTCGTGGCGACCCAGTGGTCGGCGCCGGTGGTGTCGGGGCCGACGATCGAGATCCGGCCGGACAGGCCGCGCCGGTCCAGCTCGGCGGCGAGCGTCGACACGGCCCGCTCCCAGGTCGGCCGGTCGCCGCAGTGCGACCAGTCGCCGTTCGGCTCGTTGATCAACGTGTAGTACCGGACGTTGCCGTAGCCGCGCACGTCCAGGAGCTGGTGGAGGAAGTCGCCGACGAGCCGCGCCCAGCGCGGGTCCGTGGCGGTGATGCCGTAATGGTGCAGCGGGTCGCCCGGCGGGCGGTCGCCCACCGCGGACGGGTCGTCCCACTCCCCCGTCACCACGTCGATGTCGTGCGCCCGGGCGAAGTCGAGCAGCCGGTAGAGCCGGGTCAGCTGCGGGCTGGACCAGTCGTACACCGGCTCGCCGCGCTCGTCGAACCCCTTCGCGTACCACCAGGCGCGCAGCATGACGCGGAGCAGCCCGGGCCGCAGCCGCTCGAGCCGCGTCAGCATGGTGTGCCAGTCGTCGTCGCCGAGGTCGAACCACTCGTAGGGCCCGGCCTGCATGCCGAGGCCCAGCAGGCGCGGCTCCAGCGTCGCGCCGGCGTCGACGGTGACGCGGCAGGTGACCGTCATCGGCGTTCCGCGCGCCAGCTGTACGTCGGCTCGAAGCCCAGGAGCCGGGCGGCCTTGCGCGTCGACCAGGCGGCGGCGGTGCCGTCGATCTCCTCGCGGACGCGCGTCGCGGGGTGGAACCGGCGCAGCAGCTCGGCCGTCGGCAGGTCGGAGATGGTGTCGGCCGCGGTGACGTTGAAGACCTCGAAGCCGAACGGGTCGGCCTCCAGCGCGAGGGCGGCGGCGAGGGCGACGTCGCGCGGGTGGACGTAGCTCCACAGGTCGCGCACGGCGCCCTCGTGGTCCGGGTCGGCCGCCACCTCGGCGATGCGCGACCAGCGGACGTCGTCGCCAGGGGCCCACGGGAACCGCAGGGCCGCCACCGTCATGCCGTGCCGCCGCGTGAACATCGCGCCGACCTGCTCGAGCACCAGCTTCGACAGCCCGTACGGGTCGGCCGGCAGCGGCGGGTGGTCCTCGTCGATGGGCACGTAGCGCGGCGAGAACCGGGTCGGCGACCACGCCATGCCCAGCGCCGACGCACTCGAGGCCAGCACGGCGCGGTCGCCGCCGGCGTCGGCCAAAGCCTGGAGGACGACGAACGCGCCGGCGGCGTTGCTGGTGAAGACCTCCTCCGGCGTGGCGACCATCGGCTCGACGTAGCCGGCGAGGTGCACGATGCCCGTGCAGCCGGCGACCGCACGGCCCACCTCGTCGATGGACGTCACGTCGGCCCGGACCGTCTTCGCCACCCCGTCGAGGGCCTCGACCTCGGGGGCCAGGTCGAGGGCGACGACGTCGTGGCCGCGTCCGGACAGCTCGGAGACGACCGCCCGCCCGATCGTCCCGGCCGCACCCGTGACGAGGATCTTCATCAGCACGCCCTTCTCGATGTTCATGAACGTCAGGATGATTGTTCACAAGCGGTCGGCGGACGTCAAGAGGCGTGGCCACTATTGACGGCACTGACTATTTCATGAACACTAACGGCGTCCGGACGGCGTCATTTCATGAGCAGCGAACTCGGATGGAGGGTCGGCATGAGGCTCAGCAGGAGACGGTTCCTCGGTGCGACGGTGATTCCCGCGGCCGCCGCGCTGACGGGCGTGGGGGCGGGAGTGGGGGCGAGCGTGGGAGCGGCCCGGACGGCCGCCGCGAACGGCGCGACCCCCTTCGACGTCCTGCTCTTCGGCGGTCAGTCCAACGCCGGGCCGGCGCCCGCGGGCGGCATCTCACCGCCGCTGCTGGGCGCGGAGTTCCCGGCCTCGGCGCTCACGTTCGCCGGCACGAAGGGCTACGCGCCCGGACGCACGCTGCTCGACGGCGCCGCGCTCACCGCCCTGGCGCCCCAGGACGACCGCCCGTGGGGCGCTCAGCTGGCCGCCACCGCCATGTCCTTCGCCCTCGAGAACGGGCACCTCGCCGACGGCACGGCCTCGCCCGGCTACTTCGCCTTCTCCGCCGGCGAGGGCGGTGTGCCGCTGGAGTACCTGACCCGCGGCGCCGAGGCGAGCGGCCACTTCAGCTTCGTCAACACCCTCGCCGCCGCGAGCCGGGTCCAGCCGGTGCTGGGCACGGCCGGCGGGTCCGGCGTCTGCCACGCCTACGTCTTCATCCACGGCGAGAACGGGCCGACGGCGGTGTCGCCGCCCGACCTCGCCACCAAGCGCACGGTGTACCGGACGATGCTCGCCGCCTACGCCGACGACGTCACGGCCGAGCTCCAGTCGCGGCTGGGGCAGACGTTCCCGCCGGAGTTCGTACTGCTGCAGACCAACGCCCCGGACCACCAGGTGCTGCCCACGTACGACCCGTACCTGGCAGGCGGCGTGCTGGCCCAGCTCGATCTGGCCCGCGAGCGGCTGGGCCAGGGCGTGACGATGGCCGGCCCGGCGTACCACACGCGGCTGGCCGACAGCGTCCACACCGACAACCTGGGCCGGCTGATCGTCGGCGAGCTGCTCGCCGAGGTCTACCGCACGATCCGCGCCGGTGCGACGTTCCAGCCGCTGTGGCCCACGTCGGCGACCCTGCGCGGCCGGATCGTACTGATCAGGTTCGAGGTGCCCGGCGGCCGGCTGCTCCTCGACACCGACTGGGTGGCGCCGGTCCCCCACTACGGCTTCACCTACAGCGACGACGCGTCGTCGGCCACCATCGAGTCGGTCGAACTGGCCTCGTCGAACACCGTGTGCATCAAGCTCTCCGCGCAGCCGACGGGCACCCGCCCGGTCATCCGGTACGCCCTGGGCAACGAGCAGCCGCTGACCCAGGACCACTGGTCGTCGGCCCGCGGCCAGCTCTACAGCGACAGCGGCCGGCCGTCGCACTACGCCGCGGCCGGCTTCCCGATCCCGCCGACGGTCCGGCACTACGCCGTCAGGTTCGACGCGCCGCTGTCGTGACGACCACCCTGCGGGTCCTGTGCTGGGACCATCCCCGCTGCACCGGGCCCATGACCGCGGCCGCGGCCGCCTACCGGTCGGTGCGCCCGGACGTCGCGCTGGAGTGCGGCGTCCGGCCGCTGGCGGCGTTCAACGACCAGCCGCCGTGGGCGGTCCCGGACGGTTACGACCTGCTCCTCGTCGACCATCCGATGACCGGCGCGGCGGCGGAACGCGGCGCCCTGGTCCCGCTGGACGCCGTCCTGCCGCCGCAGCGGCTGGACCGGATCGCCGCGGAGTCGATCGGGCACGACGCCTACGCCTGGGCCGGTCACCAGTGGGCACTGAGCGTCGATGTCGCCTGCCAGGTGGCCGTGGTCCGGCCCGACCGGCTCGACGCCGTGCCCCGGACCTGGGACGACGTGCTCGGGCTCGCCCTGCGGGCGCCCGGCGCGGTCGCGCTGCCGCTGGCCCCCGCGGACGCCCTGTGCACGCTGATCTCGCTGTCGGCCAACGCGGCGCTCGCCGCCAGCGACGAGCCGCACTGGCTGCGACCCGAGGCGGTCGAGTTCCTCGTCGCGCTCGCGCGCGTGGTCACCCCGGCGTCCTTCGAGCTGACCCCGCCACAGGTGCTCGAGCTGATGGCCGGGGACGGTGTCGTGGCCTACGCGCCGTTCGTGTTCGGCTACGCCGTCGCGGCCCGCCCGCCGCTGGCGTTCGCCGACATCCCCGGTGTCGACGGCCGCCCGTACGGCGCGATCCTCGGCGGCGCCGGGCTTGCCGTCCTGCCCGGCCGTCCGCACGTCGCGGAGGCGGCGGAGTTCGCCGCCTGGTGCCTGGACGCCGAGGTCCAGCGCGACGTCCTGTTGCCGGCCGGCGGCCAGCCGGCGCACCGGGCGGTCTCGAGACACCCCGCGTCGGGTGACTTCTTCCGCGACACCCGGCAGAGCCTGGCGCACGCGTTCGTGCGCCCGCGCGACGCCTGGTGGCCGGAGTTCCACCGCGAGGCGGGCCTGTCGCTGGCGGAGTCGCTACGGTCCGGCGAGCGTCCCGCGTCGATCCACCGCCGGCTCGCCACCCTGGCCGGCCGGCACCGCGAAGGGGTGATGTCACAGTGAGCGCGGTCTGGGCCGACGACGTCGCGTCGCTCGTCGCGGACGTCCCGGCGGGCGCCCGCGTCGGCGTCAGCGGCTTCCACTTCACCCGCGCGCCCGTGGCCGCGCTGCTGGCGCTGGCCGACGCCGGCGTCCGCGACCTGCACTACGTCGCCTGGGGCGGCGGGCTGCCCCTCGAGATCCTGCTCGGCCGGGGCGCCGTCACCCACGCGACGCTCTGCTTCTCCAGTCTCGACGTGCTCGGGCCGGCGCCGCGGTTCCGCCGCGCCGTCGAGTCCGGCGCCCTCGCCCTGAACGAGCAGACGGCGCTCGGCCTGATCAGCGGGCTGCGGGCCGCGGGCGAGAACCTGCCGTTCGAGGTGTTCCAGGAACCGGCGGGCTCGTCGCTGGCCGACGGCTTCAGCGCCCCGGCACCCGATCCGTACGGGTCCGGCGGCGCGCCGCTGCGGGCGGTCCGGCCGGTGCCGCTCGACGTGCTCCTGCTGCACGCACAGCGCGCCGACGACGACGGCAACGTGGAGCTCGCCGGCGCGCGCGGCCTGGACCTGCCCGCGATCTTCGCCGCACGCCGGGTCCTGGTCACCGTCGAGGAACGCGTCCCCCGGGGGTCCCTGGGCGCCGCCCGGTCGTTCGTCCTGCCGCGGACGTTCGTCAGCCGCCTGGCCGTGGCGCAGTTCGGCGCGTACCCGACCTCGTGCCTGCCCTACTACCCGGCCGACTACCGCGCCCTGCGCACCGTCGTCGATGCCGATCCCGCGGCTCCGGTGCCTGAGGAGGCGCTGCGCCCGTCGCCCGCCGTCCGGCCCGCACTGGCCCGGCGGGCAGCGGTGCCGGCGAGGTCGGTCGGCGCCGGGCTCCGCGCGCTGGCGACCGTCGCCGCCGACGCGCCGTACACCATCGACGAGCTCATGGTGGCGGTCCTGGCGCGGACGATCGGACCCACGGGCGTCTGCTCGTTCGGGTCCGCCAGTCCGCTGCCCACCGCCGCGTACTTCCTGGCCAAACACCTCTGGGCGCCGGACCTGCTGCTCATGTCGCACAACGGCGGCCTCGTGGACGTGCCCGTGCGCCCGCTCGCGCTGGCGGCGTCCGAGCAGCTCGACCACGAGCTGGCCGCCGCGCACACCGGCGGCGACGAGACGTACCACTGGTACTACCAGCGCGGCCTCGTGACGCACGAGGTCGTGGGGTCGGCCCAGGTCGACGGCCGCGGCGCCACCAACAACCTGTGGGTCGCGAAGAGCGACGGCACGCCGGTGCGACTGCCCGGGCAGGGCGGCATGGCCGACGTCGCCAACCTGCACGCGAACTTCATGATCTACCTGCCGCGGCAGAGCACCCGCAACACCCCCGCCCGGGTCGAGACGGTGAGCGCGCGGCGGGCCTGGCACGACCCGGACCAGCGGCGGCGGTTCGGCTTGCAGCCCGGGCGCACCCTCGTCGTCACCGACCTCGCGGTCTTCGAGGACGACCCGGCGGACGGGACGCTGCGGCTGCGCAGCCTGCATCCCGGCGTCTCGCTCGACGACCTGCGCGCACGGACCGGCTTCGACGTCGTCGTCCCGCCCGGCGCCGGCACCACCGAGCCGCCCACGCCCGACGAGCTGCACGCCCTGCGGACCGTCGTCGACCCGCTCGGCGTCCGGCGCCTCGACCTCGTCGGCGCGGCCGACCGGCAGCGGCTCGTCGACCGGATCCTCGACCTCGAAGAGACCGTCCTCGACCCACCGACCATCCGGAGCGCCGATGCCGTCCACTGAGCCCACCGGCCCGCTGTCCCACGTGCGGGTGCTCGACTTCACCCAGCTGCTGCAGGGCCCGCTGGCCACCCAGATCCTCGGCGACCTCGGCGCCGACGTCGTCAAGGTCGAGAAGCCGGACGGCGAGTGGATGCGCTCCTGGGGCATCCTGGCCAGCACCACCGGCGGCGAGATGGACAGCTTCCTCGCCTTCAACCGCAACAAGCGCAGCGTCGCCGCCGACCTCAAGGACCCGGCCGTGCGGGACCGGCTGCTCGAGCTGGGCCGCGACGTCGACGTCGTCGTCGAGAACTTCCGGCCCGGCGTCATGGACCGGCTCGGACTCGGCTACGACGACTTCGCCGCAGTGAACCCGGGCGTCGTCTACGCCAGCTCCAGCGGGTACGGGCAGACCGGCCCCTACCGGGAGCGGCCGGGTCAGGACCTGCTCGTCCAGGCGCTGGCCGGTGCCCTGCACCTGACCGGCCGCCGCGACGACCCGCCGACGCCCAGCGGCATCGGGATCAGCGACGAGTACACCGGCCTGCATCTGGTGGTGGCGATCCTGGCCGCGCTCAGCCACCGCCAGGCCACCGGCGTGGGCCAGCGGGTCGCCGTCGACCTGTTCTCCTGCACGATCGCGGCCCAGCAGCAGGAGCTCACCGTCTGGCTGAACCACGGCGACGCCATGCCGCGTGCGGCGGAGAACGTCGGCCACGTCGGCGCCACCGCGCCCTTCGGCACGTACCCGACCCTGGACGGCCACCTCGCGCTGGCGATGATGCCCTGCCCGCGGCTGGGGGCGATCCTCGGCGTGGGCTGGCTCGACGAGTTCGACACCAACGACACGATGTTCGCCGGCCGCGACGTCGTCCATCGCCGGCTGTCGGCACACTTCGCCACCGACACCACGGCGGCGTGGCTGAAGCTGCTCGACGAGCACGACGTCTGGTGCGCCCCGGTGCAGGACTACGCGGCGCTGGAGGACGATCCGCAGGTGCGCCACGCGGGCCTGCTCTGGGAGGTGCCCATCGGGGCCGGCGGCGCGACGTTCCGCACCGTCGGGTCCCCGTTCACGTTCTCGCGCACGGCGCCGTCCCTGCGTCGCGGCGTGCCGCGCGCCGGCCAGCACACCGACGAGATCCTGGCCGCCGCCGACGAGGAGGTCCGATGACACCGCAGCGGTTCTCGGGCAAGGTGGCGGTGGTCACCGGCGCCGGTGCCGGTATCGGCCGCGCCGTCGCCGTCCGGCTGGCGGCCGAGGGTGCCGCCGTCGCTGTCCTCGACCTCGCGGCGGCGGCCGCCGCGGACACCGTCGCGGCGATCACCGACGCGGGCGGGCAGGCGCTCGCCGTCGCGGCCGACGTCGCCTCGCCGGACGACGTGCATGCCGGCGTCCGGAGCACGGTCGCGGCGTTCGGCGGCATCGACGTGCTGGTCAACAACGCCGGGGTGGTCAGGTACGGCACGGTGCCGGAGCTCTCGGTCGAGGACTGGCACCTGACCCTCGCCACGAACCTGACGGGGACGTTCCTCACCTGCAAGTACGCCATCCCCGAGATGCGCGCGCGGGGCGGCGGCGCCATCGTCAACACGGCGTCGGCGCAGGCGTTCGCCAGCCAGCCGCTGGTGGCCGCGTACGCGGCGTCCAAGGGCGCCGTCGTCGCGATGACCCGCTCCCTCGCCGTCGACCACGCCGCCGACGGCATCCGGGTCACCTGCGTGTGCCCGGGCTCGGTCGAGACACCCATGCTGCGCTACGGCGCCGAGCTCCTGGGCGACGGGGACGCCGTCGCCACCATGCGCGATTGGGGCCGCCAGCACCCCATCGGCCGGCTCATCCAGCCCTCCGACGTCGCCGCCCTGGTCGCGTTCCTCGCCAGCGACGACGCCGTCACCATCACCGGTGCGCCCTACCTGGTCGACGGCGGGCTCCTCGCCCGGCTCGGCGTCTAGGGACGTCTGGGCGGCCCGGTGGTCCGGCACCGGGCCGCCTCATCGACGGCTGTCAGCGCGTGATGCGGTCCAGCGGGAGGTAGAGCACGGGCTCGGCGTCCGCCGGAGCGTCACCGGCGGCCAGCGCCGCGATCTCGTCGGCGCCGAGAGCCCGATCGAACATCCAGACATCATCGACGGCGCCGTCCAGCGGGTTGTTGATGCCGTCGACCCGCGAACCGATGCGGATGCCGGTGAGCGCGCCTGCCGACACCGAGCCCGCGACCGGTGCGGACGTCCCGAGCGGCTCGCCGTCGACGTAGATCGTCACGGCGTCGTCGCCGCGGGTGAGGGCGACGTGGTGCCAGGCGCCGTCGGCGTAGTCGCCCGCGGCCGTCACGAACCTGGTCTCGGCGCCGGTGTTGACGTGCCCGCGGATGCGGCTCTGGTCCGGCTCCAGCCGGATCCACCACTTCGGGTCGACGTCCCGGTTGGAGTGCGCCCAGACGATCGTCTGGACCGCGGTGCTGTCGGTGCGGAACCAGGCCGCCGCCGTGAAGGGGCCGTCGCCGAACTCGAGGGCGGGCTCGGCCGGGATCTCGACGTAGTCGCCCGCCAGGTCCAGACCGGAGCCGACGACGCCGCCGACGCGCCGGGGCGTTCCGCTGATGACCGCGTCGAACCCGCGGCCGGACGCGTCGGGCGTGGTCCTGGGCGGCGGGGACGGGGCGTCCAGCGTGGGCACGATCACCCGGGCGAAGCTGATCCGCTGGTGATAGGTCAGCGTCGCGCCCTCGCCCAGCCGGTCGCCGTTCTCGTAGATCACGCCGAGCCGGCGCGCGTTCCCGTGGTCGTCGACCTGGACCAGGTCGGAGTATCCGGACGGGCCGTCGTAGACGACCGGGCCGCGGACCCAGCTGCCGGCCTCGTCGAAGCTGGACCACAGCGTCAGGTTCTCGCGCGCCGTCGGATGCCCCGGGGCGGCGAACACGAGCCGCTCGCGCCGGTCGGCGTCGCGCGACAGGCCGAGGATCGAGCCCTGGACGACCGGTGCCACGATGTCCGTGACCTCCTGGTACGGCGTGTCGAACGACGCACCGCCGTCGCTGCTGAGGGTGCCGGCCCGGGCGCCGACGCTGGTCCCGTTCTGGTCGCGCGCGTTGAAGTACAGCGTGCCGTCGCTCAGTTCCACGACGGTGTTCTCGTTCGGGTTCACCACACCCTCCGGCGTCGTGTCGACGCCGCCGAGGTGCCAGGTGGTGCCGCCGTCGTCGCTGTACAGCGAGTGCGCGCCGAACAACCGGTCGTCGGTGCACGCGATGTCCGAGCCGGGCGGCGGGGCGGCCGAGTGGTTGCCGGGCACGACCAGCCGGCCGGCGTGCTCGCC
The DNA here is from genome assembly GCF_014204975.1 of Jiangella mangrovi. NCBI lineage: Bacteria > Bacillati > Actinomycetota > Actinomycetes > Jiangellales > Jiangellaceae > Jiangella > Jiangella mangrovi. Next base: position 6,131,163 of record NZ_JACHMM010000001.1, read on the forward strand.
CTGGGTGATCTGGATCCCGTGGCCGGGCCCACCGACGAAGTGCCGCCAGTCGGCCGGCTTCACGTCAGCGGTGATCTCCACCGGATCGGACCAGGTGGCTCCGTGGTCGTCGCTGTGGAGGACGAACGACCGCCGGGTCTGCTCGGCGTCGGCGCGGCCGCAGCGGATGTCGTCGCCGGAGACGTCGCCGCCGGTGCGGGTGACGTTCAGGACGATGCGCCCGGTGCGCTCGTCGACGATCGGGACCGGGTTGCCGAACTTGTCCGGCCCGGCGTCGGCGACCACCTGCAACGGCCCCCAGGTCCGGCCGCCGTCGGCCGAGCGCTTGAGGACCAGGTCGATGTTGCCGTCGTCACCCGGGCTGTCGACCCGGCCCTCGGCGAAGGCCAGCAGGGTGCCGTCCTGTGCCTGGGCGACGGCCGGGATGCGGAAGGTGTGGTAGCCGTCCTGGCCCCGGCTGAAGACCGTGCTCTGCTCGATCGCCCGTCCGGGTGGGGCGTCGGCCGCCGATGGGGACCAGCCCGCGCCGGCCGGTCCGGGCACGGCCGCCAGGGCGAGCCCGGCCAGGCCGGTCACGGCGAGCAGGCGGGTGGTGCGACGTGTCGTGGTCGACATCGTGCTCCTTCCTCTCGAGGGGGCAGTGCGTCAGAGTTGGTGCCGAAGACGTTCAGCGACGGCGGCGGCGAACAGCTCCTGCCGGGCCGCGCGGTCGGTGGTGGTGACGGCGCCGCGCTGCGGGGCGGCGGGGTCGACATAGGTGGGTGGTGTCGCGTCGTACAGAGCCCATCGCGCCGCTGCCTCGCGCATCCGCCGCAGCTGGTCGCCGTGTGCCGGATCGCCGACGAGGTTCGTCAGCTCGTACGGGTCGGCGGCCAGGTCGAAGAGGGCCTCGCCCGCGGCGTCGGACCACAGCAGCTTGTGGCTGCCGGTGCGGACCATCCCGGCGACGCCGTGCCGGCGGTCCTCGGCGAGGACGTGGTCGTGCCCGGCGGCCGGATCGCCCAGGTCCTGGCCCGGCAACGGCGTCGTCGGCGCCACGCCGCACGCGGCGAGGACCGTCGGGGCGACGTCGACCAGCGAGGCGAGCGCGTCCGAGACCTCACCCCGTCGCCGCTGCCCCGGGAACTTGGCCAGCAGCGGAACCTTCACCACGGGGTCGTACATCGGCCCGTCCTTGAGCAGGAGGTGGTGGAAGCCGAGGTACTCGCCGTGGTCGGCGGTGAAGACGATCAGCGTGTCGTCGTACAGCCCGCGCCGCCGCAGCAGGTCGAGCATGCGCCCGACCTCGTGGTCCAGGTGCGTGATGGTGGCGTAGTAGTGCGCCATCACCTGCCGCAGCCGCGGCAGGTCCAGCGGCTCGTAGTCGAAGTACTCCCGCCGGTGCCGCTGGTCGGCCGCCGGGATCGTGTCGGTCCAGCCGGGCAGCGGGGTCAGCGCCGCCGGGTCGTACAGGTCGTCCCACCCGGCCGGCGGGTCGAACGGGTGGTGCGGCTTGACGAACGAGACGTGCAGCAGGTGGTCGCCGGTCTCGGTCCAGCCCGTCAGCACCTGCCGCGCCCGCTCGCCGATCCAGCTGGTGGAGTGCCACTCCTCCGGCAGGTTCGACCGGCCGGTGCCGTACGTGTCCCAGTAGGACGGTGGCGCGGTGGCGCGGAACTCGTGCTCCTGGTCAGTCAGGTCGGTCACCGGCGCCAGCCCGGCCGCCGCCAGCTCCCGGTGGTAGTCGTCGTCGTACCGGCCGGGGCCGTCCTGCTCGGCCAGCTCCAAGCGGTCGTAGCCGACGTCGAGGTAGGTGGGCGTGAAGTGCATCTTGCCGACCGCGGCCGTGTCGTACCCGGCCCGGCGCAGCGCGCGCGGGAAGGTGTCGATGCCGGGGGCGAGTGTGCAGCGGTTCGACCAGCCGGCGTGCTGGCGGACGTGCAGGCCGGTCAGCAGCGAGTACCGAGACGGGGTGCAGACGGGGAACGAGCAGTACGCGTTGCGGTAGCGCACGCCGTCGCCGGCCAGCCGATCCAGGTGCGGGGTCCGCACGTCCGGGTTCCCGGCCGCGCCGAGGCAGTCCGCCCGGAACTGGTCGGCCTGGATGATCAGGACGTTCGTCACGGTCAGTGGCCCGTGTCGAGGAAGCCGAGCTCCGTCACCTCGGCGCGCAGCAACGCCAGCTGCTCCGGCCCGGGTGACACCAGGGGCGGCCGGCAGCCACCGCAGTCGACCCCGCTGAGCGCGCCGAGCGCCTTGAAGCCGGCCAGCTCGCCGCCGTACCGCGCGGCCGTGTCGATGACCTGCTGCGCCAGCTGCTGGCCCGCCCGGGCCTCGGCCAGCTCGCCGCGGACCGCGTGGTCGAGCAGGCGCCGGAACAGCGGACCGGCGAAGTTGTACACCGACCCGATCGCGGCCCGGGCGCCCGACTGCCAGGCGGCGAGCACCAGCTTGGCGACCCCGACGAAGACCTCGTGCTGCCCGCCGGCGAGATGCAGGCAGCGCTGCAGGTCGACCATGTCGTTGTGGGCGAACTTCACGCCGGCGAACGTCGGGATCTTGTCCCGCGCGACCAGCAGCACGTCGCTGGCCCGCAGGTTCACCCCCGTCATCGAGGGGATGTGGTAGTAGGTGAACGGCAGCCCCGGCGCGGCGTCGGCGATGGCCGCGCAGGCGTCGACCAGCGCGGCCACTGTCTCCGGACGGTGGAAGTAGGGCGCGACGGCGGAGATCGCCTTGGCGCCCGCGGACTCGGCGTGCGCGGCCAGCCGGCGGGCCTCGACGAGGCTGGAGTGTCCGACGTGGACGATGACGTCGAGCCTCCCGTCGGCGACCTCGCACCACCGCTCAGCCAACGCCATGCGTTCCTCGGTCGACAGCGACGCCCCCTCACCGGCGGTGCCGCCGATGTACGCCGCCGCCGAGCCCCAGGCGACCAGGTCGTCGGCCTGCTTCTGCACGGTGTCGAGGGCAAGCCCACCGGTCTCGGTGAACGGGGTGAACACGGCGGTGAGCAGCGCCATGTCGGGGCCGTCGGTGGAGTAGCGCAACCCGGTCATGCGGTTCCTTTCTCGGTGCCCGCCTGCGGGCGGGCGCTGCTGCCTGCGGGCAGGTCAGCCCTTGGTGTCGGTGAGGTCGACGAAGTCGCGGGCGTCCGTGACCAGGCCGGTGATGCGCTTGTCCAGCGCGAACAGTGACGGCACGGTGGAGATGCCGATCGCCCACGCCTCGTCGATGAGGGTGCTGTTCAGCGCCGCGTAGGCGGCCTGCTGGTCCTCGGGTGTCATGGCGGTCCCGGCCGCGCCGACCGCTTCGACGTACGCGGGCGGCACGGCGGCGCCGAACGTGGTGTTCGCCTCGGTGGTCAGCATCTGCCGGCCGCGGGCGATCAGCGACGGGCTCTGCAGGTTGTTCGGCTGGTACGCGACGGTGCACTGCAGCTCGCTGGCGAACAGCGCCTCCAGGTACGCCGCCTCCTCCTGCGGCGCGATCTCCAGGTCGAACCCGATCTTCTTCAGGTCCGCCTGGATGATCTCGAGCGTCTGGACGGCGGGCGTCCCCGAGGCCACGCCGGCGACGGCGCTGGTGCCGCCGCCCGACTGCTCCAGCAGTGCCGCGGCCGCGTCCAGGTCGAAACCGTTCGAGTCGAGGTACGCCGGGTCGAACGCGGGCGAGGACGGCATGAACGCCGTGTACACCGGGTCGCCGATGCCGAAGTTGACCTGCTCGAGGATGCGGTTCCGGTCGATCGCCCGCGCGAGCGCCTGCCGCAGGAGCTTGTTGTCGAACGGCGGGATGATCGCGTTCATGAAGAACAGCGACATCCGGCCGTTGCCCTCCACCATGGTGAACCGGTCGCGCAGCCGGTCGGCATGGCGGAACCCGATGTACGCGGCGCCGTCGACCGAACCCGACTCGAGCCCGGCGACCAGCGCGTCCTCGTCGGTGAAGAACCGGTACTCCACTTCGTCCAGGAACGGCTTGCCGTCGTCGTAGAAGTCGGGGTTCTTCTCCAGGACCAGGCGCTGGTCGCGCCGGAAGTCCGCGAGCCGGAACGGGCCCGACCCGGCCGGCTCGCGCTCCAGTGCCGCGGGAGTGTTGCTGGCGGCCAGCACCAGCGGGAACGCGAACATCCAGTCGAGCACGAGCGACTCGGGCGTCGGCTGGTGGAAGTCCAGCCGCACGGTCCGCTCGTCGACCGCGGTCGCGGCGGCGATGAACGCGGTCGGCTGGGCGAGGGTGAACCCGGCGTCCGGGTCCTGCGCCCGGGTGACCCCGGTGACGACGTCGTCGGCGGTCACCGGCTCCCCGGAGTGGTAGGTCGCCTCGCGCAGGGTGATGGTGACCGACGTGCCGTCGGACGCGAGCTCCCACCTCTCCGCCCCGGCCGGAATGGGCTCGTAGGTGCCGTCCGGTGGATAGTCGAGCAGGTACGTGTAGAAGGAGTGGATGTGGATGTCGGTGTTCGTGAGGTAGGGATCGAACTGCATGATCTTCGTCGTGCCGAGCGTGATCCTGCCGGTCGTGCCGCCACCGGAGCTCTCGCTGCTGCCGGAGCCGCAGGCGCCGAGCAGCGGCGCGCCGGCGACCGCGCCGGCCGCGAGGAACCCGGCCCGCAGCAGCGTCCGGCGGGCGATCAGGCGGGACTGAATCGGCGAAGTGGGCATGGCGATGCCTCCCGAGGTCGAGACGGAGTGGATCTCAGGTCAGCCGGATACGTGGATCGAGGACGGCGTAGAGCGTGTCCACGAAGAGGTTGAGCAGCAGGAACGTGGCCACCACGAACAGCACGCCGCCCTGGACGAGGGCATAGTCGCGTTCGCCGATCGCGGTGTAGAGCAGCCGGCCCAGTCCGGGGTAGTTGAAGACGGCTTCGATGACGACGGTGCCTCCGAGGAAGCTGCCGAGCTGGAGTCCGACGATGGTGACGGTGGGCAACGACGCGTTGCGCAGCGCGTGGCGGCGGATCACGTCGCGTTCCGGCACGCCCTTGGCGCGGGCGGTCCGGATGTAGTCCTTGCCCATGACCTCGCCCAGCGACGTGGCGAGGAAGCGGGCGGTGACGCTGGAGGTGTGCACGGCGACCGCGAGCGCCGGCAGGATCGTGGCCGTCGACGCGCCGCCCGGGTCCTGCCAGACCGGGATGAAGTCGCTCGACGCGGGCAGCCACTGTAGCTGCACGGCCAGCACGATGATCAACAGCAGGCCGAGCCAGAACGTCGGCACCGCGAGGCCCGCGGTGAGGTAGCCCTGGAGTAGCCGGCCGGCCACCGAGTGCGGCCGCAGTGCCACGACGATGCCGACCGGCACGGCGATGAGCAGCGTCAGCGCCATCGCGAACGCGGCCAGTTGCACCGTCGCGGGGATCCGGTCGAACAGCTCCCGGACCACCGGTTGTCCCGAGTAGTACGAGGCGCCGAGATCGCCGGAGACGGCGTGGCCGATCCACGACAAGTACTGCTCCACGACGGACCCGCCCAGGCCGAGCCGCTCGCGGGTCGCGCTCAGCTCCGCCTCGCTCGCGTCCGGACCGAGGAGCACCGACGCGGGGTCGCCTGGCAGCGCGAACGTGAACGCCCACACGGCGATCGAGCCGAGCAGCAGCACCACGGCGAACTGCAGCAGCCGGCGGATCAGGTGCCCGTACATCTAGACCGCACCTCCGGTCGTGATGCGCACCGCCGAGTAAGGGCTCGCGCCGCTCACCGCGAGCTGCAGGCCGCGCCCGATGCGGTCGAGACAGAAGACGGTCGCGACCAGGCAGAGCCCGGGGAACAACCCGTAGCTCGGGCTCTGGTAGAGGTAGGAGCGGGCTTCCTGGAGCATGCCGCCCCACGACGGCGCCGGTGGGGGCGTGCCCAGGCCGAGGAAGGCCAGGCCCGCCTCGACCACGACCGCCATCGACGCGGTGACGACGAGCTGGATGACGATCGGGCCGAGCACGTTCGGCAGCACCGTCCGCAGCATCGTGTCCGGTGTGCTCGCCCCCATCCCCCGCGCGGCCAGTACGAAGTCGCGGTCCCGGATGCCGAGCGTGGCCACCCGGGTGAGCCGGGCGAACTCCGGCACCGCGCCGATCCCGATCGCGAGGATCAGGTTGAACCGGCCCGGACCCAACACGACGATCATGACCAGCGCCAGGAGGATCCCCGGCACCGCGAGCAGCAGGTCGACCAGGCGCATCGCGACCGCGTCGACCCACCGTCCGAGGTAGCCGGCGAGCAGCCCCAGCGGCACTCCGATGCCCGCGCCGACCGCCGCGGCGCCGGCGGCGGCGATGAGCGAGGCTCGGGCGCCGTAGATCAGGCGGGACAGGATGTCCCGGCCGAGCTGGTCGGTGCCGAGCAGGTGCGCGCCGGACGGGCCGAGCAGCGACTCGCCGTCCTGCGCGGCCGGGTCGAACGGCGCGATCAGCGGCGCGGCCATCGCGACCACGACCAGCAGGAGCATTCCCGTGGCCCCGACAACGGCCGACCGGGACCGGGCGAACCGGCGCAGCGACGCCAGGCGTCGGCGCGAGACCAGCGCGGAGCCGGACGGGTTCGGGGTGGTGCTCATCCGGCCACCTCCGGCGTCAGCTCCGCGAAGTGACAGGCCGTGTGGCCGCCGTCGACGAGCCGCAACGGCGGTTCCTTCTCCGCGCAGACGGCTGCGGCGATCGGGCACCGGGTCCGGAACCGGCAGCCCGAGGGCGGATCCACCGGGCTGGGGACGTCGCCGCCCAGCGGTACCCGCTGCCGGTCAGCGCGGCCGACGGGATCGGGTACCGGCACCGAGGCCAGCAGGGCGCGGGTGTACGGGTGACGCGGGTCGTCGTATACCCGCCGCACCGATCCGGACTCGACGATCCGGCCGAGATACATCACCGCGACCTCGTCCGCGACCTGACGGATCACCGCCAGGTCGTGGCTGACGAACAGGTACGCCATGGCGGACTCGCGCTGCAGGTCGGCCAGCAGGTTCAGCACCTGCGCCTGGACCGAGACGTCCAGCGCCGACACCGGCTCGTCGAGGATCAGCAGCCCCGGCCGCGACGCCAGCGCACGGGCGATCGCGACCCGCTGGCGCTGGCCGCCGGAGAACTGCGCCGGCAGACGGTCGGCGTGCTCGGTGCGCAGGCCCACCCGGGTGAACAGCTCGGCCACCTGGCGCCGGCGCTGGTCCTGGGGCACACCCTGCAGGCGAAGCGGCTCGGCGACGTTGTCGCCGACGCTCAGTCGCGGGTTCAGCGACGCGTACGGGTCCTGGAACACCATCTGCGCGCGGCGCCGGATGCGCCGGAGCCGGGAGCGGCCGGCCATGCCGACGTCGTCGCCGTCGACCAGGACCCGCCCGCCGGTCGGCTCGACCAGACGCAGGACGAGTCGCGCCAGGGTGGTCTTGCCGCAGCCGGACTCGCCGACGAGCCCCAGTGTCCTCCCGGCCGGGACCCGCAGCGAGACCCCGTCGACCGCGTGCACCCACGCCGACGGACGAGCGAACACGCCGGACCGCACCGGGAACCGGGCCACGGCGTCCTGGACGTCGAGCACCGGCGCGGCCGGTTCGCCGGTGGGGTCCGACGCGTCCGGCGACCCGGCCGGCACGCCGACCGGCTGGGCGGCGAGCAGGCTCGCCGCCTCGTCCGGAAAGTGGCAGGCGCTGGTGCCGTCGTCGTCCGCCAGCGCCTCGGGCCGCACCTCGGTGCACACCGAACGTCCGCGCGAGACCGGGCACCGCGGCGCGAAGGCGCACCCCGGCGGCAGCTCGCTCGGGTCCGGTGGCTGCCCCGGGATCGGGAGCAGGCGCTCGGACGCCGTGTCGAGCCGGGGCAGGGCGCCGAGCAGGGCCGCCGTATAGGGGTGTCGCGGCCGGGTGAAGATCCGGGTGACGTCGCCGGACTCGACGATGCGGCCGCCGTAGGTCACGCCGACCCGGTCGGCGGTCTCCGCCACCACGCCCAGGTCGTGGGTGATCAGCACCACGCCGGCACCGGTCTCCTGCCGCGCCACCCGCAGCAGGTCCAGGATCTGCGCCTGCACGCTGACGTCCAGCGCGGTGGTGGGCTCGTCCGCGATCAGCACCTTCGGGCGGTTGGCGATCGCCATCGCGATCATCACGCGCTGGCACATGCCACCGGAGAACTGGTGCGGGTACTGGTCGTAGCGCGCCGCCGGATGAGGGACGCCCACCATACCGAGCAGGTCGACGACCCGGGCGCGCGCCCCGGCTGCGGTCAGGGCGCGGTCGTGCACCCGCAGCGTCTCGGCGATCTGATGACCGACCCGCTGGACCGGGTTCAGCGCCGAGATGGCGTCCTGGAAGATCATGGCGACGTCCCGGCCGAGCCGGCGTCGCAGCTCCGGCTCGGGCAGGGCGAGCAGGTCGACGCCGCCGAGCAGGGCCCGGCCGGACACCCGGCGCAGGTTCGGTGTGCGCAGCAGACCCAGCGCGGCGAGTACCGACACGCTCTTGCCCGATCCGGTCTCCCCCACCACGCCGAGCGTCTCGCCCTCGAACACGTCGTAGCTCATGCCGTCGACCGCGCGGACCAGACCCGCCGGAGTCGCGAACTCGACGACCAGATCGCGCAGGCTCAGCACCGGCTGCCCGGCACCGCCGCCGGCCGCGACCGGCGTGCCGTCACGGGGGGCGATCCCGTCCCGGGTCACGCCATCGAGGGCTCCACCAGACACCGACGACCTCCTCGTCGCTCCACCGCGGACCGCAGTTTCTGCAAGATGTCCTACAGTTTTCGCCACCGTAGAGTCGACGCTTGATCGTGTCAAGGCTCGCAAGATATCCTACAGGTCAGCACCGAAAGGGAGGGCGAGCCAGAACGTGGCCACTCAGCGGAACGACGTGGAGCCAGACTTCCGGCGACTGGACGACAGGGCTCCGCTGCACCAGATCGTGCAGCACGAGATCAGGAACCACATCCTCAAAGAGGGGCTGCGCCCCGGCGACCCGCTCAAGTCGGAGTCCGAGCTGGCCAGGCTGTTCGGAGTCAGCCGCAACTCGGTCCGCGAGGCGGTCAAGGCCCTGGAGTCCACCGGCGTCCTCGAGACGCGCCGTGGCAGCGGCGTCTACATCCGCGACTTCTCCTTCGCCCCGCTGCTCGACCACCTCCCCTACGGCCTCATGCAGGGCAACCGGGCCCTGCGCGAGCTGGCCGCACTGCGCAAGACCCTCGAGTCCGCCCTCATCACCGACGCGATGCGGGCCATGACCCCGGAGAGCATCGCGGCGATGCGCGAGACCCTGACGACCATGCACGAGCTCGCCGAGCGGGGCGAGGACTTCCCCGAGCAGGACCGGCAGTTCCACCAGCTGCTGTTCCGCGATCTCGACAACACGATGCTGCTGCGCCTGTTCGACCTGTTCTGGCGGGCGTTCCACGCGGCGGCCCCGCCGGCGCGCGGCCGCACACCGATGGACGCCTACCAGGGCCACGCCGCCATCCTCGACGCGATCCTCACCGGCGACCCGGACCAGGCGCGCCAGGCGATACAGGACCACTACATCGGTATCGAGTCCAAGCTCACCGAGGGCCCGGCGGCGGAGGCGCCGGCCGCCGAACCCCTGCAGTAGCTCGGCGCCGGCTCGGGTGAGAGCTCACGCTCGCGCGGAGCCGCCCCGATGGCTCTCAGGCTCCAGAGCCGGCGTGGCGGCGACGTGGATCTCCACCCGGCCGGGGTGTCCTCACCGCCGAGCGACCCGCATTCCGGGCACGTGGCCGCCTCAGCGTTCCACGCGCCGCAGGTCGCGCACGGCCGGGATCGCCAGCAGCAGGGTGCAGGTGACGAGCGCCATCGCCGCCGACACGAACAGCAGCGGCACCGTACCGGCGATGATCGCGAGCGGCCCCGCCAGCGCCTGACCGATCGGCTTCATCACCAGCGAGCCGGCCGCGTCGTACGCGTGCACCCGGCCGAGGACCTCCTGCGGGATGTGCGTCTGCACGCTGGTGTGGAACATGACGATCCAGAACGCCATGCCCACGCCGCTCACCGCGTAGCACCCGGCGACGAAGGGACCGGGAAGGCCGAGCGCGACACTCAGCGGCATGAGCGTCCACAGGATCATGGCGAGGGCGCCGGCCCGAAGCGGATACCTGGGGCGGAGCCTGATCGCGACGAGCCCGCCCAGCACGCTGCCCGCTCCGAGGGCCGACATGACCAGGCCGAACGTCGTCGATCCGTAGTCGGTGACGAGGGTGCTGTAGCCGAGGGTCATGGCGGGTCCGGCGCCGGCCAGCTGCCAGAGCATGTAGACGACGATGACGCTCCACAGCCACGTCCTGGCCCGGAACTCCCGCCACCCTTCGACGAGATCGTCCCGGAACGACGACACGCCGCCGCGCTCGGCCGGGCCCATGGAGACCGAGCGGATCCGGAGCAGGCACACGCCGCTCACCGCGTAGGTCAGCGCGTCGAGCGCGACCACCGCCGCGGGTGAGGCGACCACCAGGAGCAGACCGGCCACCGACGGGCCGATCACGGCGGTCACCGACTCCGAGATCCGCAGCGTGGCGTTCGCCTTCTGCACGTCGCGCGAGATGCGCGGAATGATGCTGGCGACTCCCGGCTGGAACAGGGCGCTCCCGGCTCCGACCAGTGCCAGCAGCACCAGGATCAGCCACAGAGGTGGCGAGCCCAGAAGGAACACCCCCGCGAGCACCGACTGGAAGCATAGCCGGGTCGCGTCCGACACGATCATCATCCGCCGGGCGCCGAAGCGGTCGGACAGCACTCCGCCGAAGATGATCAGCACGGCGAACGGCGCGATCAGCGCAGCGAGCGCGTAGCCGACGCCACTCGCCCCGTACCCCGCTCCGATCACGGCGGCCGTGATCGCGACCGGAAGCATCGCGTCGCCCAGCAGCGAGGTGGTACGGGCCGCGAAGAACAGCCGGAAGTCCGCCGTCCACAGCGGCGGAACGGGTGCATCGCCGTCGACGCGCGGGTCGTGCACCGGCGAACGGCTCACCGGCCGCTCGGCGCACCGGAGGAGTCGCTGGCGGCCGGCGTCGCCGTCGTGATGACCGCCACGAAGGCGTCCCCGAGGGCATCGGCCACTGACGCCGGCTCGCCGAGATAGCCGTTCACCATCGCCCCGTCGCGCAGGATCAGCAGCTGCCGCGCGGTGGAGTCGACGTCGCCGACCCCGGCCTCCGCGGCGATGCCGGCGAAGTGGTCGAGCGTCCATCGCCGGTGCGCGTCGACGGCGGCCCGGACCGGGTCGCCGGGATCGGGGTACTCCGCCGCGGCGTTGATGAACGCGCAGCCGCGGAACCCCGGGCGGCAGCTGGCGGCGCCGATGCCGGCAGCGAGCTCGCGCAGCGACGCCACGGGGTCACCGTCATGACGCGTGCTGCCCATCCACGCCCGCTCCGCGGCCGCCTGCTGCTCGAGGTAGGCGACGACGAGCTCGCTCTTGGTGCGGAAGTGGCGGTAGAAGGTGACCTTGGTGATGCCGACCTGCTCGATGATGCGGTCGGCGCTCGTGGCGCGGATGCCGTGGGCGTAGAACAGCTCGTTCGCGGCGGCGAGGATGCGGCTTCTCGTGGCGGACGCCGACGTCGTGCGCACCGCCGGTCCGGTGGTGTCGGCGGACATGCCGTGCTCCCCTCTCGGTCCGGCCGGCGTTGCGCCGGCGCTGCGGTCAGTCTAGAGTCAGCAATGTAGACGTACTAGTAACTCTACATCGTAGATCGGCCCACTACCCCGACAGAGAGACATCATGACCACAGTGGAATCGGCTCCCCTGCCGCAGCTCACCGCGACGTTGCGCCGCCTGTACCTCGTCCGCTTCGCGTTCGCGGCCGCCTGGGCCGCAACCCTCCTGCTCACCGCACCCGGCACCGGGCCGCTCCTGACCGTCCTCCTGGTCGTCTATCCGCTGGCCGACGCGGCCGCCGTGCTCTGGCAGCTGCGATCCGATCGCCACACGCCGGGCCCGCGGGTGGCGGAGCGGATCAACGTGGCGGTCAGCCTCGCCGTCGCCATCGCACTCGGCTGGGCGTCGACCGTGTCCGTCGCCGCCGCTCTCGGGGTCTGGGGCGCGTGGGCCGCGACATCCGGCCTCGCGCAGCTCGTCGCCGCCACACAGCGCCGCCGCTCCGGCGGCCAGGTGCCGCAGATCCTGAGCGGCGCCATCTCCGTCGTGGCCGGACTGGCCTTCCTGGCGCAGTCGTTCCAGGACGCCGACAGCATCTCCGGAGTGGGTGGCTACGCCATGCTCGGCGGGATCTTCTTCCTGATCTCGGCCATCCGCCTGAGCCGGCGGCATCGGCAGGCAGCCTGACGGTGCCGATGCGGTACCGGCGAGACGCTGCCGAACGTCAGCGTGCGCGGGCCGCCCCGTAGAGAGCCTGATCGACCAGCCTGGGGACGAGGGTCTCGTCGAAGGGAACTTTGAGGACGAGCAGCCGGTGATAGCAGGCGCCCCAGAGCTGGTCGACGATCACCTCGAGGTCGGCGTCCTCGCGCAGCTGGCCCCGCTGCTGGGCGGCGTGCAAACGGTCGCGGGCGAGCTCGCGCCGCGGGCGCGCGTACTCCTCGGCCCATGCCCGCGCGACGTCCGGGTCCGTCTGCGCGGCGCCGACCAGTTCGGACACCGGTGTGGCGGCGCCCTCGCGTGTCAGCCACCGCACGAAGGCCGTCAGCTGCGCGACGAGGTCCGCCCGGATGTCGCCGGTGTCCGGGAACCGCAGTACCGGCGCGCTCTGAGCGAAGTAGGCCTCGGCGGCCAGCGTTCCCGGCGAGGGCCACCACTTGTACAGCGTGACCTTGCTCGATCCCGCCTCCCTGGCGACGCGATCGAAGGTCACCGCGGGCAGCCCTTCGTGCAGCAGCAGGCGGCCGGCCGCGGCGAGCACGTCCGCGCGGACCTCCGCGGCCGGCCTGCGGCCACGACCGCGATGGCGGGTCGCGTGCTGTTCGGTCATCGATGCCCACCTCGGAACGACGTCATGTGAACAGGTTGTACATTTCTTGCTCGAGCATTAATGTACATCTTGTTCACATCTTAGCGAGGAGCCCAGCCATGACCAGCACCAGCGAGCGTGTCGCGATCGTGACCGGCGCCTCCGGCGGCATCGGCCGGGCCAGCGCCCTGCGGCTGGCCGCCGACGGCACCGCCGTCGTCGTGCACTACAACGGCAACAAGGACCGCGCCGACGAGACCGTGGCGACCATCGCCGCGTCCGGAGGGCACGCGGTGGCCGCCGGCGGCGACATCGCCGACGAGGAGGCGGCCGCGGCCCTGTTCGACGTGGCCAAGCGCGCCTTTGGCGGCGTCGACGTGCTCGTCCACACGGCGGGCATCATGCCGCTGGCGCCGATCGCGCAGCTCGACCTCGAGGTCCTCGACCGGGTCCTGCGCGTCAACGTGCGGGGAACCGTGGTCGTCGACCAGCTCGCCGCGCGGCTGGTGCGCCCGGGTGGGGCGATCATCAACCTCTCCACCTCGATCACGCGCCTGCAGGCCCCGGCCTACGGCGCCTACGCGGCCTCCAAGGGCGCCGTCGAGGCGCTGACCCTGATCCTGGCCCGCGAGCTGCGTGGCCGCGACATCACCGTCAACACCGTCGCCCCGGGACCCACCGCCACCCCGCTGTTCCTGGAGGGGAAGAGCCCGGAGCTGATCGAGCAGATCGCGAACAACAACCCGTTCCAGCGGCTGGGCTACCCGGGCGACATCGCCGAGGCCGTCGCGTTCCTGGCCGGACCCGCCCGCTGGGTCAACGGCCAGACCATCTTCGTCAACGGCGGCGCAGCTTGAGGCCCGCCACACTGGCCGCGGCGGTGGGCGTCATCCTCATGGGCTGCACGAACGCGCCGGCCGAGCCATCGGCGCCGACAGAGCGGCCGGCCACGGCCGTCGCGACGGCCGTGGCGACGCTGGCCGAGCCGGAGGAGCTGACCGCCGGCCTCGAAGCGCCATGGGGACTGACCTTCCTGCCCGACGGGACGGCGCTCGTCTCCGAGCGGATCAGCGGACGGATCCTGCGCGTGCCCGCCGACGGCGGAGACGCCCGGACCGTCGGCGTCGTCCCCGACGTCGATGTCTCCTCCGAAGGAGGGTTGCTCGGGATCGTCGCCTCCCCCGGCTTCGACGAGGACCGCACGGTGTACGCGTCCGTCTCCGGCGCCGACGAGAACCGGATCGTCGCGCTCACCATCGCCGACGACTTCGGCTCCCTCGCCGTCGAACGTGTGCTGCTCGACGGCATCCGGACCGCCGACCGCCACCACGGCGGGCGAATCGTCATCGGCCCGAACGGGCACCTCTGGATCGGAACCGGCGACGCCTTCGAACCCGAGAACGCCGCCGCCGCCGACTCCCTCAACGGCAAGATCCTGCGCATCGCCACCGACGGCTCCGTCCCCGCGGACAACCCGGAGGACTCGCCCATCTTCTCCGGCGGGCACCGCAACGTGCAGGGCATCGCGTTCGGGCCCGACGGCACCGCCTACGCCTCCGAGCTCGGACACCGCACCTGGGACGAGGTCAACGTCCTGCGCCCCGGCCAGGACTACGGCTGGCCCGAGACCGAGGGCGTCGCGGGCGACACCGGCGTGGCACCCATCGCGACGCTCCACCCCGACGACGCCAGCCCCTCCGGCCTGGCCCACGCCGCGGGCTCACTGTGGATCGGCGCGCTGGGCGGGCAGCGGCTCTGGCAGCTCCCCGTCGACGACGGCACGGCGACGGCCGAGCCGATCGACCATCTCGTCGGCACCTACGGCCGGATCCGCACCGTCGAGGTCGCACCCGACGGCGCGCTGTGGCTCGTCACGTCCAACACCGATCGCGCGACCTGGGGCGGGACCGACCCGCGCCCCGGCGACGACCGCATCCTCCGCGTCGAGGTGCTCGAGCCGGCGTCGTGACGAAGCGACGACGACATGATGTGCCTGCATGGTGAAGGCAGAAATCGGTACGACCCCCGGTGGCCGGCGCGAGACGATGAACCCGTGACGTCGCTGACGGAAGCCCGTGAACTGGCCGTCACGTTGGCCTCCAAGGCCCGCGACGGTGGACCTGCCGACTGGCGCGGCGGCGCTGCGGAACTCGAGGCACTCGACGGCCGTTCCTGGCTCGTCCTCGATCAGGCCGCCCGCACCTTCACCTACGCCACGGGCACCCCGGTCGGCGGGGTGCGTGGCTGGCTCGACCCCAGTGTCGGCGAGCCGACCGGATTCGTCGCCGTCGTCACCAGCATGCACGTCGACGGCCGACTGCGGGAACGAGCCACCCAGATCCTGGCGACGAATCCGGCAGGTATCGCGGCCTCGGCACTCGCTGTCCGCCTCCTCGACCACGTCCCACAAGTCCGCGCGGCCGCGTGGACGAGCCTGCAACCGCAGATCGACGCCGACAACGCCGCCGCCGTCCTCGAGGTCCTCCTGGCCGGCCGCGGCCGACAACACGCAGCCTGGGCGGTCGACCAGGTCCGGCAGGCCCTGATCGCCGGCCCAGGTCTCGAAGACGTCGTTCGGACTCTCCGTACGAGCAGCCGACGAAACGTCCGCAGGTGGGCCCACGAGCTCGGCCATCAGCGCGACCTTCTCACCGCAGACCAACTCGTCGACACCGCAGGCAACGACCCCGACCAATGGCTCCGCGCCGCCTGCGCCGACTGGCTCATGCACGTCGGCGACCCGAGCCACATCGTCCAGCTCCTCGACGCCGGCAGCGTGGAGAGCCGCCTCGTCGCGCTCACACGACTACCGGACGACCGACTCTCGGACGAAGCCATCCGGGCGCTCCTGACCGACCGCGCACCCAGAGTGCGCGAATTGGCCCGATGGCGTGCGCGCCGCCGCGGACTCGACATCGTCGGCCATTACCGGAGCCAACTCGCCACGTCACCCATGTCGCCGCGGGTCCTCGCAGCCTGCCTGGACGGGATCGCGGCCGTCGGCGACGAGTCCGATCTGCCGTCGTTCATCGACCACCTGGGCCACCGGAACGTGCGCGTCCGCGCCGCGGCCGTCAGCGCCATCCTCGGGCGCGCTTCGAGCGACGAGGTCGCAGGTCTTCTCGCCCCTGTTCTTCTCGACCCCAGCCCCCGCGTGAGCGCGACCGCCGCTCGCTCCCTGGCCCGGTCGGGCGCACCGCCATCGCTCGCGAGCGAAGCGTGGGCGTCGGAACGTCCAGCGCACCGGCGAGCCGCCTGGCAGCTGTCGCGCGCGAGCGGCGGATGGCACCGCGTCGAAGCCGACCTGCGTGCGGCGGGTGATCCTGATGCGCACCTCGCGTCGCTCGGCGAGGCCGGCATCGCGAACTGGTTGGCGGTCGGCGCCGCCACGACCTGGGACCACCTCACCGACGAACAGCGCACCCGGATCGCCGACCTGCTCGCCGCGGCCGGGCTCGACGCCGAGCGGGCGCGGATCGTCGCGTTCCATGCCGCACTCACCGGGATGACGTCCTGACGTCGGTGGTGACACCGACGCCCCGGGCCGGCTGCTACGTCCGCTCGAAGACGAGGTCGAAGTCCTTGCTCCAGGTCACCCCGTGGTCCTCCGACGCCTCCCACGCGCCCGTGATCCGGTCCGGTCCCACGTCGGCGACGAACCGCTGGGACCGGTCGGGATCGTCGCGCACCAGGGTCCACCGCGAGCCGTCGAAGGTCATGGCGTAGACCCGGCAGACACCGCGTTCGTCGTGGTAGAGGGCCGTGTAGGCGTCCTGCGGGTCGTTGCGGCCGAGCACCAGCATCATCGTGCTCGTGGCCGGCGCGACGTCGCCGTCCATGGTCCAGCGGAAGACCACGACCGCGTCGTCGAGCCACTCCGCCGTCGCCGTGCCCGGCACCTCCCGGCCGGCCGGTTCCAGGAACCAGGCGTTGCTCATCGTCACCCGCCAGGATCCGGTCAGGACGTCCAGCCGCTGCATGGCCTCGCTGCGCATCGTCACACCCCGCATCGTCACACCGCCCGCAGGTACAGGACCGCCGGGCCGTCGAACGGCGCGGCGAAGGGAACGGGCCGGGTCTCGGCAACCTCGACGTCGGCGGCGTCCGCCTCGACGCGACGGGTCACGTCGAACCACTCCGCCCGCCACCGTCCGGGCGCGAGGTCGACGGTGAACGAGGCACCGCCGTCGGGCTCCAGCACGAGCACCTCGCGGCCGTGGGCGACCAGCGCGTATCCGGTCGACGCGGTGTCGGTGCGCGGCTCGGTGTCGACCAGTGGGAGTCGCTCCGCGTAGCGGCGGGTGTCGCCCATCGCGTACCGGGCCGCCTCGTAGTACTCGAAGGGCGGGACGCCGGCCTCCGGGTCGGCCGTCCCGGTCGGCTCCAGGCCGCCGATCAGCCCGAAGTCCATGAGGATCGGGTGGTGGCCGCGCAGGAACGACTTCCACGCCCACAACGGGTCGGCGCTGCCGGGGGCATAGTGGTCGGTGTCGCTGATCACGACCTTGCCCCCGTCGGCGACCGGAGGGTCGGCGAACCAGCGCGAGGGCTCGGCACCCGGGTCCATCGGGTGCCGTCCGTCGGTGAACCGGTCGTCGTCGTAGCCGGGAGAGATCCACTCGGCGGCGCTGGCGAGCAGCGGCTCGTTGACCCGGGTCTGGTCCCGGACCGGGAACTGCATCGTCATCCCGATCGGGTGCGGGTCGTAGCCGCGGTCGCGCTCGTGCCGCTGGACGACGTCGATCACCCAGTACTGCCAGGAGGTTGAATCACCCCACGACGGAACCTCCTTCATCCCGAGGTACTCGGCGAACTCCTGGCTCACCGCGCCGTCGCCGGTGGACTCGTTGGACACCTCCCACAGCACGTTCGGCAGGTCGTGCAGGGTGTCGACGACCTTGGTGACGAACGCCCGCTGGATCGCCTCGACGCGCGGGTCGAGCGGCAGCACCTGCAGATCGTCGATCGACTCCGCGGAGACGCCGTTGACGTTGTTGAGCTCGTGGAACGGGTGCCCCTCGATGTGGTCGGGCGGCGGGCTCAGGTGCAGGGCCCAGCCGTCGAACAGCAGCACGTCGACATAGATGCCGGCCTCGCCCGCCTGTACGACCCGCTGGCGCAGGCGGTCGAAGAACGCCTCGTCGAACCGCTCGAGGTCGAACCGCGGCCTGCCGTCCTTGGCGGTGCCCGGCCCGGTGCGGGCCCACGGCTGCGGGGACATGTCGAGGTGGTAGTTGCCGCCGGCCGCCTGCGACCGGAACTGCTCCCAGCGCCAGAGGCGGATGAGGTTGTGGCCGCGTTCGGTGAGGAAGCGCAGGTAGGCGTCGAAGTCGACGCTCTCCGGCTCGTCCGGGGCCTCGGCGCCGGGACCCATGCCGTCCTGCAGGTTGTTCCAGATGTGCGACCCGGTGAGGTAGACCGCGCGGCCGGTGTCGTCGTCGCGGTGGGTGAAGTAGCGCGGGTTGCGAGCGGACACGACCAGCGGGCCGGGGCCGATCGGCGTCTCGGAGGTCATCGGTTGCTCCTCGGGTTCGGACTCGAGACGGACTCTCGAGGTCGATGCGACCAGCGTCGAGGAGGCGGCGGCCCGGAACATCTGCCAGGTGGCCGAACCTGGCAGGATGAGGCACCGATGACCGATCAGGCAACGGCGCGCCCTTCGGCCGGGCGCGGCCTCCCGCGGCCGGCGACGTCGTTCGTCGGCCGGGCGGACGAGGTGCGGGCGGTGACCGGCCTGCTCGGCAGCCACCGGCTGGTGACGCTGGCCGGCCCGGGCGGCGCCGGCAAGACGCGGCTGGCGATCGAGGCGGCCCGCACGCTCACGCCGTCGTTCCCCGACGGTGTCTGGTGGGTCGAGCTGGCCGGCCTGACCGACGGCTCCGCGGTGGCCGGCGCCGCGGCGGAGGTCACCGGCGCCCTGGTCGATCCCCGGCGCGGTCCGGTCGCCTCCCT